>NZ_PIPF01000021.1:0-2646 GCF_004025845.1 Janibacter hoylei PVAS-1
GATTTTTGCAACAGAGCCCACACGAGTATTGAGCATAGTCGAGATTGGTGCAGATCACTTCTGATATTGAACTGTCAGGAGCTGGCTGCACAACAGCCATTACGCCCAATCAACTGGTGCAGTCGTCTTCTGAAAATGACATTTGGTATCTCTCATAAACGGATGTTTTTGAGAGAACTATCTTCGGCCTTCACACGCACGAAAGGCGGCGAAGCTCCGCCGTTAATCCGTCCGCCGGAGATCTCGCCCAGGCAGGCTGAAGGCCGAGCAAGCCTGACAGGCCCGAAAAGCCCGGCACGGGCGTCGGCGGCGATGACGGCGGCGGCATTATCCAGGGTTGATGATGGAAGTGGAGGATATCGACAACCTCTCGCGCAACCAAGACATCGCGGTCGGACTGCAAGTGATCTTGAAGCCACGGGCCCGTCCCACCCCGACATGGACCTCGATGCCCGAACGGACGTTAGATTTCGAGTTCTAGGCGTTCTGCGATGAAGGTTGGATCCCAGCCGGGATTGAAAGTGTCGACGTGGGTGAATCCGAGCCGCTCGTATAGGCCACGCAGGTTCGGGTGGCAGTCGAGCCGCAGCTTGGCGCACCCCTGCGTTCGCGCGGCATGGCGGCAAGCCTCGATCAGCGCGGAGCTGACACCCCGGCCCGCATGTGTCCGTCGCACCGCGAGCTTGTGCAGATATGCGGCCTCCCCCTTGAGGGCGTCGGGCCAGAACTCGGGATCCTCGGCCGACAAGGTGCAACAGCCGACGATGCCGTCGCTGCAACTCGCGACTAGGAGCTCGGATCTCAGGACGAAGGTCTCCGCGAATGTCCGGTCGATCCGCGCGACGTCCCAGGCGGGCGTTCCCTTGGCGGACATCCACGCCGCAGCGTCGTGCATCAGCCGCACAACCTCGTCGATATCACCCGAGCAGGCGACCCGAACGTTCGGAGGCTCCTCGCTGTCCATTCGCTCCCCTGGCGCGGTATGAACCGCCGCCTCATAGTGCAGTTTGATCCTGACGAGCCCAGCATGTCTGCGCCCACCTTCGCGGAACCTGACCAGGGTCCGCTAGCGGGCGGCCGGAAGGTGAATGCTAGGCATGATCTAACCCTCGGTCTCTGGCGTTGCGACTGCGAAATTTCGCGAGGGTTTCCGAGAAGGTGATTGCGCTTCGCAGATCTCCAGGCGCGTGGGTGCGGACGTAGTCAGCGCCATTGCCGATCGCGTGAAGTTCCGCCGCAAGGCTCGCTGGACCCAGATCCTTTACAGGAAGGCCAACGGTGGCGCCCAAGAAGGATTTCCGCGACACCGAGACCAATAGCGGAAGCCCCAACGCCGACTTCAGCTTTTGAAGGTTCGACAGCACGTGCAGCGATGTTTCCGGTGCGGGGCTCAAGAAAAATCCCATCCCCGGATCGAGGATGAGCCGGTCGGCAGCGACCCCGCTCCGTCGCAAGGCGGAAACCCGCGCCTCGAAGAACCGCACAATCTCGTCGAGCGCGTCTTCGGGTCGAAGGTGACCGGTGCGGGTGGCGATGCCATCCCGCTGCGCTGAGTGCATAACCACCAGCCTGCAGTCCGCCTCAGCAATATCGGGATAGAGCGCAGGGTCAGGAAATCCTTGGATATCGTTCAGGTAGCCCACGCCGCGCTTGAGCGCATAGCGCTGGGTTTCCGGTTGGAAGCTGTCGATTGAAACACGGTGCATCTGATCGGACAGGGCGTCTAAGAGCGGCGCAATACGTCTGATCTCATCGGCCGGCGATACAGGCCTCGCGTCCGGATGGCTGGCGGCCGGTCCGACATCCACGACGTCTGATCCGACTCGCAGCATTTCGATCGCCGCGGTGACAGCGCCGGCGGGGTCTAGCCGCCGGCTCTCATCGAAGAAGGAGTCCTCGGTGAGATTCAGAATGCCGAACACCGTCACCCTGCTGCGTAACATCGTTGCTGCTCCATAACATCAAACATCGACCCACGGCGTAACGCGCTTGCTGCTTGGATGCCCGAGGCATAGACTGTACAAAAAAACAGTCATAACAAGCCATGAAAACCGCCACTGCGCCGTTACCACCGCTGCGTTCGGTCAAGGTTCTGGACCAGTTGCGTGAGCGCATACGCTACTTGCATTACAGCTTACGAACCGAACAGGCTTATGTCCACTGGGTTCGTGCCTTCATCCGTTTCCACGGTGTGCGTCACCCGGCAACCTTGGGCAGCAGCGAAGTCGAGGCATTTCTGTCCTGGCTGGCGAACGAGCGCAAGGTTTCGGTCTCCACGCATCGTCAGGCATTGGCGGCCTTGCTGTTCTTCTACGGCAAGGTGCTGTGCACGGATCTGCCCTGGCTTCAGGAGATCGGAAGACCTCGGCCGTCGCGGCGCTTGCCGGTGGTGCTGACCCCGGATGAAGTGGTTCGCATCCTCGGTTTTCTGGAAGGCGAGCATCGTTTGTTCGCCCAGCTTCTGTATGGAACGGGCATGCGGATCAGTGAGGGTTTGCAACTGCGGGTCAAGGATCTGGATTTCGATCACGGCACGATCATCGTGCGGGAGGGCAAGGGCTCCAAGGATCGGGCCTTGATGTTACCCGAGAGCTTGGCACCCAGCCTGCGCGAGCAGCTGTCGCGTGGGCTCTGTTGCAAAGATTG
>NZ_PIPF01000004.1:0-87636 GCF_004025845.1 Janibacter hoylei PVAS-1
ACGGCCATGGACAGGCCGACGTAGCCCGTGCCGACGACGGTGATCTTGCTGGTCACGTGATTCCCAATCAATTGTGTAGAAGCGTACGAGATCTGGCACCTGGCGGGTGATTAGACCGTCGCAGATCCACGACGGTCGCCGTAACGAGCACCGGGAATTTCTGGACGAACGGAATGCCTCAAACGTCGCTGAACCGACCTGAATTGGGGCTCAGTTCGTCTAGCCCGACTACGAGTCCTCTTCTCCCCAGTCTCGATTGCGAGCCAGGCCATCATCGCAAGAAGCGTGGTGGGGCCACTCATCGTGAGAAGCCACGCCTCAGAGAAGGAGTACGCGATAAGGGCGATCGCAAAGCACCCTGTCGTGGTCGAAAGCCTCCAGCTTGAGAGGAGCATGGTGTAGAACGTCGCCGCCAAAAAGGTTAGCCCAAGGAGCCCTCCGATAATGGCGAAAGAGAAGGCGGATCCTGCAACCACGTTGCCAAGTATAACTTCGCCACCGCGCGTGAAACCATAGCCGAAGAGAGGGCTGTCAGATAGAACCAGCTGAGCAATCTCCATCGAAGGCATCCGCGAATTACCGGCTCGAAACAGATCGTGCCCAAAAAGAATAGATGGGTAGAACGCCGCGATCGCTGCGGCAGTCACAGTGAAACCAAGTGAAAATCTCACAGCGAAGCGATTATCGGCGAAAAATCCAAGCAGAACAATCAAGCCAAAGAATACCAACGCTGAGGAACGACTCGCGGAAGCCAATAGGGAGGCTATGGCGACAATCACCATGACGAACTTGGTCCATCCCCCTTGGCGGACAGTAGCGAGAAAGAGGAGCAGCCCTGAAACAAAGCCCAAAAGATTGGCGTTCTCGAAGACCCCCCGGAATCGTCCTTGCTCGAATGCGATAGAGGTTGATCCTGTAAAGGCAATCCCAAGAACGAGTAGCACGCATATTCCGGACCACATGCCGTCTGCGACTTCTCTCGCCTCATAGCTCCGATGCAGCGGCCACGACACGCCCAAAAGCAGTAGGACCCCCAGCAGGCGAGCCAAGGGGAAGGGGTCAGCAGGATGAACTGCGAAAAGGGTCACCAACAATGCAGCGTGCAAACCTGCAATCCAGTAGATTCCGCGCGCTCGGCGATCATTCGAGCCTTTAGCGGGCGAAAGAACGAAACTCCCACCCAAAATCAGGGCCGCCGAGAGGCGTAGGTACAAGCTGTATGGGGTGAGCGCGGGAATGCTCGTCGCGGAAAGTCCGATTAGAACGGTGCATATTGCTATTACGATCCTGCTCACTGCGGTGCCTCCCACGGCGGCGTTGGGCGCCGCTTAGCGACCCCCAAGGAGAACTCCAGGCAACCAGCAAGGTAGGCGCCAACAGTCTGAGGTGACACTCGATCGCGATACGCCTCCGCACGTCTGGTCCACGCCTGAAGGACGGCTGGATCAGAGACGGCCTTATCGAGCGAAGATGCCAATGCGTCGCTATCTCCCGTCGGAAATATTTCTCCCGCACCACTGAAGTGGACTAGGTCCGCGCTGACCGAGTCCGGCGTAGCAAGCACGGGCACCCCGGCCCGTAGCGCCAAGTTCACCGTCACATTCCAGCCGTCGAAAGCACTTGGTACGACGACCAGGTCGAAATCTTGAATCACGTTGAGGAGATCTCGGGTTGGCACGGTTCCCCTCATCCGCACGTGGTCGGATCTGGGAGCCCATTGGTGCACTGCTTCGGCGTCGGGCCCATAGTCTCCGACGATGTCCAGTGTTGCCCCTTTTACGGTACGGAGTTCCCAAGCTCGGAGCAGCGTGTCTGTGCCCTTCGTTGTAAAGCACAGTCGCCCTACGTAAAGCACTCTCACGACATCTTCCGGCACCTCGATGGAGGGAAACGTGGGATTAGTTGCTTGTTCGGGCGGACAGTACATGAACGGCGCCATCTTGTGAGTTGGCCATCCATAAGATTGGAAAGTCTCCACTCCCAAACGTCCGAGCGGAAGTAGCAGCGAAACTGATGGCTCGAACTTTCTGCGTAGCCATTTATGCTTCGCCCGGATCCCGAGGCGTCGTGCCACTCGTCGAGCCAACGGTCCGTAGGATCCCGGCCGCTCGCTCATAACAGTGAACCCAGCGAGTGGTGCCACTCGAGTGGCCTGTAGAAGAGCGTTGCCGACGTTCCCCGTCAAGCCATTAAAAACATGGTGATTGGCATCTCCTGGAGGGAAAGCGCGCAAGATGGCGTCAACGTCTACTTTTGCGACCCTGCGCCAGTCCAATGGCCACCCTTCGTCGGAATAATTGGACCATCCGAGGGACCGACGTTCACTCCTGGTCTCCTCGAAATGGAGAACTTTGACATCCGCAGGCCAGATACGAGCCAAAGATGTCAGAGCCCCGAGCTCCACATGGGGTGGGCTATCAAACCAAAATACCAAGGTGGCCGTCATGCGTGCTCCTTCGTGATTGGTCGAACAACAGTGACTAAAGCGATTAGTCCGACTGCCTCCCCAGCCAAGGGCGCAACGGATACGATGTTAGCCGAACCGTGCGCTAAACCGAATGCCGCACAGCCAAGGAGGGATATTACAGTCATCATCAGAAGTGCAGAGACGTGTCGCCTGCGTCCGGAGTGAATCAGCCTGAAGTGCTGGGTCCGATTGAAAAGTGCAATTGGCAGGGACGCCCAGACGTAAACCCAGATCGCCGCGTCGTTAGCCGCGAGAGAAAGACTCATGAGAGATTGGATTTTATCTCCGGCGACCACTGCCGAGAGAGCGCCGGCCGTCGCAGCCCCAATTGCAATCGCTTCAACTCCCCGCATCCAACGCTGTGCGCCAGCCTCTCTTCGTACCGAAAGTAACGTCTGTGGTGCGGATATGAGCGCGCCGGACGCTGCTTGTTGCATCGACATTGCAGTCGAGTAGACGCCTGCTAGATATGGGGGTGCAGTCAAGGGCATGAGTAGGAAAGGAGACCTGTCGATCAGGGCGTATAGCAGGGAAGTTCCAAACAAATCTCCGTCATAGGCCAGGCGCATGCAGGTGGCCAAGCGGTGATGTCCCGACCGTGAAGGGTCGTGCCATGCTAGGTACAGCAAAATGATGAACCGGATCGCGGACGTTGTGGCAATGGCTGTCGCTACGGACGTGTTGAGTAGCGTCAGGACGACTGCGCCTGACTTTGTCAACGTGTCAACCGCAATGAGGCTAGGGGTTCGAAGGAGCCCTCTCAGGTATGCGACTTCAATTTCGCTAAGATTATTGGCTGTGCCAGCGAGCGATCCTCCTAATGCCGCAGAGGTGTCAATGCCCGAAAGATGGCCAAAGACAATAGACGCGAGGGATGAGAGAATTAGCGTAGTAGGGCCAACAATTTGGGCACGAACCCTTCTCACCGCCTGTCGGGTGGAATTCGACCCGGTCGCGAAATTTAGCGTGGTTCCGCCCCCGAGCAGTGCTCCTGCTATTGCGGCCACACTCAGACCAAAAGCGTACCCCGCAATTTCTTGTAGTTGCCCCCCATTGGCTGCGACTATGAGTGCCAAGGCAGAGAGTGCGGCGGAACTAGCGGATCCGAAAGGGCTGATAAGGGCTCTAATTTGGGGAGAGGCTGAGAGCTTCACGTGGTTGCGGCGGTCAGCCTAGCGAATAGATGACTTGAAGAACTGCCCATCGAGTGCCAGCTCTCATATTCGGCCCCGGCGGCCTTCTTGGCGGAGAGGATTTCTGCATCGGTGGAATTGAGGTAGCGCCTGATTGCGTGGGCCCAATTCTCTGGATCCAGATCAGGGACCAGAGTGCCTAACCGTTCCGCTGTTGCAGTCCATGGGGTTGTTGGTGGAACCATTATTGGGCACGAATGGGCGAGCGCCTCGGCGAAGGCGTGCCCAAAATTCTCGCCCGCGGTCGGGGTGACTGCCAGATCGTGTTGTGCGTACATGCCCAAAAGGGTGTCGTGGGGTATGGGGCCCAAGAAGTTCACTACGATATGGCTGGGTAGTTGGTTCGCCTGTTTGATGCAATCTTCGGCATACGCGCGCTCGTCCTGACGGAAGCCGCCGCAAACATTTAGTACCGCTGGCGTGTCGACCGATGCGAGGGATATGATTAAGATATCAAGACCCTTTTTGGGGGTGATGCGTCCCGCATAGATGAGTTGCCGAGGATTATTTGGTGGGCGCCCAAGGGTTGCCGTCGTGCCGAGTAACGTTTGGTTCTCTGAAACAAGGGTGGACGCACCAGGGAAGACTTTGAGTATGTGATTCAATTCGTCTTGGTTCGTGGCATGCCATGTTACCTGGCGCAGAACGCCCAGCGTGCGCAGCAATGAGATGAAAAGGCGCTTTTTGCGGGCCTTGATGGCCAATGCCCCCGGGTGCAGTTCACCGCGCGGAGCTAGCGCTATATTGCTGCCTTTTCCCCAGATGACCCAGAGGATGGACGGGAGGATGGAGTAGCGAAGGTCGAACAAGGAATTTGCATAGAGCAGATCGCCACGACGCGCCCGCAATGTGAATTCTCGGGTGAGTTGATGCAACTGCCTAGTTCGCAGTACCGGAACGACTCCGAGTCGTGCCCACACCTGGGTCGGGATTGTTCCCGGTAAGGGGCCGTCCAAATCGCGGTCGGACGTGATGACCTCAAGGTCCTCTGGGCGGTCGAAGTTGTCTATCAGTGCTTTGACACTGCGGATCGGACCGCCAGCTGCGTGCGCCGGCCAAAAGAAGTGGGAAGTTATGGTAATGCGTTGCATTATTGTCGAATTCCTGCCCAAGCGTGATGGCGGCCCGCAGTGGACAGGATGAAGTTTACTGTGCGTTCGCTAGTATTGGTGACGAGGTAATCGTCGGGAGTGATTTGACTAACCCCCTGCCTGTTTGAAGGCGAATCCATTGCAACGCGAACCGCGCGGACGACGTCGCTGGACTTGAGGCCAGTCATCATGATGCCACCTGTGTCGAGCGCCTCTGGTCTTTCGATAGAGTCGCGAAGTGTAACGGCTGGAAACCCTAAAATTGATGACTCCTCAGCAATCGTACCCGAGTCGCTAAGGCAGCAGGCGGCAGAGAGCTGGAGTTTGTTGTAGTCATGGAACCCGAGGGGGTCGCTAAACACAATGCCCTGAGGCTCCGACCAGCCAGGGAGTTCTTCGAGGCGTTTGCGCGTCCGTGGGTGTGTGGAGACGAAGACCGGGAGCCTGAAGGAGTCGTGCACGGCCGTGAGGCACGCGAGGAGCATCCGGAGTCGTTCGGGTGAGTCGACGTTCTCCTCGCGGTGTGCGCTGACGAGGAAGTAGCCGCCCTGGGACAGCTTTTTGTCCGCAAGCACCGTTGACGCGTCGATCTCGGCGCGGTAGGCATCGAGCACCTCACGCATCGGCGAACCCGTCTTGAGGATCCGACGGGGGTGCAAGCCCTCGGCCAGAAGGTTGCGTCGTGCGTGCTCGGTGTAGACAAGGTTGAAGTCGGCGACGTGGTCGACGAGCCGTCTGTTGGTCTCCTCGGGGACGTTGAGGTCGAAGCAGCGGTTGCCGGCCTCCATGTGGTACACGGGCACCTTCATCCGCCGGGCCATGAGCGCGGCGATGCACGAGTTGGTGTCGCCCAGCACGAGGAGCGCGTCGGGCTGCTCGTGCCGGATGACGGCCTCGACGGCGACGAGCGTCCCCCCGAGGACCGCACCCAGGGACGAGGTGTCCACCCCAAGCATGTGGTCGGGCTTGCGGATGCCGAGGTCCTCGAAGAAGACCTGGTTGAGTTCGTAGTCGTAGTTCTGCCCCGTATGGACCAAGACGTGCTCGACACCCGCTGTCCTGTCGAGCCTTAGGAGCACCCGCGAGAGGCGGATGAGCTCGGGTCGGGTGCCGACGACGGTCATGACCTTCATATGGCTGCTACTCCTGCGGGCGAACGGGCTCGGGGAATGTGTCAGGGGCCTCTGAGCGGAAGAGCTCGTGGCTCCAGAATTGGGTGAAGAGCACCTCGTCACCCGTATTGGTGATGTTGTGAACCCAACCGACGGGCATGTCTATCGCGACGGGTGACTCTCCGTCGGCCTCGAAGGTGAGCACCTCGTCGGTGAACATCTTGCGAAGCTCCATCGTGCCCTTGCCCCGGATGATCGCGAAGCGCTCGATCTTCGACAGATGGTAGTGCTCACCGCGCGTGATGCCCGGGACGGTCGTGGAGAAGGAGGTCTGTCCCTCCCCGCCACGGCAGCGCACGGTCTCGACGAAGGCGCCGCGTGGATCGGAGTGCGGCACCAGCTGGATCGGGTAGTGCTCCGGGAAGAGGGCGGACCGGTACGTGTTGAAGAGATCGATCCGGAACTTGCTCGACAAATCCGGGATCTCGCCCTGTGGCACGTACGTCGCGTGGAACTCCTGCAGGAGGTCCCAGACCTCTTGGACTCCGTGCGTTTCGGGCGCGGGACGCAGCTGTGCGACGTCCTCGGTCAGGCCGTCGAGCAGGGCCTGAGCAGCATCCTGGACGTGGAGCAGACCGACCTGATTGTCGTTGATCGTCACGTTCTCCCCGGTGACGGTTGCATGGACGAAGGTGGCTACGAAGGAATTGTACCGCGGCCGCCCATGCTCCCCGAAGATGTTGGGGAGGAGGACGTCGACGAACCAGCCTCCGTTTGCCTCCGTCGCCTCACGCAAGATGCGCGCCGAGTCCTCCTTGCCGGTCCCGTACGGCGTGCCGTTCCCGGCCTGCGTCGAGTTCGCGAAAACGACGCGTAGTGGGCGGCCTGCCCGTGTGATGGCCTCTGCCAGTTCTGCGGCCAGAGAGAGGTTGCCCTCCCGGACCTCGTTGTCGGAGTCGGCACGGTTGACCCCGGCGATGTGGATGATGGCGTCCGCACCCCCCACGATCGACGTCAGGCCCTGCCATTCAGTGCGCCCGACTGGAACCACCTCATGGTTGGTGAGTGCGTGCAGCCGAAGCCGGGTGTGCCAGCCGAGGAAGCCCCCCGCACCGGTCAGGACGACCTTCATGCCAATCCCTCCAGGACGGCTTGCATCTCGGGCAGAGCTGCGATGAGCGTCTTGGCCTGCTCGACATTCATCTGCTCCGTGTTGTTCGAGTCGAAGTCGATAGCGGCAGCCACGTCGTCCTCGCCGTCCTCGACATACTTTGAGTAGTCCAGGCTCCGGGCGTCGAGCGGCACACGGAAGTAGTCGCCCTGGTCTGTGGCCTTGGTCATCTCCTCCGGCGAGAGGAGCGTTTCGTACATCTTCTCGCCGTGCCGCATCCCGATCCTGCGGATGTCGGGGGACTCGACCCCCATGAGTGAGGCGACGGCCCTGGCAAGGGTGTCAACAGTGCACGCAGGCGCCTTCTTTACGAAGAGATCGCCGGGCTGGGCGTGGAAGAAGGCGTGCTTAACGAGGTCCACTGATTCCTCGAGCGACATGAGGAACCGTGTCATGCGCGGTTCGGTGACTGTTAGGGGCTTGCCCTCACGGATCTGACGGACGAAGAGCGGAATGACGGAGCCGCGCGAGTACATCACGTTGCCGTACCGCGTGACCGAGACCGTCGTGGAGGCGTTTGGGGTGTTTCTCGCGAAGGCTTGGGCGGACTTTTCCATGAGCGCCTTGCTCATCCCCATCGCGTTTACGGGATAGACGGCTTTGTCGGTGCTCAAACACACGACGGACTTCACGCGGTGGGCGTGTGCGGACTCAATGACGTTCTGGCTGCCAACAACGTTGGTCTTCACGGCCTGATCCGGGAAGAACTCGCAACTCGGAACTTGCTTCAGCGCAGCAGCATGGAATACAAAATCCGCGTCTGCCATTGCCGCGTCGACGCTGTGACGGTCGCGCACGTCGCCAATGAAGAACTTGACGCGCTGGTCTGCAAGTGACTGACGCATCTCGTCCTGTTTGGCCTCGTCGCGGCTCAAGACGTGAATGTTGCCAACACCTTCGGTAAGAAGGTGTCGAACCATCGTCTTCCCAAAGGACCCAGTGCCACCTGTGATGACGAGAGTCGCGCCACTTAATGAATGATTAACCACAATATTCAATCTCTCGATTCGTTGCAACGGATTCCAGTACGGCTGAGAGTCGAGCTGCGCCGACCACCTCAGAGAGATTCTCTTCGTAATAGGCGCGCGAACGTGCGCGGGCGGCAGCCAGGTCCGAGTCCCGCAGGGCAGCGACCTCGGATATGGCGTCGCTCAGTTGCTGCACATCTCCCGGCGCTGCCAGCCATGCGCCAGCGTCCGCTAGAACCTCTGCGGCGTCACCAGACACCGCAGCGACTACTACGCTACCGGACGCCAAGACACTTTGGACCTTGCTGGGCATCGTCATGTGGAAGAGCGGATCATCAGCCAAGGAGATCAGCTGCGCGTCTGCCTCGGCCATTAGTTCACTGGCCTCGTGAAGTGAGACGGGATCAATGAAATGAATCCTGTCCTTCGCAAGATCTTCTGCCTGCGCCCGTAGGGCTGTGCGCGCAACACCGTCCCCAATCAGGGCCAGATGAACGTTGCCGGGTGCGAGAGACACGGCCGAGATGGCCGTCGCCAAATTTTGAGAAGGGCCTAGAGTTCCAGCGTACGTGAGTAGGAAATCTTTGTCCGATAGGCCCAGCTCCTGGACCAGCGTGCCCTTCTTCGCTCGAGGGCGCATGACAGTCTCGTCCGCCCAGTTGGGGACATATACGAGCTTGCCTGCTGGAACGCCCCGCATTTCCAGTTCCAGTACCGCGCTCGGAGAAATGACGGCCACTGCGTCACTTAGTCGGTACGAAAGGCCGACGAACCGCGAGAGGGCATTCGCCACCCACTTTGCCAAGAGCGGGGAGCCTATGAATCCCGAGGAAGTCACGGAGTCTGGCCAAATGTCCTGCACAAACAAAACATATCGCTTGCGCAATATCACCCGCGCCACCATGGCCGGCAGAGCCGCAGTCGCGGGCGATGAGTAGACAAGGACCACGTCTGCGCGAGCGCAGCGCCATAGAGTGACGGGTATGCATGAAATGGCCCAAGAAATATACGTGAGCATTCTGCGTGCGGGGGATTGGTCGCGGCTAGGATAAACAGGCGCGCGTGAGATCTGATAGCCGCTAATTAACTCGCGCATATAGGTGCGCGGGTCGTACCCATCCTGAACTCTGCCAGTTGGGTAATTTGGGTGCGCCGTGATGACTTCCACGTCCCAATGACGTCGCCGGAGGGCGTCGGCTATCCACCTGGGGATAGCTACGGGCTCGGGTGTGAACCATTGGGTGAGGTACAAGACTCGACCGTGGTCCCGTTGCGGCTTCATCCAATGTGGCCTTCGACAATCAGGCGGCGGTAGTCGGCAGAATCGGCCAAGTTGTCGAAATCAGACTTCAGTACGCCAACGTAAAGGAGATCGACGAAGGATCCGTGACGCCAGATGTGCTTGCGAGCCACCCCCTCCACGGACCATCCGCACTTATCGACGTAAGCGCGTCTCGACGCTTCATTATCTGCGAGGATTGCGCCGTGGAGTCGCGTCAATCCGACATCGTAGAACGCAAAAGCCATTACTGCCATGATGGCATCGGTGCCATAGCCCCGACCGCGCATTGGTGCCGTCCCACCAAGTTTGAGCGCGGTGAGGGCGTGGCTGTTGTGCCAATCAACGTCCCAAATCCCGGTGAGTCCTAGGGGCTCATTTTCGTGAGTTGTCACCAGCCAACGATGGGTAGTGCCAGCATTCTGCTGAGAGAACCAGCGCTCCTGCGCTGTTAGCGACGATGGCCAGTCCCACCCGACTACTTTGCCGCGGACTGCCGGGTCCGCGTTGAGGTCATGGACGAAACCTTGATCGGACGTCTCGATGGGGCGCAGGGCAGTTCGCTTCCCGTAGATCATGTGTTCTCCTGCCGGTGTCTACTGACAGCGTCAACAATTCGTTCCATATCGTACAGTCCGTAGCGTTGATCGATCGGAAAAGAAATCAAGTCATTTCGCCACTTGGCTCTCTTTAGTCTTGCCGGCTGTGGCCAATGAATAGGGCAGTAGATTTCCTCGTGTGCAAGTTTCCGCTGAAGAGTTTCAGGTTGTTTAACCCTGCAGGTGACGAACGCCGGCGCTAAATGCTTGGTGTAGCCCGAAAGGGGAGAAACGCCCGGGACCTCTCCAAGGAGGTTGAGGAGGTGTGTCGAGTTTTCGGTTCGGATTCGCGCGATTTCCTCCGTGCGCAAAAACTGGAGGTCTTGCTCGCTTGCTCGGGAAATTTTGGTGATTCCCTGAATGGAGTTTAGGTATTCCTCAAATCCTCTCATCGTTGCCTGGGATTCTTGGGCCGCCCCGCCGGTCCTAATTGTTTGGGACTTCGCCTCGGCGGCGCGGCGGCGCGTAGTCACCAACTGTGGGTCCAGCTCGTCAGCGATCTCCGTTGGACGGCTTAGATCTCCGTATATGACCGCCCCATCTCCGATGGGCAGGGTCTTGCGGAGGCTGATGACGGTTAAATCGTCGCTCCATGCGGGAGGGGAGAAGGGGGCGTGGGTGATGTCGGAGACGATTATGACCCCTCGTTCCTGAGCATCGTTGATTGCTGAGACTACCGCGGAGGGAAACTCTCTGCCGAAAAAGTTGCATATCAATACTGCTTCTCGCGGATGTGCTAAAACTAGCGACTCAACAGACGGCATAAGGTCTTCATCTAGCTTACTGAGCGACCAAGGTAGATGATTCTCGAACGGCTGTAACATGCTCGAGCACAAATATTCGGGTAGGTGCACCTTTGAAACGCCATAGGCGCGCAACCTCTGTGCTGCTAGTTCGAGTGCCTGCCTGCCAAGGGCGACGAGGGTATGACGCTGGTCGCGCCAATGTTGATATTGGGGAACGTCGGCGACGAAAGAGCTGCTTGGTGCCTCAAAATAGCTTCCGATGCTCCGATTCACTTGGGCCACCCCGGTGGGGCCAACCGCACTGGGGACAGGTCGTCGACCTCTGCCTGGGTCTGACCGACGTGTTGGTCTACCCCTCGAAGAGCGGCGGGTATGGTCAGCAACAAGATCTTCAGGTCGTTCCAGAGACTGACGTTGCTTAGGTAGCGAAGATCTGCCTCGATCCGTGCAGACCACGGGGATGCATTTCGCCCCTCGATCTGTGCCAAGCCGGTGAGTCCAGGTCGCACATTTAGGCGTCTCCGCTGCTCGTCCGTATAGCGGATTGCCTGTGAGTGGAGGCCTGGTCTTGGCCCCACGAGGCTCATGTCACCTCGAAGAATATTCAGGAGTTGCGGGAGTTCGTCCAGGCTAGTCCTGCGCAGCCAACTGCCGACTGGTGTGATTGCATTAGGTTGCGGGTATCCACCAGAGCGTTCGTGAGTGCCAACCTCCATCGTGCGGAACTTGATCAGTTTGAATGGGTGCCCGTGCAAGCCCGGGCGTTCCTGACAAAAGTACACGGGTGAGCCCGACGTAATTCGGACTGCGGCGGCGCACACGATATGAATTGGGCTGGTAGCGAGGGCGAGCGCCCCAGCGACTGCGATGTCGAGTAGGCGTTTACCTCTGGACTCGTACCACGTCACTGTGGTTACCCCGATCGGTAGGCTGGGAAGAATGTGGACGTCGGTAACGGGGTGTTCCTCATCTGGTTCACAAGACGTTGATACCTGGCTGGGTCGATGATGTGTCCGGTGGCAGCGAAGGAAAGCAGTTCTCCTCCAAACGACTTTTTGAAGCGCAGGAGGGCATCATTGGTCCCCACGCCTCCCCCAAGGTGAAGGCGTCGAAGACCGTTCTGGGCCGACCAGAGCATCGCCTGCCAGATCAGTAGGTTGTTGGCTCCCACACGTGCGTGTAAAGGCTCCGATCCGGAGAGGTGGTAGTGCAGGGTTTGGTTGTGCCGGAGGAGCAATGCGGCGGCAGCGGGCTTTCCTTGAGAATCCTGGACTTCTACAAGTTGGAGGTCGCTTCCTAGGGACTCAAGAAGGGCAACGTAGTACATATCCGAGAAGAAGTACCCCTTTTTAGCTCGCACGCGGTGCATAGTTGCCTCGTATAGGCGACGAAATGGGCCGTGTGGGTGGAGGTCCTCTTTCGTGGCGGGTCTTACAAGGCTCGTTAATCCAGACTTCTGCGCTTTGCGGATAGCTGTCCTGCTTCGGCCCTCAAGGCTTTTCCACATTTCGTCCGGGGTTGAGATGGGCACGGCGACAGTGGGGTGGTCTGGGACTACCGTCAAATGTTGTCCTAGGTGCTGAGCTGGCATGGTGTGTACCAGCGGAGAGTGCCTCAAGAAGAGGGAGACCACGCCTGCCTCTCGGAGGATTCCCTTTGCGCTTTCCCACATCGCCTGCTGGTCGCTGGCCGGGAGGTCCGGATTGACCGCGATCCCAGCGTAGCCGTAGGGGGACGAGGCATCGAAGAGCTCAGTTTGGCCAGGAATTGACGACACGAGGAAGGGGAGCTGCCAGTCCCCGCTGTCGTCGGTCAGGGTGTGCCATGTCCCGCCGGTCTCGATCTGGCAGGCGGTCCCGTAGAGGGAGGAGAAGTAGACGTCGGGGGCTGGTGGAACGGGGGCGCCTAGCGAGCGTATGCCGAGCATCATTGAGCGAGGTTCCTGTGGAGTGAGTCGGCGACGTGGTCGATGTCGCTGTCGGACAATGCTGGCCCACTGGGCAAGGTGACCCCGCGGGTGAAGAGGTCCTCACTGACTCCGGTGGTGAAGGAGCGGGCGTCGGAGAAGACCGGCTGGAGGTGCATCGGCTTCCAGAGGTGACGGACTTCGATGTGCTGGTCGGACATGGCTGACACGATCTTGTCAGCAGGTGTCTCGTCCCCGGTTCCTTCGAGGCCCCTTCGTCGCACCTCAGGGAATGGGAAGTCGAGCACGACGGTGGTCAGCCAGTAGTTGTCGCCGGCGTCGTCTCGGCCGGCGTCGTCGCGGCCAAGGAAACGCAGTGGGAGGTCGGCGAAGGCGGTCGCGTACCGATCGCGGATCTCGCGACGGCGGGCGATCATCTGGTCCAGACGCTCGAGCTGCCCTCGTCCGAGTGCTGCCAGCACGTTGGACAGTCGGTAGTTGTACCCGATCTCGGTGTGCTCGTACCAGGCCACTGGCTCGCGGGACTGCGTCGACAGCTTGCGGGCGTGGTCGATCAGCTCCGCGTCGTCGCTGAGGAGCATGCCTCCGCCCGAGGTCGTCATGATCTTGTTGCCATTGAAGGACAGCGCGGCAGCGCGGCCGAAGGAACCGGCAGCGCGAGCGTCCAGTGAGGCGCCCAATGACTCCGCGGCATCTTCGAGCAAGGGCACACCCAGGTCTGCCAAGCTTTGCTCGAGTACCCCGTAGTCGCAGGGGCGGCCGAAGAGGTCGACGGGGATCGCCGCCACCACGGTCTCGCCCTCAGCTTGGAGGGCCCGTACGGCGTCCAACATCAGCTCGGCATCGACATTGCCGTCGCTGCTCTGTGAGTCGACGAAGACGGGCTCCGCACCGGTGTAGACCACGGCATTGGCCGTGGCGGCGAAGGTCATGCTCGACAGCACGACCTTGGTCCCAGGTCGGGCGCCGAGATGGATCAGGGCGAGGTGCAACGCAGCCGTGCCCGAGCTGAGCGCGAGTGCATGCCCGACACCGACACGCTCGGCGATCTCTCGCTCGAAGGCGTCAACATGCGGCCCCAGAGGGGCGACCCATCCGGAGCGGAGCGCGTCCAGGACGTAACGCTCCTCGGCCGCGCCGATGAGGGCCTGGGACATGAGGATCCGCTCGCTCATGCTTCAAGTCTTTCAGGGCTAGGTGCGGCAGCCATGCGCATCCACTCTGCGGACGCAGCCGCGTCGCCGTGGACCGTCCGACCGACCTGCTCCGAGTCGATGCGCGGGACATCGACGCTGTTTACCAAACTGTGGTCGGTCGACTGGATCGTCTCGCCCGGTGTGAAGAGCTCCTCGGACATCTTCTCTCCGGGGCGCAGGCCCGTGTAGACGATCTCGATGTCGTTGCGACCCGAGAGCTCGATGAGGGTTGTCGCGACGTCTTGGATCTTCGCCGGCTCGCCCATGTCGAGCACCATGACCTCCCCGTCGCGACCGATCGCGGCGGCCTGGAGCACGAGTTGGCAGGCCTCGGGGATGAGCATGAAGTAGCGCTCGACGTCAGGGTGGGTCACCGTCACCGGGCCGCCCTGCTCGATCTGCTTGGTGAAGGCAGTGATGACCGACCCCCGTGAGCCGAGGACATTGCCGAATCGGACGCTGACGTAGGTGTTGTCGTCTTTGGCCGCGAAGTCCGCGGTCAGCCGCTCGGTGACGCGCTTGCTGTACCCGAGCACACAGCACGGGTTGGCCGCCTTGTCCGTCGACACGTTGACGAAGGTCTTCACACCCACGGCATGGGCGGCCCGCAGCACGTTGAGCGTGCCGAGAACGTTTGTCTGCCAGGCCTCCTGCGGGTACATCTCGAGCAGGGGTAGGTGCTTGAGGGCGGCGGCATGGAAGACGACGTCGGGTCGGTGGTGCTCGAAGACCGCGAGCATGCGGGCCGCATCGCGTATGTTGCCCAGGACGACGTCGTCGGTGTCGAGGAGGCCTTGGCCGGTCACGGAGAGCTGGACAGCATGGAGAGCGGACTCGTCACGGTCGAGCATGACGAGTTTCTTCGGACCGAACTTGTCGATCTGCCGGCACAGCTCCGAGCCGATCGAGCCGCCGGCGCCGGTCACGAGCACGACCTTGCCCGAGATCGTGTCGGCGATCGCGGAGGCGTCGAGCTCGATGGGGCGCCGGCCGAGGAAGTCGGCGAGGTCGAGGCTGCGCAGGTCACCGCCACCGACGCGACCCAGGATCTCGTGCGTCCGGGGGAGGATCAGCGTCTCGAGACCCGCATCCTGAGCTGAAGAGCGCAGCGTCTTGACGAGATCGGGGCTCGCGCTCGGGACGGCGATGGCCAGAGTGGTCGCCTCGGTCTCGGCAGCCACGGCTGCGAGGTCATCGCGGGTGCCCAGCACGCGGACCCCGTCGATGCGCATCCGGCGCTTGCGTCGGTCGTCGTCGAGCAGACCGACCGGGGTCATCGTCTCGCTCTTGTCCCGCACCAGCGCACGGACGAGCTGGCGGCCCCCTTCGCCCGCGCCGAAGACGAGCACACGGACCTCGGGGAGGCGATCTCTGCGGCTACGGCTCCTGCTCGCCCGGAGCACGAAGCGCGCGCCAAACATGCCGAGGACGGCGATGGTGCTCGAGGTGAAGGGGAGGGAACGCGGGCCGAGGTCGAGGGGCCCAACCAGAGACAGCACCTGCAGCGGTGCCATCCACAGCAGCACCGTCTTGCCGATGTCGATGATCTCCTCGTAGGAGCCGCGCAGGTGCCCGACGGCGTAGGGCCCGATCAAGCCACCGATGATCAGGTGCGCGACGGCGGCGATGAGGGCCAGCTTGAGCACGGGCAGGGTGATGGCGAGCTCGACATCGAAGTCGTAGCGCAACCACGCTGCGAAGAAGGCCGCAGCGAAGAGCACGCCGAGGTCGACGCCGGCCCACGACCAGCGGTTGAGGTGGAACCTCTGAGCAGCCCCCCCGGGCGTTGCGGTCACCCCTGCCTCCTGCCGATGAGCTTGCGGTCGCCCTGCTTGCGCGCCGTGCGCGAGGTCGGGTGGCTCTCCGGGTGGTAGTAGCCGTAGTACCCCGCGCCATAACCTCCGCCCGAGGTGCTGACGCGGTTGAGCACGAGCCCGAGCAGGTGGTTGTCGACGGCCCCGAGCGCCTCGAGGCTGGCCTCGAGTTGCTCGCTGCGGACGACCTGGGATCCGACGAGCACGATGACGCCGTCGACCTTGGTGCTGAGCACCACCGCGTCGGTGACGGGCAGCACGGGCGGGGTGTCGATGAGCACGTAGTCAAATCGGGCGCTGAGCACGGTGAGTACCCGGCTCATCGCCTCGGACGCGAGCAGCTCGCTCGGGTTGGGCGGGATCGCGCCGGCACCGATGACCTCGAGTCCGTGGATGCCATAGGGCTGCAGCACGTCGTCGAGGGTGGCGCGCTCGATGAGCACGTCGGTCAGGCCGGCTGAGCCCTCGAGGCCAAGGTAGTCGAGCAGCCGCGGGCGGCGCAGGTCGCCTTCGACGAGGCAGACACGCGACCCCGACTCGACGAGGGCGAGGGTGAGGTTGGCGATCGTCGTCGACTTGCCCTCGCCGGGGATCGACGAGGTGAGCAGGATCGTGCGGGGGTGGCTCGCCGCGTTGACAAACATGAGGTTGGTGCGGAGCGCGCGAAATGCCTCGGACCGCGGCGACGACGGGTCCGACTCGACGATGAGCGGCTCCTTGGCCGCGCGCGGATCGTGGTGCACCGAGCCGATGATCGGCTCCTCCGTGATGTCCTCGACGTCGTCGGCCGTGCGCACCGTCGTGTCGACGAGGTGGCGCAGCACCGCCAGGCCAAACCCGACGAGCAAGCCGAGCACGACGCCGAGCGCGAGGTTGCGCACGGGGACCGGGCTGACCGGGGTGCTGCTCGTCGTCGCCGGCTTGACCATCGAGATCTTGATCGGGGACCGGTTGCTGCCGGAGGGTCGCTCGATGTCGCTGACGACCTTGGGGAAGGTCTCGCCGATCGCCCGGGCGATCTCCTGAGCGCGCGCAGGGTCGGTGTCGGTGACCGACACCTCGAGCAGCACGGTGTCGGGCGGGGTGGTGACCTGCACCTTGCGCGCGAGGTCGCCGGCCGTCGTGTCGTCCCCCAGCTCTTCGATGACCGGGTTGAGGGCCCGCGGCGTCGTCAGCAGCTGGGCGTACGACTTGACCCGCTCCTGGGTGAAGGTGCTGCCCTGCTGGAGCTGAGCCGTGTCACCGGTACCCGAGACCGAGACGAAGAACTGCGTGCTCGACGAGTACTGCTTCGTCTGCAGGGTGGTGAGCAGGGCCGCCAACCCGACGACCACCAGCGTGGTGATGGCGATGGTCAACCATCGCTTCCTCAGGATCTTCAGGTAGTCCTGCAGTTCCACGTGTCCTGGTCTCCCGGGGTCAACATCTGGCGGCGTTTTCGTCCCTTGTGACAACCAGCACGTGCCGTTGTCACCGAGTGAGTGTGACACAGATCGGGAGGGTCTTCCGCCGCAGTGCCGAGGTGGTCATGATGTGCCCATGACCGTGCGCATCATGACCGTGTGCACCGGCAACATCTGCCGGTCTCCCTTCGCCCAGCTCACCCTGCAACGCGCCCTGGACGAGGTGCGGCCCGGCACCTTCGAGGTCTCCAGTACGGGGACCGGCGCCCTCGTCGACCACCCCGTCGACCCGGGCTCCGCCCGCATCCTCGACGCGCGAGGGATCGACCACACCCCCTTTGCCGCACGGCAGATCTCCGAGCGCAATCTCGCGGACATCGACCTCGTCCTGCCGCTGGAGATCGCCCACCGCAAGCTCGTCCTCTCCTACGCGCCGCGCCTGCTCAAGCGGACCTACACGCTCAAGGAGATGGCCCGGCTGCTCGCGTCGGCCGACGCCCGACAGCCGTGGACCGAGCGCCTCGCGGGGCTCACATCACCCGAGGAGCGCTGGGCGGCCCTGCCCGGCCACCTCGCTCGTGAGCGGGGGCTGAGCCGGGTCGACGAGGGCGTCGACGACATCCCGGACCCTTACCGGCAGCCGCAGGAGGTGTTCGACGCGATGGCCGCCGAGGTCGACGCTGCGGTGCAGGGCATCGTCGACTTCGAGCGGATGTTCACCTGACGTTCAGCGACAACGGGTGGATCGTCTCGACAGGTGGTCGGCCAGTCTCATGGACAGAGCCACGATCGTCAGGGTCGGGCCGGCCATGCCCGATGTAGGGAAGACCCCGCTCGTCGCCAGGTGCAGGTTGTCGACCCCCCAGGCCCGCAGGTCGGTGTCGACGACGCTGTCGGCCGGCGAGGTGCCCATCCGTGTGAGCCCCATCTGGTGGGTGCCGTCGATCATCGGCGCCGCGAGCATCTCGTCGAGCGTGGGCGGGGTGTAGCGGGCCCAACCGGTCGCGTTGATGCCCTCGGCGAGCAGTTCGAGAGACCGGTGCATGTTGGTACGGTCCGCCGCGCTGACGCGGTGCTCGACGTGCAGCCGCGGCACACCCCAGGCGTCCCTCTCGTCGGAGAGGGTGACCCGGTTGTCCGGGTCGGGTGACTGCTCTGCGTCGAATCGGATGCGGTACTCGCCGGTGCGCGAGACCTGGGTGAAGGAGGCACGCTGCCGCGGGTCGATCCACCGGTCGCGGGTGAATCGCACGGCGAACCGGGCCAGACCCGGCAGGTCGCCGACGAGGTTGCGCACGTGGGCCGCGGTGTCGCCACCCTCGGCGTAGCGACGGTGCATGCCGCTCGCCTTGAAGCCCCCGGTGTGGAAGAGCGCCTTGCGCGCCAGGGCGAAGGCCGACAGCAGCGCATCACCGTGGGTCGGGTCGCGGGGGTCGAGGTACCAGACGGCGAAGCCCATGTTGAGCAGCCGGTGCTCCCGGCGGACCTCGTCGCGCAGCTGCAGCAGGCGTCGCACCCACACCCCGTCGTGCGACTTGGCGAAGGTCGCCACGGTCGGCGCGCTCGCCGGGTCGGTGAGCGTCAGCCGCCCGACCTCACCAATGGGGTGGATCATGTAGTGCCGCCCCACCTGGTCGTGCTCGGTGCCGATGCCGCTGTGCAGCAGCAGGCGGGCCGTCTCGAGGCCACCGGCGGCGACGACGACGGTCTCGGCGGTCACCGTGACCCGCCGGCCGGGCACGGGGGAGACCTCGATCTCACCGATGCGTCCGCTCTCGTCCCGCACGAGCCGGGTGACGTTGGCGTGGTGGAGCAGGCGGACGGTGGGGGAGTCGCCGAGCCGGTCGCGGAAGACCTCGCCAAACTTCGTCGGCGGGCTCCACCGCCAGATCGCCTCGTCGTCGACGACGTCGGAGCGGGCGCCGAGCAGGTGCTGCGGCGCGCCGTCGATCGCCTCGGCGGCGGTCCATTCAAATCGGTTGAGCTCGAGCAGGTGCGCCGCCCGCCGGTAGTAGGGGAGCAGCTCGTCGCGCGTCATCGGCCAGGCCGACCCCGCGAGCCCGTCGAACTCCGTCGTGTCGAAGGGGTAGGTCCGCCCGCCCCACCGGTGGCTCGTGCCGCCGACGCGCTTTTCGCGCACCTTGTCGATCGACTCCACCTGCTGGCTCGCCGCGTCCCCGCGAAGGGAGTCCTGCGTCGCCTTGTCGGGCGTGAGGCCGCCGCCGTCGAGCACGAGCACGTCGATGCCGTAGCGGGCGAGCTCGAGGGCGAGCGTCGTGCCTGCCGGGCCGCTGCCGATGATGGCGACGGTCGCGGTGAGGTGCGCGCCGGCCGGCAGGTCGCGGGCGTCGGCGATGCTCATGCGGGCTCCTTGACGGCGAGGGTGATCGCGTCCGCCACGCCGTCGGGGGTGCCGGCCTGCAGGGCGGAGATGTTGGCGACCGCGTGCTCGGGGGTGCTCATGCCGAGCAGCACGCCGTCGACGGGGCTGGGCGCCGCGGCGGCCTCGGTGAGGGTGGCGATGGCGTGCGGCGGGGTGGCCACGGAGGTCGCGTGCGGCAGCAGGGTGCCGTCGCCGAGGGCGCCCAGGGCGATCACGGCGACGTCGCGCTCGCGCGGGTGGTCGGCGAGGGCATCGGCCACGGAGGTGTCACCGGCGTTGACCGGCACCTGCAGCCACGAGAGCCCGGGCAGGGCGATGGCGGCGAGCGCTGCGTCGACGTCGCGGACGGAGGCGCCCCACTGGCGCACGAGGCCGTCGGTGACGAGCCCGTCCATCGCTGCGGCGACCTCTGGGTTGAGGTCGCCCGCGCCCGGCTCGTGGAGCAGCAGCACGTCGAGCGCCTCGCGGCCCTGCCGGCGCAGGCAGGCGCGCGCCGCCGACCGGAGGTAGTCGGGGTGGTAGCTGCGGTCGCTCTCCGGGCCCTGTCGCAGACCGCTGAAGGACGCACGTCGCCCGGAGGCGGCCGCGGCGTCACGCAGGGCGAGCGGCGTCTTGAGCAGGCCGACCTTGGTCATGACGACGACGTCGTCGCGGGCGCCGACCGCACGCCCGACGATCCGCTCGGAGATGCCGCGGGCATAGCAGTCGGCTGTGTCGACGAGCGTGACGCCGAGGTCGAGGGCGGTGTGCACCGTGGCCAGGCCGGCGCGCAGCCCGCGTCGCTGCCAGACCGCGCCCAACCGCGCGGTCCCGAGACCGAGTGGGGTCACGGTGCGCCCGGCCATGGTGGTCGGGGTGAGCAGGTCGGTCATCGGGCGTCCTTGGGGGCGAGGGCGCGGCGGGCCACGGCGGCCCACGCGTCGGCGACGAGGTCGGGGTGCATCCGGGTGGCGAGCAGCACGCGCCCGGCGGTGCCGATCCGCTCGGCGAGGTCGGGGTCGTCGTGCAGGGCCCGCACGTGGTCGGCGAAGGCCCGCGGGGTGTCGCCCACGAGGGCCTCGACCCCGTCGGTGACCGGCACCCCGGCGACGC
Source organism: Janibacter hoylei PVAS-1 (assembly GCF_004025845.1). Classification (NCBI taxonomy): domain Bacteria; kingdom Bacillati; phylum Actinomycetota; class Actinomycetes; order Micrococcales; family Intrasporangiaceae; genus Janibacter; species Janibacter hoylei. The sequence goes on from NZ_PIPF01000004.1 coordinate 20,442, forward strand.
CCAGCGAGGTCGCGACGACCGGTAGGCCCACGCTCATGCCGTCGAGCACCTTGGTCTTCACACCCGTGCCCGAGAGCACGGGGGAGAGGAACATCCGGTGCCCCGCCAGCGCATCGCGCAGGTCGTCGACGTAGCCGAGGAAGGTGAAGCCTTGTCCCGCGAACTCCTCAGTCGTCCCCTCCGGCGCGTGGCCGATGACGTCGACGTGCAGGTCGAGACCGTCTGCCCGCAGCAGGGGGAGGACTTCATCGCGCAGGTGTCGCAGGGCGGCGACGTTGGGGCCGTAGTGCAGCACCCCGAGGAAGACGGCCCGTGCCGCCTCGGCGCTCCGCGGGTCGACGGGCGGGCGCGGCGCGACTGCCATCGGCAGCGTCTCGACGGGCCGCTCGGATCGGTCGGCGAGGTGCCGCGCCTCGTCGGCGCCGGTGAGCGCGGTGACCTCCACGGTCCGGGAGATGTGGATCTCGCGGGCCACCGCCCTTCGTGCCTCGAGGCCGAGCGCGCGGCGCGTGGCCCACTCCAGCGGCGGCAGGAGCGAAGGGGGGAACCTCCCCGCCATGTAGCCGAGGACCGAGTCATTGCCCTCGGCGAACTCCTTGGAGGCGTAGCGCAGCGAGAGCAGGTCGTCGAGGTGGGCGACGACCGGCAGCCCGGTCGCCTCGGCCGCGGCGACCGTGCGCATCGTGTCGGCGACGACGAACCCGGCGCCGCACTCGCGCGCGACCGCGGCCACGCGCTCGCGGATCTCGCGGGAGTCGAAGACCGCCTCGTTGAGGCAGCGCCGCGTCGCCAGCGCGCGCCCGGCGGCCACGACGGTCCGCGGCAGCGACATCGTTGGGATGCGGACCACGCGGGCACCGCACCACTCGTCGGGACCGGCTTCGTCGGTCAGGGCCGCGACGGTCACCGTCCGGCCAGCGCTCTGCAGCGACCGCACGGCGGTCTCGAGGACGGCGATGCGGCCGGTGCGCGGCGCGGTGGGATTACGGGCGGCGACCAAGAGTGCCCCCCGTGAGTGGTCGTTGCTCACGATGGGCACTCTAGACGGAGGGCGGCCAGGGGTTGATGGCTCGTCGGACCCGGCCGCGGAGCGACTTGGAGGCTGCGCGGTTGCGTCCCCGGCCGGCCGCCGCACGGACCAGCACCTCGCGGTAGCCGTCGACCATGGCCGCCTGGGTGTGGGCCGCGGTGTGTGCGGCGAGCCGGGCGCGGTAACCCGCCAAGGACTGCGGGTTGCGCACCAGCTGCTCCACCCTGTCGGCGAGGGACGCCGCGTCATCGGGGACGAAGAGCGGACCACAGGGGCCGATCGCCTCGGGCAGGCCGCCGAGGTCGGCGCCGACGACGACGCACCCGGCAGCGGCCGCCTCGAGCGCGACGGTGCCAAAGGCCTCGGGCACCCGCGACGGGACCACGGCGATCGCGTGCTCGTTGAGCAGGGTGTTGGCCCGCGGCCCGTCGACGGCCCCGACCCAGGCGATGCGCTCGCCGACGCCCAGGGAGTCGGCGAGCGACTCGAGGGCGGGTCGCTCGGGCCCGTCACCCATGACGGTCAGTCGCACGTCTGTGCCTCGGCCAGCGAGGAGGGCGACGGCGTGGACGAGCAGGTCTACGCCCTTGTCCTCGGTGAGTCGTCCGAGATAGGCGAGCGAGGTCGCGTCCCGGGAGGTCGGCGGCACGATCGTGCTGAAGACGTCGTCGCGATAGCCGTTGGGGATGACCGTCGTGATCTGGGGGAGGTGGGTGGCCATGTGGTGACTCGTCGCCGTGAGCTCGTCCGCGCCCTCGATGAGTGCGTACTTGGCGTGGTACTTCGCCCGGGTCACCCGCGACATGGCCTGCCCCGGCAGGCTGACGTGCTGGCGGATCGCCATGACGATCGGCGTGCGCGTCACCGCCTGGGGCCACCAGAACTGCAGGCAGGGATTGTTGTGGAGCACCACTTCCGCGCCTCGCACGACGCCGAGCAGCTCACCAGGCGCGGGTTCCCGGACGACGCGGAAAGGGAAAGCTGCGTCGTCGTGGTCGTCCTCGGTGTGGGTCACCACGACGATCTCGTCGCCGTGTCGCTCGGCGAGGCCGCGAGCGATGACCTGCGCGGTCATCTCCACGCCGCCCAGGTCGGGGTGAAACCGGTGCACCATGATGGCCACGCGCATGGGTGCCCCTCCTGCCCCTGACGGTGATGGCCCACAGAGTATCCTCGCCGCGGGGATGTGCACCGTCGCCGACGCACCCGCCGCACGATGGGGAGATCAATGGGGTTTGTGGTTGCGCTCAACCGGGACCGGGACTCGTACCAGGTCCCCGTGGCGCTCGCCGAGGTCGGGCAGCTCGACCAGTTCGTCACCGACTACTACGAGGGCTCCGGCCTGCGCCTGCCGACGCTCGGGCACCGACACGACCCGGCGATCCCGCCGGCGCTCGTCACCTCGTCGATGACGACGGTGCTCCACCAGCTGCCCTACGAGGTGGCCAACCGACGCGGCCCCGCGGAGTTCCCCACCTACCGCGTCGAGAAGGCGCTCGGCGCCGCCACCGCCAGAGTTGCCCGTCGCAGCCGCGAGTCCTCGCTGCTGCTCTACAGCGGGAGTGCGCTCGAGGCATTCCGCGGCCCGAGCACGGGGCAGCGGATCCTCTTCCAGTACCACCCGGGGCCGGCCTACCTCGAGGGCATCATGGACGGGCTCGACGAGCTCGAGCACGCCGGTGACTGGGCGCCGCAGTCCGAGGTCGTCGACCCGCGCATGGAGGTCCGGCACCGCGGCGAGGTCGAGGCGGCCGACAGCTACCTGTGTGCGTCGACGCTCACCGCCCGCGGCCTGATCCACAACGGCGCCGACCCGGCCCTCGTCTCCGTCGTGCCGTACGGCTGCCCGCCGCCCACGACCCTGCCCAAGCCCGCGCCGGGGGACCGCGTGAGGTTCCTCTTCGTCGGCAAGGGCAGCCAGCGCAAGGGTGTCCACCTGCTCCTCGAGGCCTGGCAGCAGGCCTCGCTCGACGACGCCGACCTCGTGCTCGTCGCCAACTTCACCGACCCCGAGATCGAGCGCATCGCCAAGTCCGCCCCCGGGGTGGCGATCCTCAGCAAGCTCTCCCGCGAGGACCTGGCGCGCGAGTTCGTCGCCGCCGACACCTTCGTCCTCCCGAGCCTGCTCGAGGGCTTCGGCCTCGTGCTCGGGGAGGCGCTCGCGCACGGCTGCCGCATCATCGCCACGAGCCACACCGGGCTCGTCGACCTCGACCTGCCTGACGAGTTGGCGACCGTCATCGAGCCGGGTCGTGTCCAGCCCATCGTTGAGGCGCTGCAGGCTGCACGCTCCACCGCACAGGCGGAGCGGCCGTACCACGAGCTCGCCCTCGAGTACGCCGCCCGCGTCTCGTGGGAGTCCTTCCGCGCGGGCATCCGCAGGGCTGCCGGGTGCAGCGACGTGGTGGTCCCATGACGGCTCCTGCCGGTCACGTCCTGACGATGGCTGATGCCGTGACCCTCGCCAACGCCATGCTCGCGCGCGAGGGGCGCCGGCGCGGCTGGCGCTACGTCATCGTCAAGGGCCGCCCGGCCACCGACAGCGGGCTGCGGTCCAAGGCCTCCTGCTCGGACGTCGACATCCTGCCCGCCCCGGAGCACCGCGAAGCCGTGGGGCGCTTCCTCGAGGGGCTCGGCTGGCGCACCCGACCGGTCGACTCCCACGACAACGGATTCCCGATCCACGGGATCAGCTACTTCCACCCCGGCTGGCCGTGCGACATCGACGTGCACGACTACCTGCCCGGCTGCGACCGCCCCACCGACCAGGTCGTCGAGGCGTTGACGGCCTCCGGCGCCACCGCCCCGATGGCCAGCGAGGTCGTCCCGGTGCCCGACGCCGCCGGTCACGTCGTGGTGCTCGCCACGAGCGTGCTGCGCAGCGACGACGCCGGCGTGGGACGCAGGCTCGTCGACGAGCTGATGCAGCGGGCTGCCGAGCTGGCTCCGGCGGACGAGGTCCTCGCCATGGCCAGGGCGACCGGGTCGGTCGCAGCGCTCGCCGACTTCCTGCGTGACACCTACCCGGGCATCGAGCTCGGCCACGTGCCCGAGCCCTCCCGCGAATGGGTCCTGCGCACCACCGCACGCTCGTCCGCGTCCATCCGGCTGGTCACCATCCTCGAGGCTCCTTGGCGCCAGCGGCCGGTCATGCTCTACCGCGCCCTCGTCCCCACCCGGGAGGCGATGGCCAACAAGGACCTGCACATCCTCGAGGTCTCCCGCCGACAGGTCTGGCGCCGCCGGTACCAACGTCTGGTGACCGCCCTTCGCTCGCTGCCGACCATCGCGGGTGAGGTGCGCGACTATCGCCGCACCCGCCCTTCGGCCTGAGCCTTACCCTTGGCGCCATGAGGGATCTGTCCGGGTTCACCGGGGTGGGGTACGACAAGGGGCGGTCGCGGATGTGGCAGGCGGCCTGGCTGGCGGTCCAGGGACTGCTGCTGCAGCACTGGTGGTGCCCGGCGGGGGTGCGGATCGCCGTGCTGCGACGCTTCGGTGCGACGATCGGCGAGGGCTGCCTGGTGCGGCACCGGGTGCGCATCCACTGGCCGTGGAAGCTCACGCTCGGCGACAACGTGTGGATCGGGGAGCAGGCTTGGATGCTCAACCTGGAGCCGATCACCGTCGGCTCCAACACGTGCATCTCCCAGGACGTCTTCGTGTGCACCGGCAGCCACCAGTTCCACGACGACCACTTCGAGTTCGACAACGCGCCCATCACCATCGGCGAGCGGTGCTGGCTGGCCGCCCGCTCCACCGTCCTGCGCGGCGTCACCATCGGTGACGACTCCGTCGTCGGTGCCGGCGCCCTCGTCGTCGCCGATGTGCCGGCCGGCAGCAAGGTCCTCGCGCCCATCGGCGAGGCCACCTCGGTGAGGAGCGCCCGAGACTGATGCGGATCCTGCACGTCGTCTCCCTCGTCGACCCCGACGGGGCCTTCGGCGGCCCCCTGCGCGTGGCCATGAACCAGGCCAACGCCCTGCGGGCCGCCGGTCATGACGTCGTCGTCGCCGCCGGGGCGCGGGGGTGGGAGGGCGAACTGCCCACGCACTTCGGCGACGACCCCGTCACGCTCTTCCCCGCCCACCAGGCGCTGCCCGGCACCGGCTTCGCCGGACTCGTCTCACCCGGGCTGCTCGCCTGGCTGCGACGGTGGGCGCCGACGGCCGATGTCGTGCACCTGCACCTCGCCCGCGACCTCGTCACCCTGCCCGCCGGACGTCTGCTCAAGGCGCTCGGCCTGCCCTACGTCGCCCAGACGCACGGGATGATCGACGCCTCCGACTCGCCCCTCGTACCGCCGCTCGACGCCGGCCTCACCCGTCCGGTCCTGCGCGGGGCGCGGGCGGTTTTCGCCCTCACGGAGCTCGAGCGGTCCGACCTCGAGGAGGTCGTCCCCGGGCTGGGCGGCATCACGGTGCTGCACAACGGGGTCCCCGAGACCTCGCTGCGTGCCGACCCGGTCGGGGCACGTGAGGTCCTCTTCCTCGCCCGGGTCGCCCCGCGCAAGCGGCCGGCCGTCTTCGTCGCCGCCGCCCAGATCGCGGCACGAGAGCATCCGGACGTCACCTTCACGGTCTGCGGGCCGGACGAAGGGGAGGGCGACGCCCTGCGCGCGGCGCTCGCGACCGACGACGCCGACGGCCGCATCACCTACGAGGGCGCCGTCGCGCCCGAGGCGACCCTCGAGCGGATGACCCGCGCGGCCGCCTACGTGCTCCCGGCCGTCGAGGAGCCCTACGGCATGACCGTCGTCGAGGCCATGAGCGTCGGGCTGCCCACGGTCGTCATGAGCGACTGCGGTCTCGCAGGTGCCGTCGCCGAGACCGGGGGAGAGGTCGTGACCGGGCTCGAGGCGCAGCCGCTCGCCGATGCGATGTCTCGGCTGCTCGCCGACCCGCAGCGTCGGGCGACGGCGGGCGCGGCCGGGGTCGCCTGGGTGCGTGAGCACGTGACCATGGAGTCGGTCGTCGAGCGGCTTCTCGACGCGTACCGTGCGGCGTCGCGATGATCCCGGCTGCACTGACGACGGTTGCCTGCCTGCTCGTCGTGTGGTTGCTGCGCAATCGGACCGTCTGGGTCCTCGGCCTGATCATGGCGCTGTACGTGGCGATCCCATCGCAGGCGGACGGACTCATCGTTCCCTTCCTCCACCCCGCGTCGTACTTGACGCTTGCGTTAGTGGGTCAGCACCTGGTCACCCGTGACAGATCCGAGCTGAGGCTGTTGGTCCGTCCGGGCGTCCCGGTCATCATCGGTCTTGTCTTGGTCATGTCGCTCAGCATGTTGGACTTGCTCAACCCGTGGCAGTCTGATCCGCAATGGGTGGTCAGCACCGATCTGCGCATCTTCGTCGTCCCGTTCTTGCTCTTCCCGTTGACTCTCATCGAGCTGAGGCGCCGACCTGCGTCCCAAAAGACCCTGAGACGGCTCCTGCTGATCATGGCGCTGGTCCAGGTCGTCATTGCTTATGTTCAGTACACCTCCGACATGGAGCAATGGGTCTTCTGGCGCAGTTACTACGAACTCTCGTACTGGTGGACGGACACCTTCCCCATCCCGCTCGGCACAATGGGGCACCCCCTGCAGCTGGCCGCCTTCCTCGCCATGTGTATCCCGCTCCTCGCGCGGCTGAAGTCGCCGATCACCGCCGTGATCATCTCGGGTGTGCTGCTTTACGCCTGCGCACTCAGCACGGGACGCGCGTCCACAGCACTAGCGGCACTGGGGGTCGTCTTCGTGATCGTGTGGCACGGTCGACGCTGGCTCGCAGCCGGAGCGGCGGCCGCCTTGGCCGGTGCACTCGGGTTCGAGTTCTGGCGCAGTGAGGGAGCCGCCGCCCTCCGCGACAAGGTCCAGGACGATCAAGGGTCTGCTCGGCTACGAGCGCAGGCGCTGCAGTGGGCCATCGAACACCTTGACGAGTACCTGTGGTTTGGTTACCCGGGAGGTCATGACCTAAGGGGCACCGGGATCCTCCGCTCCAGCTTGGAGAACGGATACCTCATCGCGGGGCTGGCCTTTGGCCTGACCTTCTCCTTGGGCCTGCTCTTGCTTCACCTGTACACGATGCTCCGTCCGATTGTCGCCACCCGAGCAGCTACGCCCGAGACGGTCGCGACGTTCACCGTGTGGGTCGGTTTCTTCGCGTCGAGCTCCTTTATGGGATACGCCGTCGACGGCCGATCCTTCTGGCTGATCGCGGCGATGGCGTGGGCGGCGGCGTTCCCGCTCACAACGAGCGAGGCGACGCTCGATCAGGGGCAGACAGATGCCGGCGCCGACAGCTCCGTGTCTACTGGGACGACTCCAGGTCTGTCAGCTGCCGGCTGATCGCCCGGCCCAGCTTGCGCGCACCCGAGGCCGTGGGGTGGAGGCCGTCGAAGGTGTCATCCGGGTCGCGCCAGGTGTAGTCGACGGTTCGTATCGACGTCCACGGGTCGATGAAGTGAAATCCGTGTGCGCGTGCGCCGCGTTTGACGGCGGCGTTCCAGGCGCTGATCTCCTTGGCGCTGCGATCCCTCATGGGCCCAACTGCGACGATCACGACGGTGGCATCCCTCGACCCAGTGGAATGCCGGTGATGCTTGACGATGTTGCGCACGAACTGCGCAGGGGTGCTCTCGGCCGTCCTGAGGTCGTTGGTTCCGAGGGCGTACACGACGATGTCTCCGCGAAAGTCGCTGCGGATGTCGTCAAGGGCGCGCGCGGACGTCAGGCCGCCTCGGGCCGAACCTCCGACAAAGCGAAACGAGCTGTTGTCGATGTGTTTCACCCACGATCTGGGTCCCAGATCTCCGGTGGAGATGCTCGGTGAGTCGCCCTGCGTGATTGAGTCCCCGTGCGCCACCAGACGTAGCCGCCCGTCCTGCTCGGGGACGTGTTGGATGGGGCTGCTTCCGGATCCGGCGGCCTGTGAGCCACCATCGCGCGTGGCGGCCAAGGCTGCGACAGCGACGGCCACCACGGCCAGAACCAGCAACGCCACGGACGATCGAGATCGCATCGCTATCCCCCCAGACTTGTCAGACCACCGTGAGTGTAGGTGCCAGGTGGCGGTAGCGGGAGCGCTAGTGTGCCACCGTGGACGGGCAGGAGATGTGGGGTCGTGAAGCGGATGTCATCTGGATGGCAGGTGCCGATGGCAGTCTGCTGATCCTCGCCGACGACGCCGAGCTGCCCATCCATGTGGGGGCGCCCGGCCTGATGCTCTGGGAGGCCTTGGCCCAGCCTCGGTCTCTGCCCGACCTGGCCGCCACGCTGAGCTCGGACGGGGAGGCCGACGAGCTGCTACCCGACCTGCGCTCTCTGCTCGACACGCTTGCATCTCTCGACGCCTGCCTCGTCCTTCCGGGCGGGGAGTATGGAGATCCTGCTGAGCCTCTAGGATGACCCGGACTGCTGACTGCTGGGCGTGTGGGGGAACTCAGGCGCGTCCACATCTCGAGGGAACACTGTGACGACTACGGACTCGACTTCACGGGCGACGATCGACCTGACCCGCCTGCGGCGCTTGGTCTTTGGCCACTGGCGGGCGATCGTGGCTGGTCTGCTCGTCGGCCTGCTGTTGGCCGCGATCTGGAGCTTTTTCCAGCCGCGGAAGTACACGGCCGATGCCATCGCGATCGTGAGCACCGGGAGCGTCGACAACCTCGGGATCGCCGTCTCTGCGGACAATTTGGCGCGTGCCAAGGCGACGCAGTACCAGGAGCTGGCGAAGTCGCGCGCCGTCGAGGAGCGGGCGGTGGAGCTCGCGAGCGAGACGGCTCAGCAGTCCGGTCGCCCGGAGCCGGTGCTGCAGGGGTTGAGCGTCGCCGTCCCGGTGGACACCCCGCAGATCACCCTGTCGGTCACGGCCTCAACCCCGGAGGATGCACGCGATCTGGCGGACGCGTACGTCAAGGCGTTGGGGGAGAGCGTCGAGGAGATCGAGACCGCAGGCGCCCCGGCCAGCGGCGAGGACCAAGGGTCGAGCACGTCTCAGACTTCCATCATCCAGCTGTTGCCCTTCGTCGAAGCGCGGGTGCCGAGCGGTCCGTCGTACCCGCCGACCAAACTGGCTCTTGCCACTGGGGCGCTGATCGGCCTCCTCGTCGGGCTCGCATACGCCGCGGTGCGCAGCGCCTTCGACCGACGGATCCGCTCCGTCAAGGCGCTCGAGGAGATGGGATTGAGCGCAGTCGGCACGATCCCCAAGACCGACAAGGCTTCCCACTCGACGACGATCGTCAAGGAGGCCTTCAAGGAGCTGCGGACCAACCTGCAGTTCATGAACCCGGACCACCCGCCGCGCGTCGTCGTCGTGACGAGCGCGCTGCCCGCGGAGGGCAAGTCGACGGTGGCCGCCAATCTGGCGATCTCCCTGGCCGAGTCCGGTCGACCCGTGACCCTGGTCGACGGAGACCTGAGGCGGCCGACTGTCGCCCAGTCCTTCGGGCTCGTCGGGTCCGTCGGCCTGACGGACGTCGTCGTCGACCGGTTGGCGATGGACGACGCACTGCAGCACGACCCGCGCAACCCCGATCTGGCCGTCCTGGCTGCCGGGACCATCCCACCCAACCCGAGTGAGATCTTGGCCTCGGACCGGCTCGCCCACGCGATCGAGACGCTGGCCAAGGACTCGATGGTCATCATCGATGCACCTCCGCTGCTGCCGGTCACCGATGCCGCCATCCTCGGCGCTCGCTTTGACGGCGTGCTCGTCGTCGTCAATGCCGGCTCGACGACCATCGACGAGCTCGCCAAGACCCGTGACTCGCTCGAGCGCGTCAACGCGCACATGCTCGGTGCCGTGCTCAACCGGGTACCCACGGGCAAGCTCGAGGGCGGCGCCTACAGCTACTACGGGTCGCGCTACGGCTACGAGTACCAGACGACCGAGCCCGATGAGTCAGGCGAAGGCGCACCGACCCGGCGAGCACGCCAGCAGCAGCGCAAGAAGAAGAGCACTCGCGACGCCAGCTCACGCGTCCTGCGCTGAGCTCGGCCGAGACAGCCGTGGGCGGATCCCTGCAGAAGTTCTTCTGGTCCTTCGTCGCGACCTTCGTCCCACCACTGGCCTCCTTGGCCACCGCCCCTCTGCTGGCGCGCGGTCTGGGGGTCGTCGGCCGCGGTGAGGTCGCGGCCTCGACCGCGCCGTGGATGTTTGCGACCGCTGTGGGGGCCTTCGGTCTGCCCGAGGCCGTGACCTACTTCGCGGCACGACATCCGCACGCTGCGCGACGGATCCACCAGCACGGACTGCTGCTCGTCGCCGTCACCGCGGTCGCCGCGGCTGCTGCCGTCCACGTGCTTGCTGGGCCGCTCTCGTCCGGCAACGAGCGACTCGAGAGCCTCATCCAGATCTCGGCCTGGGCGTGCGTGCCCCTGCTGCTCCTGCGCGTCCCCCAGGCCGTCCTCACCGGTTACCAGCTGTGGCGCGTCCTCGCCACGGGACAGCTGGTCGTGTCTGTCGTCCGCCTCGCCTCCGTCGTCCTCCTCTTTGCGACCGACACGCTCACGCCGCTGACGGCGACCCTCAGCGTGGTCCTCACCCCGCTCGTGGCGCTCCTCCTCTACATCCCCAAGAGTCGTGCGGTGCTGCGGGACGCGGACGGGACCCGCACGGAGGCGTCGGTGCAGCCGGAGTGGAGGGACGTCGCCGGTTACGGGCTGCGGGTCTGGCTCGGCGCGCTGTCCGGCATCGTGCTCACCCGGATGTCGCAGGTGCTGATGGTGCCCCTGTCTGACGAGGTCCACGCCGGCATCTTCGCCATCGCCGTGACGATCGGCGAGCTCCCGCTGCTTGTCAGCAGCGCCGTCCGTGACGTGATCTTCGCGGCCGATGCTGCTGACCTCGACAGCTCAAATCTCGAGCAGGTGGCGCGGATTACGACCTTTGTGACCTTCCTGGCGGGCGCGGGCATCGGGCTGACGTTGCCCTTTGTGGTCCCGTGGGCCTTCGGCACGGAGTTCACGCCCTCGGTGGTGGTGGCGTACCTGGTCATCGCGGCTACGGTCCTCGGGTCCACAGGCTCGGTCGCCGGGGCCGGCCTCGGGGCACGCGGACGCCCGGGTTTGCGGAGTTGGTCGATGATGTGGGGTGCCTTGGCCAACCTGACCGTCCTGATCGTCATGGTGCCTTGGGTGGGGGCCGCCGGGGGCGGATGGGCCATGCTCGCAGGCAACACCATTGCCGGTAGCCTCAACGTCGTCTGGCTGCACCGCAGGTTTGGGTACGACTGGCGCCAGTTCTACGGTCTACGTCGCCGCGACGTCGTCGCCATGCGGTCGGCAGGGCGCAAGATCACCAAGCGGTCCACGAAGCAGGAGGCAACCTGATGCACATCGACCCGTCCCGGGCCGGGCGCGCCAAGGCCATCATGAAGGCGGCGCTCATCGCGCGCTACCGCCTGGTCAACCTCATGAGCCGGCGACGGGTGCTCGGTGACTGCCCGATGGACGTGTCAGTGACCTCCTACGGAGACCGGCTCGGCATTGTCGCCTACGTCATCGAGTCGTTGGCCGCGGGATCCGTGAGACCACGCCGCATGATCCTCTGGGTCGACGACCCGGCCTTCGAGACGAGTGACTACCCGATGCTCGAGAGGCTCGTCGCCAGAGGCTTGGAGATCAAGAGATGCACGGACTACGGTCCCCACAAGAAGTACTACCCCTACTGCGCTGACCCCCGAGAGGGCGACGGACCGCTCGTCACGGCGGACGATGACGTCTTTTACCCGCGGGACTGGTTAGCGACTTTGTGGTCGGCCCACCTAGCGACACCCGACCTGCTGCTGGGGCACAGAGCCATCTCGATCAACGTCGAGGCCGACGTCATCCAGCCATATGCCACGTGGGGCCGGGCTACCACCACCCAGCCCGACCACCGCACCTTCGTCACCGGCGTCGGCGGTGTCGTCTATCCCCCAGCCTTGATCGGTCATCTGCGCAGTCACGGCGAGGAATTCTTGGAGATCGCGCCACGTGCCGACGATGTCTGGATCAACTCGATTGCCGCACGTCACGGGATCCGGACCCGGTGGACGGGGGACCGGCTCACCGCGTGGAGCTTCCCCAGATCACAGGACAACGCACTGCACCACGAAAACGCTACGGGAGGGGGCAACGATCCCCAGGTCGCTCGAGCCTACGTTGGCCGAGCGCTCGCAGCCGTGCAGGACGACGCAAGGTCCTGACCTCTAGCGGAGGACCGATCCTTTCGGCCTACCTGCTTCCCCTTGTCCAGCGTCCTTCGCTCAACCCATCCACTCGCCCCACCCGTGGTGCAGGACGAGCCAGGCGATGAGGCCGTAGCCCGCCTGACCGGGGTGGACACCGTCGACGGAGGCGGCGATGTCCGACTCCCACTGGTCGTGGCCGGCGAGGGGGGTGAAGGTGTCGACGAAGGTGACGCCCCGGCGGTCGCACACGTCACGCTGCGCCTCGACGAGCTGGCGCAGCGCGTCGTTGGTCTGGGGGTCGGCGGCCGGGGGAGGGCCGACGACGAAGGCCGCGACGCCCTGGCTGCTCGCCTCGTCGAGGATGTTGGCGAGGTTCAGCCGCAGCCGGGCGATGGAGGTGCCGGCCTGCACGTCGGCGTGACCGAACTGCACGACGAGACGACGCTCGCTGACGTCGGCGAAGCGGCGCGCCCCCTCGACCTGCCAGCGCTCGGCGACGCCGCCGGAGGTCTCACCCCGCACCCCGAGGTTGTAGTGGGCGACGACCGCGCCCGGCACCTCGGTGCGGGCCATGACCCGACCGGTCCAGCCGAGCGCCTTTTCGTCACCGACACCCGCGACGAAGCTGTCCCCGATGAAGACGAGCGCGATCTCCCTCCGCCCTTCGTCGACGGCAAAGGACGCGCTCGGGGTGAACTGGTTGCCGGCAGCGTCGGTCATCTGGCCGCTCACTCGGGTACTCCTGAAGATCGGGGGTTGCTGGGTACTGCTGCCCGACGTTACTCGTCGTCGAGCTCGTCATCGTCGAGGCGTGCCAGCCACGACGCGAGTCGCTCGATCGGCGTCTCGAACTCCGGGTTGAGGTCGACGAAGGTGCGGAGCTGGTCACTCACCCACTCGAGAGTGACCAGCTCCTCACCACGCCGATCCGCGAGCTCTTCGATGCCGCGGTCGGTGAAGTACATCAGCGGTCGAAGGCGCGGCTGATCAGGTCAGCCTGCTCCTGCGCGTGCTTCTTGGCCGTGCCGGCCGCCGGGGAGGCCGACGGCGGGCGGGTCACCGCACGCAGCGCGCGGGTCTCGCCGTGCTCGGCCAGGTCCGCCGGCAGGTTCATGGCCAGGAAGGGCCACGCACCCTGGTTTTCCGGCTCCTCCTGCACGAGGACGATCTCCGCGTTGGGGTACTTCGCCAGCTCGGCGGCCAGCTCCTCACCCGGCAGCGGGTAGTACCGCTCGAGGTGGAGGATCGCGGTCTGCTCGTCGCCGCGCTTCTTGCGCTCGGCCTCGAGGTCCCACGTGACCTTGCCCGCCGCGACGATGACGCGGGTGACGTCCTCTCCCTTCGGCCCGACCATGTCCGGCAGGACCGCGCGGAAGGTGCCCTCGGTGAAGTCCTCCGGCTGGCTGCTCGCCGCCTTGAGCCGCAGCATCGACTTCGGGGTGAAGACGATGAGCGGGCGACGCGGCCGGTGGTAGGCCTGACGACGCAGCAGGTGGAAGTAGCTCGCCGGCGTCGACGGGAAGGCGACCGTCATGTTGTTTTGCGCGCACAGCGCGAGGAAACGCTCGATGCGCGCGGAGGAGTGGTCCGGCCCCTGGCCCTCGTAGCCGTGCGGCAGGAGGAGGACGACCGAGGAGTTCTGACCCCACTTCTGCTCCGACGAGGAGATGAACTCGTCGATGATCGACGCGGCGCCGTTGACGAAGTCACCGAACTGCGCTTCCCACATGACGAGCGCGTCGGGACGCTCCACCGAGTAGCCGTACTCGAAGCCGAGCGCGGCGAACTCCGACAGCAGCGAGTCGTAGACCCAGAAGCGGGCCTGGCCACCACCGAGGTAGTTGAGCGGCGTCCACTCCTCGCCGGTGTTCTTGTCGATGAGGACCGCGTGACGCTGCACGAAGGTGCCGCGACGCGAGTCCTGACCGGCCAGACGCACCGGGGTGCCGTCCATGAGCAGCGAGCCGACGGCGAGCATCTCGCCGGTGCCCCAGTCGATGCCGCCCTCGTGCACGGAGGCCGCGCGCTTTTGCATCGCCTGCTGCAGCTTGGGGTGGATCGTGAAGTCGGCCGGCGGGGAGTCGAAGACGTCGCCGATGTGCTTGAGGTCGGTCTCGGAGATCGCCGTCTCGGTCGCCGAGCGCGTCGTCTGGTCGCTCGTCTGCGCGGCGGGCCGCTCGAGGCCGGCGTTGTCCGGGGCGTCGGAACCGCTGTCGCCCGAGTCGCTCGTCGCGTCCGCCGGCGAGGCGGGAGCCTTGAGGGCCTCCTTGGTCTCGACGAAGACCCGCTCGAGCTGCGCCTGGTAGTCACGCAGCGCGGCGTCGGCCTCCTCCGGGGTGATGTCCTTGCGGCCGATGAGGCTCTCCGTGTACAGCTTGCGGACCGAGCGCTTGGACTCGATGAGCTTGTACATCAGGGGCTGCGTCATCGACGGGTCGTCACCCTCGTTGTGACCACGACGGCGGTAGCAGACGACATCGATGACGACGTCCTTGTGGAACTTCTGCCGGAACTCGAAGGCGAGCTCGGCGACCCGCACGCAGGCCTCCGGGTCGTCACCGTTGACGTGGAAGATCGGCGCCTGGATCATCCGCGCGACGTCGGTCGAGTAGACCGACGAGCGGCTCGCCGACGGCGAGGTCGTGAAGCCGACCTGGTTGTTGACGACGACGTGGATCGTGCCGCCGGTGCGGTAACCGCGCAGCTGGCTCTGCTGCAGGGTCTCGGCGACGACACCCTGACCGGCGAAGGCCGCGTCACCGTGCATGAGGATCGGCAGGACGGGGAAGTCCTCGCCGCCATGGTTGAGCCGGTCCTGCTTGGCGCGCACGATGCCCTCGAGCACCGGGTTGACCGCCTCGAGGTGGCTCGGGTTGGCCGCGAGGTAGACCTTCGTCGTCTCGCCGTCCTCACCGGTGAACTCGCCCTCGGTGCCGAGGTGGTACTTGACGTCGCCGGAGCCCTGGACGGACTTCGGGTCGAGCTGGCCCTCGAACTCGCGGAAGATCTGCCCGTAGGACTTGCCGGCGATGTTGGCCAGGACGTTGAGCCGGCCACGGTGCGGCATGCCGATGCAGACCTCGTCCATGCCCTCGCTGGCCGCGCGGGTGAGGATCCGGTCGAGCACGGCGATGACCGACTCGCCGCCCTCGAGGGAAAAGCGCTTCTGCCCGACGAACTTGGTCTGCAGGAAGGTCTCGAAGGCCTCCGCCGCGTTGAGCCGCCGCAGGATGCGCAGCTGCTCGTCGCTCGTCGTCTTGGCGTAGCCGACCTCGACGCGCTCCTGCATCCAGCGGCGCTGCGCCGGGTCCTGGATGTGCATGTACTCGATGCCGGTGGTGCGGCAGTACGAGTCGCGCAGGATGCCGAGGATCTTGCGCAGCTTGAGGAAGGGCTCGCCGCCGAAGCCGCCCGTGGCGAAGTGCCGGTCGAGGTCCCACAGCGTCAGGTCGTGGCTCGTGATGTCGAGGTCCTCGTGGCGACGCTGCTTGTACTCCAGCGGGTCGATGTCGGCCATGAGGTGACCGCGCACGCGGTAGGCGTGGATGAGCTCCTGGACACGTGCGACCTTGTTGATGTCGTCGTCGTGCGTGGTGGAGATGTCCTGCACCCAGCGCACCGGCTCGTAGGGGATGCGCAGGCTCTCGAAGATCTCGTCGTAGAAGCCCTCGGCACCGAGGAGCAGCTGGTGGACGACGCGCAGGAACTCGCCCGACTGCGCACCCTGGATGATGCGGTGGTCGTAGGTCGAGGTCAGCGTGAGGATCTTGGAGACGGCGTTGCGGTTGAGCGTCTCGGTGCTCGCGCCCTGCCACTCGGCGGGGTAGTCGAGAGCCCCGACGCCGATGATGGCGCCCTGGCCCTTCATCAGGCGCGGGATCGAGTGGACCGTGCCGATGCCGCCGGGGTTGGTCAGCGACATCGTCGTGCCCTGGAAGTCCTCGACGGTCAGCTTGCCGTCGCGGGCCTTCGTGACGACGACCTCGTAGGCCTGCCAGAAGGCCTTGAAGTCCATCGTCTCGGCCGGCTTGATCGCCGGGACCAAGAGCTGGCGGGAGCCGTCGTCCTTCTGCAGGTCGATGGCGATGCCCAGGCCGATGTGCGCGGGCTGGACGACGACGGGCTTGCCCTTGTCGTTCGTCGTGTAGCCGACATTCATCTCCGGCATCATCCGCAGCGCCTTGATGAGGGCGTACCCGATGATGTGGGTGAAGGAGACCTTGCCACCGCGGCTGCGCTTGAGGTGGTTGTTGATGACGATGCGGTTGTCGATGAGCAGCTTCGCGGGGACAGCGCGCACGCTCGTCGCCGTCGGGACCTCGAGCGAGGCCTCCATGTTGGTCACGACCCGGGCGGCAGCGCCGCGAAGGGGGGTGAGCACGTCCTCCTGGACCGGCGCCTCGGCCTTGGCGGGCTTCTGCTCCTCGCGCGGGGTCGGCTCGGCCTGCTTGGCCGCCTCGTCCTTCTTGGGCTCAGCCTTCTTGGGCTCGGCCTTGGCCTCTGCCTTCTTCGGTTCGGCCTTGGCGGGCTCGGCCTTGGCCGCTGCCTTGGGCTCGGCCTTCGCCTCGGGGGCGGCCTGCTGCGGGGCGGGGGCGGCCCCCTTCGCGCTGGTCCCGTTGTCGCCGCCGCCCTGACCCGGCGTGTAGTTCTCGAAGAACTCCCACCAGGCCTTGTCGACGCTGTTGCGGTCCTTCGTGTACTGCTCGTACAACTCGTCGACCAGCCACTCGTTGGGGCCGAAGTCGTTCAGGGACACGGAGCCATCCTGGGGGTCAGGCACGGCGCATACGCCTCTTTCGTCACAGTCGCGAATCGGGGCCCGAAGGCAGCGCGGACCCCACCGGGTCAGCCTAACGTGATGGACGCCATGCGCCACCCCCGCCTCCCCGCTCCCTTCCCCGTCCCACCTCCGCTCCCTGAGGAGGTCGCTCTGCGACCCACGACCACCGCTCCCTGAGGAGGTCGCTCTGCGACCCACGACCACCGCTCCCTGAGGAGGTCGCTCTGCGACCGTCTCGAAGGGAGACCCCCACCCCCGCTCCCTGAGGAGGTCGCCCCGCGACCGTCTCGAAGGGAGATCGGTGACGTCCCTTCGAGACGCTCGGCCGTGGACGGCCTCGCTCCGGGTCCTGAGGAGGTCGCTCTGCGACCGTCTCGAAGGGCAGGGACCGGGGAGAGGTTTCCGCTCCCTGAGGCGCTCTGCGACCCACGACCACCGCTCCCTGAGGAGGTCGCTCTGCGACCGTCTCGAAGGGAGATCGGTGACGTCCCTTCGAGACGCTCGGCCGCAGGCGGCCTCGCTCCTCAGGGACCCTTGTTTCCTCCCTGAGGAGGTCGCTCTGCGACCCACGACCACCGCTCCCTGAGGAGGTCGCTCTGCGACCGTCTCGAAGGGAGGTTGGTGACGGCCCTTCGAGACGCTCGGCCGTGGACGGCCTCGCTCCTCAGGGACCGGGGGGAGATTTCCGCTCCCTGAGGAGGCGCGCCAGCGCCGTCTCGAAGGGCAGGGACCGGGGGGAGATTTCCGCTCCCTGAGGAGGTCGCTCTGCGACCGTCTCGAAGGGAGGTGGGGGCACAGACCGCGGGACCGCCCCCCTTCGTCAGGAGGACGGTCCCGCGGGTGAGGCGCGGTGCGCTACGTCAGGTGATGTCCTTGCGGTTGGACAGGATCGACCCGAGCAGGGTGAGGATCGCGGCGTAGCCGATGAGGATGAGCGCGCTCAGCCACCACGCGAAGTAGTAGCTGTCGCCGCCGCTCTCCACGGCACCGCCGCTCGGGTCGGCGGTGACGAGCATGCCGGTCGTGAGGTTGCCGGGGATGAACTTCGCGGCCGTCGTCCACCCGAGGATCGCGAAGGCGATGTTGAGGATGAGCTGACCGAGGAAGCCGAAGGCCACCGCGATGAGCACCGCCGCGATCTGGTTGCGCACGAGCATGCCGAAGCCGAAGCCGATGAGCGTCCACACGACCGTCGCGACGATCGAGGTGCCGTAGGTCGCGACGACGTCGCTGTTGCCGAGCAGCAGCGGCTGGTCCTTGAAGACCGTGAGGATCAGCGCACCGCCACCGACCGACGCGATGACGTGCACGACACCGAGGACAGCCCCGACGACGATGACCGCGAGGGTCTTGGCGACCGCGACGATCCACCGTCGTGGCGTCGCCAGGTAGGTGGCCGTCGCCGTCTTGTGCCGGTACTCGGTCGTGATGAGCAGGACGCCGAGCGCCAGCGGGAAGAGCGCCGACATGCTGCCGAACTCACCAAGCAGACCGGCGCTGTAGACCATCTGGCCGGTCGCGCCCGTCATCGAGTCGAAGCCTGCGCTCGAGCCGTCGGGGTTGGTCAGACCGATGAGCGAGGCGGCGGCCATCGACAGGAGGAAGGCGAAGGCCGCCATCCCGATGCCCATGCCCCACCACAGCTTGGTCGTGAAGATCTTGCGGATCTCGGACTTGATCGCACCCAGCATCAGCCGTTCGCCCCTTCCTGGCCCTCGATGGCGTCGGTCATCGCCGGCGCCGCCGAGCCCCCGGTGTCACCGAGGTTGCGGTTCGTGCCCTCGGTGAGGGAGAAGAAGAGCTGCTCGAGGTCCGCGGCGAGCGGACGCAGCTCGTGGACCGGGACACCGGCGCGAAGGGCGACATCGCCCACCAGACGCAGGTCCTCGGTCTCGGCGACGACGCCGCCGTCGTCCTGCAGCTTCGCCGGCACGTCGGCGACGCGCAGCGCACCGATGAGCGTGTCGGCGTCGGTCGTGCGCACGAGCGAGGTCGCGGCGCCGCGCAGGTCACCGACGGTGCCCTCCTTGACGAGCTTGCCGTTGGCGAGGATGACGACGTCGTCGACGGTCTGCTCGATCTCCTGCAGCAGGTGGCTGGAGACGAGGATCGTGCGCCCTTCGCTCGCGAGGTGGCGCAGGAAGCCGCGCAGCCAGCGGATGCCCTCCGGGTCGAGCCCGTTGGCCGGCTCGTCGAGGACGAGCAGGCGCGGGTCGCCGAGGAGCGCAGCCGCGAGGCCGAGCCGCTGGCGCATGCCCATGCTGTAGCCGCCGGCCTTCTTGCGGGCCGCGGCCGGGATGCCGGTGAGCTCGAGCAGCTCGTCGACACGCTTGTCGGGGATGCCGGAGGTCGCGGCGAGCACCCGCAGGTGGTCGCGACCGGAGCGCCCCGGGTGGAAGTTGGTCGCCTCGAGCGCCGACCCGACCACGCGCAGCGGCTGGTCGAGCTCACGGTAGGGCTTGCCGTCGATCGTCGCCGTGCCCTGGGTCTGCTTGACGAGGCCGAGCAGCATCCGCAGGCTCGTCGTCTTGCCGGCGCCGTTGGGGCCGAGGAAGCCGGTGATCCGGCCCGGCTCGACGTTGAAGCTGAGATCATCGACAGCGGTAAAACTGCCAAACCTCTTGGTGAGGTTGCGTACTTCGACGCGCGCTCCCGTGGTGGTCATGAAGTCCCCTTCATCGGTTGATGTCGGGTCCCATGCAACCATCCCGGGCGAAGGGGGACATCCACCCATCGGATGAATCGCGCCTCCCCCCACGGGTGGAGGCCCGCACCACCACCGCCCACCGCTCCCTGAGGAGGTCGCTCTGCGACTCGCCACCGCTCCCTGAGGAGGTCGCTCTGCGACTCGCCCCCGCTCCCTGAGGAGGTCGCTCTGCGACCGTCTCGAAGGGAGACCCACCCGCTCCTTGGGGAGGACTCGAAGGGCGACCCAGCCCACTGCTCCCTGAGGAGGTCGCTCTGCGACCGTCTCGAAGGGAGACCCACCCGCTCCTCGGGGAGGACTCGAAGGGCGACCCAGCCCACCGCTCCCTGAGGAGGTCGCTCTGCGACCGTCTCGAAGGGAGGTGGGTGACGTCCCTTCGAGACGCTCGGCCGTGGACGGCCTCGCTCCTCAGGGACCGGTTGATGCTCCCTGAGGAGGTCGCTCTGCGACCGTCTCGAAGGGAGACCCCGGACCACTGTGGAAAACCTCCCTTCGCCCACCCCCGGACCTGCTGGGATCGAACCCATGGCCCACGTCTACATCCTTCGGTGCGCTGATGGTTCCTACTACGTCGGCAGCGCACGCAATCTCGAGTCGCGGATGCGGCAGCACGGTGAAGGTGGCGGATCGGCGTACACCAAGAGTCGGATGCCCGTCGAGCTCGTGTGGGCAGCCGAGACTCCTCGAGTGACGCAGGCATATGCCATCGAGCGCCAGATCCACGGTTGGTCACGCGCCAAGAAGGAGGCGCTGATCCGCGGCGACTTCGACGCGATCCAGATGTTGGCCCGTCGGCGGACCTGACGGTGCTCTCCCTTCGAGACGGTCGCAGGGCGACCTCTGGGTCCCGAGGAGGCGCGCCAGCGCCGTCTCGAGGGGCAGGGAGCACGGGGCTGGGTCTCCCTTCGAGACGGTCGCAGAGCGACCTCCTCAGGAAGCGGTGGCCGGACCTCCCTTCGAGACGGTCGCGGGGCGACCTCCTCAGGGAGCGGGGGTGGGGTCTCCCTTCGAGACGGTCGCAGAGCGACCTCCTCAGGGAGCAGGGGGGCTGGGTCTCCCTTCGAGCCCTCGTCAGGGAGCGTGCTCGCAGCCGTCTCCCAGCGGGTTCCCCGTAGAATCTCGCCCACCATGACCATAGGTCTCTTAGTCCTTGCCCTCCTCCTCACCCTCGGTACCGCCCTCTTCGTCGCGGCAGAGTTTTCGCTCGTCGCCCTCGACCGGCCCACGGTCCAGCGGGCCGTCGACTCCGGCGACCACGGCGCGAAGCCGGTGCTCACCTCCCTTCGAACGCTCTCCACACTGCTGTCGGCCTGCCAGATCGGCATCACGGTCACGACCCTGGCCCTCGGTTTCATCGCCAGCCCGGCGGTCGGTGCGCTCATCCAGCCGGGGCTCGAGGCCCTCGGCCTGCCGGAGCGGGCGGCGTCGTCCACGGCGAGCGGGCTCGCGCTCGTCATCGCCACGGTCTTTTCGATGATCCTCGGCGAGATGGTCCCCAAGACCCTCGCCGTCTCCGAGCCGCTCGGCACGGCGAAGGTCGTCGCCCGCCCCATGCGGATCGTCGGCGTGCTCTTCAAGCCGCTGATCTTCGTCCTCAACGGCAGCGCCAACTGGGTGCTGCACCGCATGGGCGTCGAGCCGCAGGAGGAGCTCTCCGCCGCCCGCAGTCCCGCGGAGCTGGCCTCACTCGTGCGCACCTCTGTCGAGGCGGGCACCCTCGACTCCGGCACCGGCCGGCTCGTCGCCCGCTCCCTCGGCTTCGGCGAGCAGACGGCCGCCGACGTCATGACCCCGCGCAACCGCGCCAGCTCCATCGACCGCACCGCCTCCGCCGAGGACCTCGTCGCCCTCGCGCGTCGTACCGGCCACTCCCGCTTCCCCGTCACCGGGGAGGACTGGGACGACGTCGACGGCGTCGTCCACGTCAAGAAGGCGATCGCCGTGCCCCACGAGCGCCGCGCCGGCGTGCCGGTCTCGGCCCTGATGATCGACCCCGTCGTCGTCCCCGAGACCCTGCGCCTGGACCCGCTGCTCATCCAGCTGCGTGACTCCGGCCTGCAGATGGGTGTCGTCGTCGACGAGTACGGCGGCACCGCAGGTGTCGTCACCCTCGAGGACCTCGTCGAGGAGATCGTCGGCGAGGTCAACGACGAGCACGACCTCGCCCAGACCACCGGACGCGACCTCGGCGACGGGGTGTGGACCGTGCCGGGCCTGTGGCGCCCCGACGAGGTTCGCGACCGCGTCGGCGCCCCCGTGCCCGAGGGTCCGGCCTACGAGACCGTCGGCGGCTGGGTCATGGCCGAGCTCGGCCGCGTCCCCGAGGTGGGCGACGTCATCGAGATCGAGGGCTGGCAGATCACCGTGGCCGACATGGACACCCGCCGTGTCGACCGGCTGCGTTTCGTCGAGCAGGTCGGCGACGACGCCACCGACTCCGACGACACGACGAAGGGGGGTGAGCCGGCATGACGACGATCCTGATCACCGTGGCGCTGCTGCTCGCCAATGCCTTCTTCGTCGGCGCCGAGTTCGCGGCCATGTCCGCGCGGCGCTCACAGCTCGAGCCGCTTGCGGACGCGGGCGACAAGCGGGCCGCGATCGCCGTGGAGGCCTTGCAGCACACGGGGGTCCTGCTGGCGACCTGTCAGCTCGGCATCACCATCTGCTCGGTGCTCCTCGGTGCCATCTCCGAGGCGGCGCTGCACCACGCGCTGCACCCGGTCATGGAGCGCATCGGCGTGCCCGATGCTTTCACCGACGCGACCTCGCTCGTGCTCGCGATCCTCATCGTCGTCTACCTGCACGTCGTCGTCGGCGAGATGGTGCCCAAAAACCTGGCGATCGCCGGCCCCGAGCGCTCCGCGATGCTGCTCGTCCCGCCGCTCATGTGGGTCATGAAGATCGCCAAGCCGGTCATCGTCGTCATGGACTGGGTCTCCAAGGCCTTCGTCCGGGCGATGGGCATCGACCCCAAGGACGAGGTGGGCTCGGCCTTCACCGCCGAGGAGGTCCAACAGATCGTCCACGAGTCGCACCGTGAGGGCCTCGTCGAGTCGGAGAAGTACGGCCTCGTCGGGGCGGCCCTCGAGTTCTCCGACAAGGACGCCGCCGACGTGGGTGTCCCGGTCGCCGAGCTCGTCACCGTGCCGCGTGACGCGACCCCCGACGACATCGAGCGCCTCGTCGCCAAGCACGGCTACTCGCGCTACCCGATGGTGGACGACGCTGGCGAGCTCACCGGCTACCTCCACCTCAAGGACGTGCTCTACGCCGACGACACCGAGCGCAGCGAGCCGGTCCCGCGCAAGCGCCTGCGCCGCATGGCGACCGTCCAGCCGGACGACGAGGTCGAGGACGTGCTCGCCACCATGCAGCGCACCGGCACCCACCTGGCGCGGGTCGTCGACACCGATGGTTCGGTCCGGGGCGTCGTCTTCCTCGAGGACGTCATCGAGGAGCTCGTCGGCGAGGTGACGGACTCCACGCAGCGGGGCTGACCCCCTTCGACCGGGCGGCGACCTCCCTTGATCGGGGGGTCACCGCCCGTCGTCGTCAGGACCGGTCAGCCAAACCGGCTGCCGAGCCCGACCTTGTCGTCGGCGCCGTCCTGCGCCGAGGCCGCGGAGGCCACGGTCGCCTCGACGTGGACGGTGTACTGCTCGCGCACGGCGAAGGCCCCGATGTAGCGCAGGTCGAGCTCGACCG
Organism: Janibacter hoylei PVAS-1; assembly: GCF_004025845.1. Taxonomy (NCBI): domain Bacteria; kingdom Bacillati; phylum Actinomycetota; class Actinomycetes; order Micrococcales; family Intrasporangiaceae; genus Janibacter; species Janibacter hoylei. The sequence goes on from NZ_PIPF01000004.1 coordinate 43,832, forward strand.
AGCCGCCGGCCGGGACCGGCTGGGTCAGCACGTAGGTGAAGCGGGAGCCCGTGGTGGCCGAGACCCGCGTGACCGTCCACCCGGCGGTGCTCGCCAGCCGCAGCTGGTCACCACCGCTGATCCGAGTGCCGCCCTTGGCGTAGGAGCCCACGGTGAGCGCGAGCGTCCCGGTGACCTGGGCGGCCGGCGAGCCCCCGAGGTTGGTGATGCGCACCCGCGGCGGGAGCGATGCCGAGCCCATCGTCGCGCCCGTCGTGCTGCGGATCGGCGTGCTGTACTGCGGCTGCCAGTCGGCGCCGATCGGCGGGTCGACGAGCTCGATCGACAGCCGCGACGGGCCGACGGTCGAGGCGGTGAGCTGGGGCGCGGCCGAGGCGACGGTGACCGCCGGGGCGGTCCACACGCCTGCGGTGACGACGGCGCGGCGGGAGGGCATGCCCATCAGAAGCGACCTCCTGCGATGAGCCGGTCCATGTTGCGCATGGCCAGCGCCGTGATGGTGACGAAGGGGTTGACCCCCACCTTGCCAGGGATGAGCGAGCCGTCCATGACGAAGAGCCCGGGCACACCCTTGACCTCTCCTCGGGAGTCCGTGGACTCGCCGAGCACCATCCCGCCGAGCGGGTGGTAGGTGAAGTAGTCGGTGAGCCGCTTGCTGCCCTCGAAGAGGTCGGTCCGGTAGTAGCTGCCCGCGGCCGAGTTGATCCTGTCGAAGACCCGCTTGGTCGCGGCGACGCTCGGGGCGTGCTTGGCGGCGTCCCAGTCCAGGGCGAGCCGATCACGAGCGGTGTCCCAGGTGAAGGAGCCGAGGTTGGGGTTGTTGGTGATCGCGAGGTACAGGTTGGAGTAGGTCTCGAAGCCGACCGGCAGGGGAGCCACCTCGGCGAAGACCGAGCTCGCCGAGTCGTCCCACGCCATGACGCCCTGTGCCGGGATGCCGGACTGGTGCGCCCCGCTCTTGGCGTTGCTGCCGAGGAGGTTGGTCGCGAGGCGCGCGAGCATGACATTGCCGTTGGGGCCCCAGGACCTGCCGGTCGTCGCGGGTAGCCCGGGGACCGTCCCCTTCGCCTTGGCCCGCAGGAGCAGCTCGAGCGTGCCGACCGAGCCGGCCGCGAGGACCACCCGGTCGTAGGTCGCGGTCCGGGTCGAGGTGACCGCGCCCTCGAAGGTGATGGTCCGCAGCCCGAGGTCGAAGGCGCCGGCGGAGGTCTGCGTCAGCGAGGTGACCTGCGTGAGCGGTACGAGGCGGACCCGGCCGGTCGCGAGGGCCTCGGCGAGGATCGTCTTGTCGAGCGACCGCTTGCCGTGGTTGTTGCCGTAGATGACCTCGGCGGCCGTGGCGGAGCGCGGGGCCCGCTCGACGGTCTCGCGGCGCAGGTGGTCCCAGTCGTAGACGTTGGGGACCATGACCTGGCTGTAGCCGGCCTTGCGCACGTCGGCGGCCGAGCGGCGCGTGTACTGGTACCAGGGCGAGGTGCCGATGACGTCGACCGGGGGAGCGGTGACCCCGAGGGCCTCCGTCGCCCGCGGGAAGTACGTGCCGTACATCTCGCCGAGCTCGAGGCTCGGCATGACCTGGCCGAGGAAGCTGCGGCGCGGCGTGACGGCCATGCCGCCGTTGACGATCGAGCCACCGCCGACACCGACGCCGCGGTAGACCTTGAAGTCGTCGAAGCGGACCGTGTCGAGGACGCCGGCGCGGGAGTCGATGTCCTTGTTGACCACGTCCATGCCGAAGAACCGCGCGAAGGGGGCATCGGTGCGGGTGCCGAACCACGTGGACCGGCCGGTGGCCGCGTCCATGCGGTCGAAGACCGTCCCGTCGGCCTTGGGCGGCATGGTCGACCAGTCGGCGCCCATCTCGATGAGGTCGACCTGGCGGCCGGCGCGGGCGAGCGCGAGGGCGGCGACGGCGCCGCCGTAGCCGGACCCGATGACGGCGATGCGCGGGCCGGCGGATGCGACGACCGGCGCGCCGCGGAGGGCGGCGCGCCGGCTGGAGGAGGTGCTCATGTCAGACGAGGGTGCTCAGGCGTCCGCCGAGGTACGTGGACTGGAAGGTCGTCGCCTCGACCGTCGACGTGTAGGTGCACGCCTGGATGATCGAGCCGCCGACGATGGGGGTGCTCCACCACTCGAGGGTGTAGGTGATGTCGTACGACTTCAGGTGGTGACTGGCGTTCCAGTCGACGCCCGCACCGGGCGGGTTGTACGCGAAGTCGTCGAAGATGCCGGCGAAGCCCATCGCCACCGGGACCTCCACGCGGTAGCGCGTGTTGGTGTCGCTCGCGACGCGGCCGACGTGCCTGCCGCCCGAGTTGTCGGTGGCCGTGACCGCGGTCGGCTGGAACCGGAAGCCCTGGGCCCCGATCGGGGGATTGAGGTCAGGGCAGATCAGGCCCAGATTGAGCTGGACGCGGGACCCGCCGGTGGCGTTGGGGGCGACGAAGAGATTCCACGTCGGGAGCGACCCCGCTCCCGCGCGCCAACCGGCGGCCGCCGGGCACGCGTCGGGGTTGGTCGATGCGGAGAGGCTCGGCGCGGCAGCGGCGACGGTCACGGCGGGCACGGTCCACGCGGCGCCCTTGGCGAGGGTGCGGCGAGAGATGTCACTCATGGCGGGGGTTGCTCCTGAGGGGCGAAGGAAGGTGGCGGCCGACACGAGTGGCCTCCGTCATGATGACCGTCGTACCGGCTCGACCGCCATCACCTCTCGTGACAGACTTCCGCTCGCGGCCTAGCACGACGTGACATGTGCACGACGGGACATGTGGGCGCGCGGATCCGCTGGCCAGCCGTGGAGAATGAGCTGCATGGCCCTGGAGAGATCGACCAACCAGATCGCGCGGTACCTGCTCGAGGCCAACGAGAGCCAGCTCGGCGCCCTCGCGCCGCTCCTCATGGACCGGGTCGCCGGCGAATTCGGTATGCCGACGCTCCCGCTGGACCACAAGTGGCCGGCCGACATCATCGGCGCGGTCCGGGAGTTCCTCGTGTGCGTGGCGACCAACGACGCAGCCCGGCTGGGGGCGCACGACAGCATCTTCGAGCGCCTCGGTGTCGAGTCCGCCCGTGGCGGCGTCGACCAAGAGCTGCTCGTCGACTCCATCCGGATGGCGGCGCGGCTCGTGCAGCGCGAGACGCACCGGGCCGTGCTGAGGGATACCACGGAGCTCGAGCCCGACCTGGTCCTCGACCTGCTCAGCCGGGTGCTCACGCTCGCGGAGGTCGTCATCACGGCGGCTCGTCGCGGCTACGACATGGCCGGTCTGGCCAGCGCCGACGAGGAGGAGCTGGGGCGTCAGCTCGCCAGCGAGATGGTCGGCAGGGGAGGGGGCGTGGCCGACCTGGCCGTCCGCATCGGCTGGGACCCGGACGCGCTCGTGTGCGCCGTCATCACCTCACCCGCCGACGGGGCGCAGGTGGTGCGGGCGGCGGCCACCCGGCCGGCCTGGTTTGCCCGCACCCGCGACGTCGTCATCGGTCTGCCGGTGGGCGCCGACCAGCTGTCGACCTCCCTTCGGCCCGTCCTCGGCGACGTCGACTGCGTGGTCGGGCCGGCCGTGCCGCTCGCCGACTTTCCCGACTCGCTCGCCATGAGCCAGCGGCTGCTGTCGCTGCGCGGTGCGGTCTCGAGCGGACCCACCTTCGTCGACGACGCCCTGCTGCAGCTCGCCTGCCTGGCGGACCCGATGGTGGTGCGGGCGCTGCGGCGCAAGTACTTCGGTGAGCTCGACCGGCTGCCCGAGGACCAGCGGGCCGTGCTCGTCGAGACCCTCCACCAGTGGCTGCTCCAGTGGGGTCACCGCCCCAGCATCGCCGCCCACCTCGTCGTGCACCCGCAGACCGTCAGTGGGCGACTGCACCGGCTGCGGGACCTGCTCGGCGAAGACCTCGACGACGAGCACGTCCGCGCCGAGCTGCTCGTACTCCTCACGGCCGAAGGGGCCGCCTGATCGGCGACCCCTCCGGGCGACCTCCTGCGGAGGCCGGTCTCTGTCTGCGGGAGAGGTGGTACACCACCGGGAGCGCCACGAGTTCCCTGACGAAGACGCCCCCGGTGCTGATCTGTGGTCGGCGCGGGCGGGCGGGGCGATGTTGAGCCGCGCCGGGTCGTCGATGTCGAAGCTGACGACGTCGGACCCGTCGTGCGGGTTGTCGACCGGGTTGGTCATCGTGAACTGCCAGCTCCACGACGTCGGAGCGGTCGCGGCATTGGGCGTGCCGTAGAACTCCGCGCTGGCGGAGCTCGGCCACATTTCCATAGGGAAATGCGCACCCCAGACCGTATTTCCCTAGGCAAATCACCACCAGACCGGTCATTTGCCTAGGGAAATGCGGATTCTCTGTCGGCCTGCGGGCCCCGACCGCCCGCCGATCGGCGTGGCGTGGGCCACATCGGGAGCGGATACTGGAACATGTTGGAGTTCATCTGACATCAGGAGAGTGAGCATGTCCCGCGCACCGGCCACCGAGGTCAAGCCCAGGGAGGGCTTTTCCTCGCGCAAGGTCTTCATCTTCGCCGCGATCGGATCAGCCGTCGGGCTGGGCAACATCTGGCGCTTCCCCTACGTCGCCTACGAAGGGGGCGGCGGCGCCTTCCTCATTCCCTACCTCGTCGCGCTGCTCCTCGCCGGCATCCCGCTGCTTTACCTCGACTACTCGATCGGCCACCGCTTCCGCGGGTCGGCCCCTTTGTCGTTGCGACGGCTAGGTCGCGGCGCGGAGTGGCTGGGGTGGTGGCAGGTGCTCATCTGCATCGTCATCGCGGTCTACTACGCCGCGATCCTCGCCTGGGCCGGCAAGTACACGGTGCTGTCGTTCACGAAGGGCTGGGGCGAGGACCCCAACAGCTACTTCTTCGGCGACTACCTCAGCGCCGCGGAGACGCCCGGGCCGACCTTCGACTTCGTCCCCGAGATCACGCTGACGATGGTCCTCTTCTGGGTCGTGACGATCGGCGTGCTCGCGATGGGCGTCCAGGCCGGCATCGGGCGCACCGCCGTCATCTTCATCCCGGCGCTGGTCGTCGCCTTCATCGCGCTGGTGGTCATCTCCCTCACCCTCGACGGCGCCGGCAGCGGTCTCAACGCCTTCTTCACCCCCGACTGGGCCGCGCTGAAGGACACCAGCGTGTGGATCTCCGCCGTCGGCCAGATCTTCTTCAGCCTGTCGGTGGGCTTCGGCATCATGATCACCTACGCCAGCTACGTCGGCCGCAAGACCGACATGACGGGGTCGGGGTCTGTCGTGGCCTTCGCCAACTCCGGCTTCGAGCTGCTCGCCGGTATCGGGGTCTTCGCCGCGCTCGGCTTCATGGCCCAGGCCTCCGGCCAGGACATCAGCGAAGTCGTCGCCAGCGGCATCGGCTTGGCCTTCGTCGCCTTCCCCGCGATCATCAACGAGGCGCCGGCCGGGGCTGTCCTGGGCGTGCTCTTCTTCGGCTCGCTCGTCCTCGCCGGCATCACCTCGCTCATCTCGATCCTCGAGGTCGTCATCGGCGCCATCCGCGACAAGGTCGGCATCTCCCGCCGGACGGCGACCTTCGTCGTCGGGGTCCCCATGGCCGTGGCCAGCATCGCGATGTTTTCGACCACGGGTGGGATCTACCTGCTCGACACCCTCGACGCCTTCGTCAACTCCTTCGGCATCCTCGCGGTCGCCACGGTCATGATGCTCGTCGTCTCCGGCGTCCTGGCCAAGCTGCCAGAGCTCGAGGGTCACATGGACCGGGTCAGCTCGATCAGGCTGCGCGGCTGGTGGCGCTGGATCGTCGGCGCGCTGCTGCCGATCGTCCTCGTCGTGATGCTCGTGCGTGAGCTCGAGGCCAAGATCGTCGCCCCCTACGAGGACTACCCGGCGCAGCTGCTCAACGTCTTCGGCTGGGGCATGGCCGCGGCGCTGCCGATCATCGCCATCGTGCTCTCCCTCGTGCCGTGGCGTCGCGGCGTGCTGCTCAGCGCCGACCCGGACGAGATCGAGGCCGCCGAGCGCGCCGAGGACGCCCTGATCGTCGACGGAGGTGACACGGCATGACCACGACAGCGATCGTCATGATGATCGTCGCGATGCTCACCATCTGGGGTGGGCTCGCCGCAGCGATCCTCAACCTCAGCGTCCGCGGCGACTCCGCGGCCGACGAGCCGGGCGACCCCGGGATGCACCGGGACCTGTAGGAGGCCTGGCCACGACGTGCGAAGGGGAGCCCCCGCACGCGAGTACGACGAAGGCCCCCGCTCGGCTGAGCGGGGGCCTTCGATTCGTGCGGCCACGCCGAAGGGCCGCCAGCGAGTGCTGACGGCCCTTCGTGGAAAAACGCGCCCCCGGCAGGATTCGAACCTGCGGCCCCTGGTACCGGAAACCAGTGCTCTATCCCCTGAGCTACGGAGGCGGGGTGGTGCCCGGTGAGGTTAGCACCGGGCTCGCCCGTCCCGAGAATCGACCGCCGCGACGGGCACGACCGCCGCGCACCTAGACTGGCCGACCGTGACCCCCGAAGAGCTTGTTGCAGCGATCCGTGCCGCCCTGACCGCCGCCGTCGAGGCCGGCGAGATGACCGTCGAGGTGCCCGCCGAGATCCGCGTGGAGCGACCGAAGCAAAAGGGCCACGGTGACTGGACGAGCAACATCTCGATGCAGCTGGCCAAGCCGGCCGGCATGAAGCCCCGGGACGTCGCCGCGGTCGTCGCCGCGCGTCTCGGCGCCACCGCAGGCATCGCCGACATCGAGATCGCCGGCCCGGGCTTCCTCAACATCACCCTCGACGCCGCCTCGGCCGGTGAGCTCGCGCGCTCGATCGTCGAGGCCGGTGCCGCCTACGGCCGCAACGAGGCGATGGCCGGCCACACGGTCAACCTCGAGTTCATCTCCGCCAACCCCACCGGTCCGCTGCACATCGGCCACACCCGCTGGGCAGCGCTCGGCGACTCGATCCGCCGCCTGCTCGCGGCCTCCGGAGCGGCCGTCACCTCCGAGTACTACATCAACGACGCCGGCGCCCAGATGGACAACTTCGCCGCCTCCGTCCTGGCCCGGGCGAAGGGGGAACCCACACCCGAGGGCGGGTACCCCGGTGCCTACGTCGACGACCTGGCGGAGACCGCCCTTCGCGCCCGCCCCGACCTGCTCGAGCTGCCGCAGGACGAGGCCCTGGCCGTCGCCCGCCAGCTCGGCTACGAGGCCCAGCTCGCCGACATCCGGTCGACCCTCGACGACTTCGGCGTGCACTTCGACGTGTGGTTCTCCGAAAAGACCCTGCACGACGGGGGAGCGGTCCAGGCCGCCATCGCCCGCCTGCGCGAGCAGGGCCACGTCGACGACCGCGACGGGGCTGTCTGGCTGCGCACCACCGACTTCGGCGACGACAAGGACCGCGTCCTGGTCCGCGCCGACGGCGTGCCCACGTACTTCGCCGCCGACGCCGCGTACTACCTGAGCAAGAAGGACCGCGGCTTCCCCGAGAAGATCTACCTCCTCGGCGCCGACCACCACGGCTACGTCTCCCGGCTCAAGGCCATCGCCGCCTGCGCAGGTGACGACCCGGACACCAACATCGAGATCCGCATCGGTCAGCTCGTCAACCTCAACGGCGCCAAGCTGTCGAAGCGCGCCGGCAACATCATCGAGCTGCGCGACCTCATCTCGTGGATCGGCTCCGACGCCGTGCGCTACTCGCTGGCCCGCTACCCCGCGGACAGCCCGCTCAGCCTCGACGGCGAGGAGCTGCGCAAGCAGACCAACGACAACCCCGTCTTCTACGTGCAGTACGCACACGCGCGCACCTCCAACGTCGCGCGCCTGGCCGCCGAGGACGGCATCGACCGCGCCGACGCCTTCGAGCCGGGGCTGCTCTCGGACCCGACCGAGGCGACCCTGCTCGCCACGCTCGGCGACTTCCCGCGGGTCGTCGCCCACGCTGCCGAGCTGCGTGAGCCGCACCGCGTCGCCCGCTACCTCGAGACCCTGGCCGGGCACTTCCACAAGTGGTACGACACCTGCCGCGTGCGCCCGCGCTCCGACGAGGAGCTCACCGACACGCACCGCACGCGCCTGTGGCTCAACGACGCCACCCGCCAGGTGCTCGCCAACGGCCTCGACCTGCTCGGCGTCTCGGCGCCCGAGCGCATGTGAGGCGACCGTGGCGACCAACATGAGGGCCCACGAGGCCGGCATCCTCCACGCCGACGGCTACGGCGCGGCGCCCCAGTGGCTGCCCTACCCGAGCGACGTCATGGAGCTGCTGCCGCAGCTGTGGCCGAGCAACGTCACCCGTGACGACAGCGGCGTCCTCGCCGTCGGCGGTCTGCGGGTGACCGACATCGCCCGTGACTTCGGCACCGCCGCCTACGTCCTCGACGAGGACGACTTCCGCTCGCGCGCACGGGCCTTCCGCGACGATTTCACCGCTCCCTTCGCCGCGGTGGCCGGTGCCGACGTCTACTACGCCGGCAAGGCCTTCCTCTGCTCCGCCGTCGCCCGGTGGATCATGGAGGAGGGGCTGGGCCTCGACACGTGCAGCGGCGGCGAGCTGGCCGTCGCGCAGCGCGTCGGCTTCCCCGGTGAGCGGATCGCGTTGCACGGCAACAACAAGTCGGTCGCGGAGCTGCGCCAGGCCCTCGCCTACGGCGTCGGGCGCATCGTCGTCGACTCCTTCGACGAGATCGAGCGGGTCGCCTCCGTCGCCGCCGATCTCGGCGTCACCGCCCCGGTCATGGTCCGCGTCACCGTCGGCGTCGAGGCGCACACCCACGAGTTCATCGCCACCGCGCACGAGGACCAGAAGTTCGGCTTCTCCCTCGCCGGTGGGCAGGCCCGCGCCGCGATCGACGCCATCGTGGCGAAGGGGGAGCACCTGCGCCTCCTCGGCCTGCACAGCCACATCGGCAGCCAGATCTTCGACACCTCCGGCTTCGAGATCGCCGCCCGCCGGCTCATCGGGCTGCACACCGAGGTCGCCGACGAGCACGGGATCGCCATGCCCGAGATGGACCTCGGTGGTGGCTACGGCATCGCCTACACCTCCGAGCACGAGCCGCTCACCCCCGCCCAGCTCGGCACCCAGATGGCCGAGCTCGTCGACCGCGAGCTCAAGGGCTTCCGCGACGGCCACCCCGAGGCGCCGCTGCCGCGCATCTCCATCGAGCCGGGCCGCGCCATCGCCGGGCCGAGCGCCTTCACCCTCTACGAGATCGGCACGGTCAAGGACGTCGAGGTGAGCCACGGCGTCAGCCGCTCCTACGTCTCCGTCGACGGTGGCATGAGCGACAACGTGCGCACCGCGCTCTACGGCGCCGACTACTCGTGCACCCTTGCGGGGCGCCGCTCCACCGCACCCGCTCGACTCGTGCGGGTCGTCGGGCGGCACTGCGAGAGCGGCGACATCGTCGTCATGGACGAGTACCTGCCCGACGACATCACGCCCGGTGACCTCATCGCCGTCCCCGGGACCGGCGCCTACTGCCGCAGCCTGTCCAACCAGTACAACCACACGCCGCGGCCGCCCGTGATCGCGGTGCGAGACGGCGTTGCACGGGTCATCGTGCGACGCGAGACGATCGACGACCTGCTCGCCCTCGACGTGGACGAGCCCAGCCCGCTCCAGGAGGTCCGATGACCACCGCCCCCGACCAGACCCCCCTTCGCGTCGCCCTGCTCGGCGGTGGTGTCGTCGGCGGCAGCGTCGCCCGGCTGCTCACCGCGCAGGCCGACGACCTGGCGCAGCGGATCGGTCGACCGCTCGAGATCGTCGGCATCGCCGTGCGGCGGGCCGGCCGTGACCGCTCCGACCTCGGGGTCGACCCGGCGCTCTTCACGACCGACGCGGCCGAGCTCGTCACGCGTGCCGACATCGTCGTCGAGGTGATCGGCGGCATCGAGCCCGCCCGCAGCCTGATCCTCTCGGCGATGGAGCACGGGGCCTCGGTCGTCACGGCCAACAAGGCGCTGCTCGCCGAGGACGGCCCGACGCTGTACGCGGCGGCCAAGCAGCACGGCGTCGACCTCTACTACGAGGCCGCTGTCGCCGGAGCCATCCCGATCCTGCGGCCGATCCGCGACTCGCTCGCCGGCGACTCGATCCGCCGCGTCATCGGGATCGTCAACGGCACGACCAACTTCGTGCTCGACGCCATGGACTCCACGGGTGCCGGCTTCGCCGAGACCGTCGAGCGGGCCCAGGCACTCGGCTACGCCGAGGCCGACCCGACCGCCGACGTCGAGGGCTTCGACGCCGCGGCCAAGGCCGCGATCCTCTCCTCGCTGGCCTTCCACTCGCGGGTCGCGAGCGCCGACGTCCACCGTGAGGGCATTACCGAGGTGAGCGCGCGCGACATCGCCGCCGCGCAGGAGATGGGCTGCACCGTCAAGCTGCTCGCGATCTGCGAGCGGGTGACGGGCCAGGACGGGCGCGAGGGCATCTCCGCGCGCGTCCACCCGGCGCTCATCCCGCTCAGCCACCCCCTGGCCTCCGTGCGCGAGGCGTACAACGCGGTCTTCGTCGAGGCCGAGGGCGCCGGCGAGCTGATGTTCTACGGACAGGGTGCCGGCGGCGACCCGACGGCCAGCGCCGTGCTCGGCGACCTCGTCGCGGTGGCCCGCGCGCGCGTCACCGGCGGCCGCGGTCCGGGAGAGAGCGCCTACGCGGACCTGCCCGTCCTGCCGATGGGCGAGGCGATCACCCGCTACCACGTCAGCCTCGACGTCGCCGACCGCTCGGGCGTGCTCGCGAGCGTCGCCTCGGTCTTCGCCGAGCACGACGTCTCCATCGAGACCGTGCGCCAGCAGGTCGTCACCGACGACGACGGCTCGGCGCGGGCGATCCTCGTCATCGTCACCCACGCGGCGACCGATGCCGCGCTCTCCGCGACCGTCAACGAGCTCGACGGGCTCGACACGGTCAACGAGGTCACCTCCGTCATGCGTGTTGAAGGGAACTGACATGGCCCACCAGTGGCGCGGCGTCATCACCGAGTACGCCGACCGGCTGCCCATGCTGGCCGGCGCCCCGACCGTCACCCTGCGCGAAGGGGGGACCCCCCTCATCCCCGCCGAGCACCTCAGCGAGCTCGTCGGCGCGCAGGTGCACGTCAAGTACGAGGGCCTCAACCCCACCGGCTCCTTCAAGGACCGCGGCATGACCGCCGCGATGTCGATGGCGGCGGCGAAGGGGGCCAAGGCCGTCATCTGCGCGTCCACCGGCAACACCTCGGCCTCCGCGGCCGCCTACGCGACGAAGGCCGGCATGACCTGTGCCGTCCTCGTCCCCGAGGGCAAGATCGCGATGGGCAAGCTGTCGCAGGCCATCGCCCACGGCGCGACCCTGCTGCAGGTCGACGGCAACTTCGACCACTGCCTCGACGTCGCCCGCAAGCTCGCCGAGTCGTACCCGGTCGAGCTGGTCAACTCGGTCAACCCGGCCCGCATCGAGGGGCAGAAGACGGCCTCCTTCGAGATCGTCGACGCGCTCGGCGACGCCCCCGACATCCACTGCCTGCCGGTCGGCAACGCCGGCAACATCACCGCCTACTGGCGCGGCTACCGCGAGTACGCCACCGAGACCGAAGGGGTCTCCGGCACCCTCGCGCCGGTGGCCACCCGCACGCCGCAGATGTGGGGCTTCCAGGCCGCCGGCTCGGCGCCCATCGTCCTCGGGCACCCGGTCGACGAGCCCGACACGATCGCCACGGCGATCCGCATCGGCAACCCCGCGTCGTGGCAGCAGGCCGAGGCCGCGCGCGACGACTCCGGCGGTCGCATCGAGGCCGTCACGGACGAGGAGATCCTCCAGGCGCACCGGCTGCTGTCCTCGCGCGAGGGCATCTTCGTCGAGCCCGCCTCGGCGGCCTCCGTCGCCGGCCTGCTCAAGGCCTCCGCGGCCGGGCAGGTCCCCGCCGGCGCGACGATCGTCTGCACCGTGACCGGTCACGGGCTCAAGGACCCGCAGTGGGCGCTGAAGAATGCCGACGGCAGCGACATCGCCCCGGTGAGCGTGCCGGCCGAGGCCTACGCGATCGCCCGCGAGCTCGGCCTGCAGGACTGAGCGTGACGATCCCCGCCGGGACGTCGGTCACCCTGCGGGTGCCCGCGTCCAGTGCCAACCTCGGGCCCGGTTTCGACTGCGTCGGGCTGGCGCTCGGCGTCTGGGACGAGTGCACCGTCACGGTCACGGCCGAGCCCGGTCTGGTCATCGAGGTCGAGGGGTCCGGGGCCGACAGCGTGCCCCGCGACGAGAGCCACCTCGTCGTGCGCACGATGATCACCGCCTGGCAGCACCTCGACGTGCCCCCGCCGGCCGGGCTGCGCCTGCGCGCGACCAATGCGGTGCCCCACGGCCGGGGGATGGGTTCGTCGGCGACGGCCATCGTCGGCGGTGTCGCCGCGGCCCACGCGCTCGCCGTCCGCGGTGGTGCCCTCGCCGGGACCGAGCTCGACCTCGACGTCGTCAACGGCATCGCCAGTGCCCTCGAAGGGCACCCGGACAACGCGTCGGCGAGCGTCTACGGCGGGGCGACGCTCTCCGTCACCGACCCCGGCGAACCGCTGCCGCGGACCCGGAGCGTCCCCCTTCGTCTGCACCCGCAGATCGAGGCCGTCGTCCTCGTGCCGGAGACGACGCTGAGCACGCACACCGCCCGGACGGTGCTGCCCGAGGTCGTGCCGCTGGCCACCGCCGCGGCCAACTCGGCCCGCACGGGGCTGCTCGTGCACGCCCTCACCGCGGCGCCGGAGCTGCTCGTCGAGGCGACCCACGACCTGCTGCACCAGGAGCCCCGCCGCCCGAGCTACCCGCAGAGCATGGCGCTCGTCGACACACTGCGGGGGGCCGGTCTCGCCGCGACGATCTCCGGCGCCGGCCCGTCCGTGCTCGTGCTGACGTCCGCCGACCGGGTCGCCGAGGTGGCCCCGCTCGTGCCCGCCGGCTGGCGGGTGCTCACCCCCGGCGTCCCCACCCACGGCGTCCACCTCGTCTGACCCCCCCCTTCCGCATCTCCCTAGGGAAATCACCACGGAAGCCGGCATTTCCCTAGGGAAATGCGCAGGGAGGCCCGCATTTGCCTAGGGAAATGCGCAGGGAGGTCCGTATTTGCCTAGGGAAATACGCAGGGGTGGAGGCGGGCGGTGGTCGGCGCCATCCCGGGCACGTGCGCGCAGGGGGTGACGTGGGCCGGGTGTGCGGGTGACAGCGGGTGCAGTGATACATTGGCCGTGCTCCTTCGAGGTCCGGTGCCCTGACATCCCAGTCGGGGGCACATGAGGTCCCGGAGCTTCCCCCACGTGAGTGCCATCGGCCTCCGGGTCAGGCGCGCAGCCGTGGGGATCTCACCAACATTCCCGCTCTTGACGGGACTCATCAGGCCTGCCCTGCGCGGCGGGCCCTACGAGGGAAAGGGTCCTTCGTGACCGACACCAGCACTGGCGACACCACCGCTCCCGCGACCGCGGAGCAGCCTCGCCGATCCGGCGCGCTCAGCGCGATGCGCCTGGCCCAGCTGCAGCAGCTCGCCTCGAGCATGGGGATCACGGGCACCGCCAAGATGCGCAAGAGCGACCTCGTCGCCGCCATCCGCGCCCAGCAGTCCGGCTCCTCCGCCGAGCAGCCCGCCAAGGCTCCCCGTCGCGCCTCCCGCGCGGCGTCCGCGCCGGAGCAGGCCCCCGCCGCCGACGTGGCGCCGGCCGCCCAGAGCGCCGAGAGCACCGACAAGGGCTCGGACACGGGTGCCGACAAGGGCGCCGCGGCCCAGGCCGAGGCCCCGAGCGCCGAGCGCACCGACTCCGGTCGTGAGCAGGGTCAGCGTGAGCAGGGGCGGGGCCGCGGCAACGACCGCAACCAGGGGGGCAACCGCGAGGCCAACGGTGGCGAGCGCAACCAGGGCAACGACCAGGGTGGCAACAACCAGGGCGGCCGCAACGACCGCAACCAGGGCAACAGCCGCGGCAACGACAACCAGGGTGGCAACCGCGACAACAACCGCGGCGGCGACAACCAGGGCGGTCGCAACAACGACCGCAACGACCGCGACAACAACCGCGGCAACGACAACCGTGGGGGCGGCAACGACAACCGCAACCAGGGTGACGACGAGCGCGGCGGCCGGCGCAGCCGCAACCGCAACCGCAACCGCAACCGTGACAAGCGGCGCGGCGGCGGTCAGCAGTTCGACGACACCGAGCCGCAGATCCACGAGGACGACGTGCTCGTCCCCGTCGCGGGCATCCTCGACGTCCTCGACAACTACGCCTTCATCCGCACCTCGGGTTACCTGCCCGGACCCAACGACATCTACGTGCCGCTCGGTGTCGTCAAGCGCAACGGCCTGCGCAAGGGTGACGCCGTCACCGGTCAGGTCAAGGCCGCCCGCGAGGGCGAGGAGCCGCAGCAGCAGACGATCAACACCAAGGGCAACCGCGGCAAGTACAACCCGCTCGCGAAGCTCGAGACCGTCAACGGCATGACCCCCGACGACGCCAAGCGTCGAGCGGACTTCGGCAAGCTGACGCCGCTCTACCCGCAGGACCGCCTGCGTCTGGAGACCGAGTCCAACATCCTGACGACCCGGATCATCGACCTCGTCGCCCCGATCGGCAAGGGCCAGCGTGGCCTCATCGTCGCCCCGGCCAAGGCCGGCAAGACGATGGTCATGCAGTCGATCGCCAACGCGATCACCACCAACAACCCCGAGTGCCACCTCATGGTCGTCCTCGTCGACGAGCGCCCCGAAGAGGTCACCGACATGCGGCGCGCGGTCAAGGGCGAGGTCATCTCCTCGACCTTCGACCGCCCGGCCGACGACCACACGACGGTCGCCGAGCTGGCCATCGAGCGGGCCAAGCGTCTCGTCGAGATGGGCCACGACGTCGTCGTGCTCCTCGACTCGATCACCAAGCTGGGCCGCGCCTACAACCTCGCCGCCCCGGCGAGCGGGCGCATCCTCTCCGGCGGTGTCGACTCCGCGGCGCTCTACCCGCCGAAGAAGTTCTTCGGTGCCGCCCGCAACATCGAGAACGGCGGCTCGCTGACCATCCTCGCCACCGCGCTCGTCGAGACCGGCTCGCGCATGGACGAGGTGATCTTCGAGGAGTTCAAGGGCACGGGCAACATGGAGCTCAAGCTCGACCGTGGCCTGGCCAACCGCCGCATCTTCCCGGCCGTGGACGTCAACGGCTCCGGCACCCGCCGCGAGGAGATCCTCCTCGCGCCGGAGGAGCTGAAGATCATGTGGAAGCTGCGCCGCGTGCTCGCCGCCCTCGACACCCAGCAGGGCGTCGAGCTGCTCCTCGACCGGCTGCGCAAGACCAAGACGAACTACGAGTTCCTCATGCAGGTCCAGCAGACCAGCTCGATCAAGCTCGGCGACGAGGACGAGACGGCCTGACCGTCCGCCCGCACCATCGAAGGGGGTCGACCGCACCGCGTGCGGTCGACCCCCTTCGACCGTGCGCCCGTGGAGGACGACGAAGGGAGGCCTGTCCGGTGAGACGGCCGGGTTCCGAGGCTCTCCCCGAGCGCGTCGTCGAGCAGCTGTGCCCGGTCGCGCAGGCGGCCGGGGTGGACCTCACCATCGAGCGTGGAGACGAGCCCGTCCCCGTCCACGGCGATGCCCAGCAGATCGAGAGGGCAGTGACCAATGTCGTGAGCAATGCCGTGAAGTTCACGCCCGCCGGTGGCACGGTCGCGGTGACGACCGACCGTCATGGTGACGTCGTGCGCATCACCTGTCGCGACTCGGGCATGGGGATCCCCGAGGCCGAGCGACAACGGCTCTTCACCCGGTTCTTCCGGGCGAGTGATGCCCAGGCCGGCCAGATCCAGGGCACGGGGCTGGGCCTGGTCATCGTCCGGACCATCGCGGAGGTGCACGGCGGCACGGTGGACCTCGAGTCGGTCGAGGGCGAGGGGACCACGGTGACGATCACCCTGCCCATCGCCCCCTGAGCATCACCCGGGCGCGGCCGGCCGGTCAGGCGTCGGGTGCCGCCGTCGACCGCTCCAGCCGCAGCCGCATCTCGGGGAAGGTCGAGTCGACGAAGCCGTAGTCGGCGTAGATGTCCCGCCCGGCCTCGGTCGCGTTGAGCGTCACGACCTCGACCTCGGTCTCCTCCTCGAACCACTCGAGCAGCGCGGCGACGACCGCGTGGGTGAAGCCGAGCCGGCGGTGCCGGGGGAAGGTCGCGATGTTGGTGATGAGCCCGCCCTCGCCGGCCCGCGTGGGGGAGGGCATGAGGTCGAGGACCTGGCCGATCGCGCACGAGACGACCGTGCCGTTGGCCTCCGCGACGACGACGTGGGTGTGCTCGTCGGCCAGGTGCGCCTGCAGCCAGCGCGAGGCGTCCTCCTGCCAGGTCGGGTCGGAGATCTGCTCGGCGGGCGTGCCCATCGCCTCGAACATCAGCGCCCGCAGGGCGACGATCGTCGCGCCGTCGCTCGGCACGGCGGGGCGGATGACCGAGCCCTCCACGGGGCCGGGGACCGGCTCCCTTCGTCGCTCGCGGGAGGTGCGCCGGGGTAGGCGGGGGCGGGGAGGAGCCATGGGCCCATCCTGCCGCAGTCGCCTGCGGCGGACCGGGGAACAACGCCGGCCGATCGTGTGTTTGGAACCCCTGTGCGCGTCATGGCACAATTCATGGTTGGTCCGGTTCACGGCACGCGGCGCAGACGTCCGCAGCTGTCGGCCCATTCCGGCGCAGCGCCGACCCGGACACACTCACGACCCGAGGAGCACCACGTGAAGAAGGACATCCACCCCACCTACGAGGCGACGACCGTCTCGTGCACCTGCGGCAACACCTTCACCACCCGCAGCACCAAGCCGGACCACCAGATCCGCGCCGAGGTCTGCAGCCAGTGCCACCCGTTCTACACGGGCAAGCAGAAGATCATGGACACCGGTGGTCGCGTGGCCCGCTTCCAGAAGCGCTACGGCCAGAAGACCGAGGCCAAGTAGTCACCTCGATGCGCCGGTCAGCCCCTCGGGCTGGCCGGCGCATCGTCGTCTCCAGCCACCGCCGCCCCCACCCACCGCCAGGAGGTCCCCGTGCTCGAGTCCGTCGAGACACTGCTCGCCGAGCACTCCGAGCTCGAGCACGCCCTGGCCGACCCGGCCGTCATCGGTGACCCCGACCGGCTGCGCGAGGTCAACCGTCGCTATGCCGAGCTGACCCCGGTCGTGGCCGTGCAGCGGGAGCTCGACCTCGCCATCGGCGACCTTCAGGCGGCGCGCGAGCTCGCCGGCGAGGACCCCGCCTTCGCCGAGGAGGTCCCCGCACTCGAGGCCGCCGTCGCCGCCCTCGAGGACCGGCTGCGCCGCCTGCTCATCCCGCGCGACCCGGACGACGACCGTGACGTCATCCTCGAGATCAAGGCGGGCGAAGGGGGAGAGGAGTCGGCCCTCTTCGCCGGTGACCTGCTGCGCATGTACCTGCGGCACGCGGAGAAGCGCGGCTGGACCACCCGCCTGCTCGACGCCACCGAGTCCGACCTCGGCGGCTACAAGGACGTGCGCGTCGCCGTCGCGGCCAAGGGGACCCCCGAGCCCGGCGCCGCGCCCTGGGCCCGCCTCAAGTACGAAGGGGGAGTCCACCGCGTCCAGCGCGTCCCCGTCACCGAGAGCCAGGGCCGGATCCACACCTCGGCCGCGGGCGTCTGGGTCATGCCCGACGTCGGCGACGTCGTCGAGGTGGAGATCGACCCCAACGACCTGAAGATCGACGTCTACCGTTCCTCCGGGCCCGGCGGGCAGTCGGTCAACACGACCGACTCCGCGGTGCGCATCACCCACCTGCCCACCGGCACGGTCGTCTCCTGCCAGAACGAGAAGTCCCAGCTGCAGAACAAGGAGTCGGCGATGCGCGTGCTGCGCGCCCGCCTGCACCAGATGGCCATGGACGAGGCGGCGGCCGAGGCCAAGGAGGCCCGCGCCTCGCAGGTGCGCACCGTCGACCGCTCCGAGCGGATCCGCACCTACAACTTCCCCGAAAACCGGATCAGCGACCACCGCACCGGATTCAAGGCCAACCGCCTCGACGCCGTCCTCGACGGCGACCTCGACCCGGTCGTCGACTCCGCGGTGCAGGCCGACGAGGAGGCGCGCCTCGCCGCCCTCGCCGGGGCAGGGGAGTGACCTCCCTCCGCTCGGCGCTGACGGAGGCGACAGCCGCGCTCACCGCGGCCGAGGTGCCCTCACCCCGCGCCGACGCCCTCGCCCTCGTCGGGCACGTGCTCGGCGCCGACCGGGGCGAAGTCGAGCGCCGGCTCGTCCTCGGCGGCGAGCTCGACGACGCGGCCGCCGAGCGGCTGCGCCGTCTCGTCGAGGAGCGGGCCACCCGGGTGCCGCTGCAGCACCTCACCGGCACCGCCCCCTTCCGCCGGCTCGAGCTGCACGTCGGGCCGGGGGTCTTCGTGCCCCGCCCGGAGACCGAGCAGGCCGTCGACCACGTCATCGCCGCACTGCCGGCCACCGACCGGCCGATCGTCGTCGACCTGTGCACCGGCTCCGGGGCACTCGCGCTCGCCGTCGCCGACGAGACGGACGCCGAGGTCACGGCCGTCGAGCTCAGCGACCTCGCCCTCGCCTGGGCCGCCCGCAACGTCGAGGCGACCGGTCTGCCCGTCGCGCTCGTCGCCGCCGACGCCACCGCGGACCCGCGCGAGGTGCCCGGGCTCGCCGGCCTCGTCGGCCGCGTGGACGTCGTCGTGAGCAACCCGCCCTACATCCCCGCCGGCATGGTGCCGCTCGACCCCGAGGTCGCCGACCACGACCCCGACATGGCGCTCTACGGCGGCAGCGACGACGGTCTGTCCATCCCCCTCGCCGTCGCCGCCACCGCGGCGGCCCTGCTGCGACCGGGCGGCCGGCTCGTCATGGAGCACGCCGACAGCCAGGGCGAGAGCCTGCCTCGCGCGCTCGCCGCGACCGGCGACTGGAGCGACGTCGCCGACCACGCCGACCTCACCGGCCGCGCCCGGACGACGACCGCCCGGCGCGGCGCAGGCGCCCGTCGGGGACCGGCTGCAGCCGACTAGGGTGTGGCGCATGAGTCCAGTCGTCGATGCGACCTCCGACGACCGCACCGGGAGCGTCGCCACCACGGTCGACGCCGTCCGCCGCGGCGAGATCGTCGTCATCCCCACCGACACCGTCTACGGGATCGGGGCCGACGCCTTCGACCCGGCGGCCGTCGCCAACGTCCTCATGGCGAAGGGGAGGGGCCGCGAGATGCCCCCGCCCGTCCTCATCCCCGACGTGCGCACCGTCGACGGGCTGGCCCGGGCCGTCCCGGACTGGGCCCGCCGGCTCATCGACGAGCTGTGGCCCGGCCCGCTCACCCTCGTGCTGCTCGCCCAGCCCTCCCTCCACTGGGACCTCGGCGAGACCGCCGGCACCGTCGCCCTGCGCATGCCCGACGACGAGATCGCGCTCGAGGTCCTGCGCGAGACCGGCCCGATGGCGGTGACGAGCGCCAACCGCACCGGCGAGCCGGCCGCCACGACCATCACCGACGCCGCCGTGCAGCTCGGCCCGGTCGTCAGCGTCTACCTCGACGGCGGCCCGCGCACCAGCCTCGAGCCGTCGACGATCATCGACTGCACGGGCGAGCGACCCGAGGTCCTGCGCCTGGGTGCGATCGGTCGAGACCGTCTCGAGGAGATCCTCGGCGACGGCTTCGACCGGGCCGACGACGAAGGGGGCGTGCCCCCCTTCGACGACCCGCAGCCCGGCGACCTGCCCGAGTACCACGACGAGGACCCCGTCGTCGCGGCCGCCGAGGAGGCCCGTCTGCACCGCCCGCGCCATGGCGCCGGTGCCGGCGACGACGAGCAGTGGGAAGATCTCCCCGCAGACGGCGGCCCGACCGCTGACGTGCACGACCCGACGACCGACACCACCCCCGACCCGGAGGCACCGCGATGACCGACGACACCTTCTACGGCTCCGACTTCGGCGCACTGAGCGCCTTCGACCCGGAGATCGCCGGTGTGCTCACCAGCGAGCTCGACCGCATCCGCGGGGGCCTGCAGCTCATCGCCAGCGAAAACATCTCCTCGCCCGAGGTGCTCACGGCACTGGGCTCGACTTTGAGCAACAAGTACGCCGAGGGCTACCCGGGCCGGCGCTACTACGGTGGCTGCTCCGAGGTCGACAAGGCGGAAAACCTGGCGATCGAGCGCGCCAAGAGCCTGCTCGGTGCCGAGCACGCCAACGTCCAGGCGCACTCCGGGGCGAGCGCCAACCAGGCGGTCTACGGTGCCTTCCTCCAGCCGGGGGAGAAGATCCTCGCGATGTCGCTGCCGCACGGTGGCCACCTCACGCACGGCACCAAGGTCTCCTTCTCCGGCAAGTGGTTCGACGCCGTCCACTACGGTGTGCACCCCGAGACCGAGGACGTCGACTACGACGAGATGGAGCGTCTGGCCAAGGAGCACCGGCCCAAGGTCATCTGCTCCGGCGGCTCCGCGATCCCGCGACTGCTCGACTTCGAGCGGATCCGCGCGATCTGCGACGAGGTCGGCGCGATCATGTGGGTCGACGCGGCGCACTTCATCGGCCTCGTCGCCGGCAAGGCGATCCCGAGCCCGGTCCCGCTCGCCGACGTCGTCACCTTCACGACGCACAAGGTCCTGCGCGGCCCCCGCTCCGGTGCACTCGTGTGCAAGGAGGAGCACGCCAAGGCGCTCGACAAGGCGATCTTCCCGATGATGCAGGGCGGGCCGCAGATGCACACGATCGCTGCCAAGGCGGTGAACTTCAAGGAGTGCGCGACGCCCGAGTACCAGCAGTACGCGGCCGACGTCATCGCCAACTCCAAGGTGCTCGCCGACGAGCTGCGGGGGCGCGGCATCCGCCCGACGACCGGCGGCACCGACACCCACCTGTCGCTGCTCGACCTGCAGGGCGTCGGCGTCACCGGTGTCGACGCCGAGGCGCGCTGCGACGCGGCCGGCATCACGCTCAACAAGAACGCCATCCCCAACGACCCGCAGAAGCCCTCGGTCGCCTCCGGCATCCGCGTCGGCACGCCGTGCGTCACGACGCAGGGCATGGGCACGGACGAGATGGTCAAGATCGCCGAGCTCATCCACACGGCGGTCACGACGGGCGACGCCGACCCGGAGCACGCCGTCTCGCGCGAGGTGCGGGCCCAGGTGCGCGAGCTCGTCACCACCTTCCCGGCCTACCCCCGCTGATCCCAACGGTGGTTGAGGTGTGAGGAGCTCTGCGAGGAGCCTCGAAACCACGAGTGTCGGGGGGCAGCGGTGAGGGAGTACGTCTTCGTCTTCCTCACCGCGCTCGTCACGACCTATGTCCTCGTGCCGCTGCTGCGGACGGTCGCCATCCGGGTCGGTGCCTTCACCGAGGTGCGCGAGCGCGACGTGCACGTCGTGCCCATCCCGCGCCTGGGTGGGGTGGCGATGTTCTTCGGCTACGCCGCGGCGACGCTCGTCGCCTGGCGGATGCCCTTCCTCCGGCAGGTCTTCGAGTCGGGGGAGCTCATCGGCATCCTCATCGGCGCCGGCGTGGTCTGCCTCGTCGGGGCGATCGACGACGTGCGCGAGCTCGACGCCCTGACCAAGCTCGGCGGCCAGCTCGTGGCCGCGGCGATCATCGCCTTCGCCGGCGTGCAGTTCTTCTCGCTGCCCCTCGGGGTCGTCACCGTGCTGCCGGCGCCGCTGCTCGTGCTCATGACGATCTTCATCGTCGTGCTGTGCATCAACGCGGTGAACTTCATCGACGGCCTCGACGGGCTCGCCGCGGGGCTGGTGGCCATCGCGGCGATCGCCTTCTTCATCTACAGCTACCTCATCTCCGCCAGCTATGCGCCGCCCAACGTCTTCTCCGGGGCGACCTTCGTCTCCGCCGCGCTCGCAGGAGCCTGTCTGGGCTTCCTCCCGCACAACGTCTTCCCCGCCAAGCTCTTCATGGGCGACTCGGGGGCGCTGACGCTCGGGCTGCTGCTCGCGGCGGCCGCGATCCTCAACGTCGGCCAGATCGACCCGGCCCAGGTGAGCCAGCTCGGCGCCAACCAGGTCGCGGCCACGGTCCTGCCGCTGCTCATCCCGATCTCGATCATGCTGCTGCCCCTGCTCGACGTCGTGTGGGCCGTCGCCCGTCGCACCGCCCGCGGTCAGCGACCCTGGCAGGCCGACGCCCAGCACCTGCACCACCGGATGCTGCGCATCGGGCACGGGCACCGTCGCGCCGTCCTCCTGCTGTGGCTGTGGGGTGGCGTCGTCGCGCTGGGCTCGGTGAGCTTCGTCGTCCTGCCGCCGCTCGTCGCGGCCGTCGGGGGAGTGCTCATGCTCGCGCTGGCGGCGAGTCTGACGACCTGGCTGCCGCGGTTTTCGGCACCGGGGCACCGGCCCAAGGAGTACGACGACCAGGGGCAGCGGATCGACGTGTGAGGGGCCGCACTGCTGGGAATTGGTGGCCCTCGGGACGCTTGTGTAAACTTTCACAAGCGCCCGCCGGACCGTCTGGTCCGACCCGAAGAGCACCCCAGCTCCCGTCCCGAAATGAGCCGATGACGACGAGTCAGCGCCGAAGCCCCGTGCCGGGCATGCGCCGTGGCGTCCTCGTCGCCGGGGTCATCGGGACCGCGCTCGCCACCGCGGGTGGTGCCGTGGCGAAGGGGGCCGACGGCGCCCTGAGCGCCCTCGCCGGGTCGCTCCTCGCCTTCTTCGTCGTCCTCACCGGACTCATGGCGATCTCGCTCATCGTGGCCGGTGACGTCGGGACGTCGATGGCCGGTGCCGGGGTGGTCTACCTCGGCCAGCTCATCCTCCTCGTCGCGGCCGTCGCGGTCCTGCGCGAGATGTCGTGGCTCGACGGCCGCACCGCTGCCCTCTCCGCCATCGTCGCGACCGTCCTCCTCCAGGTGGGTGTCGTCGCGGGCTACGTCCGCAGCCGTCACCTGGTCCACCCGGTTGGAGCCGGCGCATGAGTGCCCTGGCCCGGCGGCCGAAGGGGGAGACTCCTCGCTTCGTGACCAAGGCGCTCCCGAGCGCCGAGGAGTCTGCGGCGAGCGCCGAGCGCTATCGCTCCGACCCGACGCGGCCCCATCCTGCGGCCGCATCCGACGCGATGGCCGCCACGGTCCTCGCCCACCTGATCACCGGGCCCATCCTGTACGGCGCGATCGGCTGGCTGCTCGATCGGTGGCTGGGGACGTCGTTCCTCGTCATCATCGGAGTCGTCGGCGGTATGGCACTGTCGCTGTACGTGATCTGGCTCCGGTACGGTACGTCCCAGGCACCCCACCCCGACCGCGCCACTGCGTCGACGCTCGGTGCCCAGCCACACAACGAGGAGAACCAGTGATCCTGACTGCGCCCGCGCTGCCTGCTGCCGGTGGAGGGGAGTTCCACTCCCCGACGCCGGAGATCTTCTGGCAGCCGCTCTTCGAGGTCGGCGGCATCGTCGTCACCAACCAGATGGCGTGGGCCGCCATCGTCACAGCGGTCGTCTCGATCGCGCTGATCACCCTGAGCCGCAAGGCGGCCGTCGTCCCGAGCAAGGGGCAGTGGCTCCTCGAGGGCTTCTACAACTTCCCGCGCAACAGCGTGGCGCGCGACATGATCGGGACCAAGGAGTTCCGCAAGTTCGTGCCGCTCATCGTCACCCTCTTCACGATGGTGCTCTTCTACAACCTGATGGGCATCTTCCCCTTCGCGATGAACCCGGTCACCGGCAAGATCGGCTTCCCGATCGCCCTCGTCGCGGTCGTCTACGTGGTCTACCACTGGATCGGCTTCCAGAAGATGGGCTTCGTCGGCTACTTCAAGCACATGGTGCCCCCGGGGCTGCCGGGCTGGATCGTGCCCGTCGTCTTCCTGCTCGAGCTGATCACCTACTTCATCACCCGGCCGCTGACGCTGGCCCTGCGACTCTTCGGCAACATGTTTGCCGGTCACATGGTCATCTACCTCTTCGTCACCGCCGGCGCCTACTTCCTGCTCGACGGCGGCATCCTGCTGAAGTTCCTGTCCCTGCCGACCTTCCTCATGGCCGGCGTCATGGTCCTCTTCGAGGCCCTGGTGCAGTTCCTGCAGGCCTTCGTCTTCGTCCTGCTGACCTCCAGCTACATCGCCGGAGCTCTGGCCGACGACCACTGAGTCGGCACCCCGCACCTACAACTGCATAGCACCACCACCCAGAACTTCCCCGTGGGACAGACCCCGCGGCGGATCACAGAAACACGAAAGAGGAATCATCGTGGAAATCTCCGGCAACCTCTCGCTCATCGGTTACGGCCTCTCCGCCATCGGCCCGGCCATCGCCGTCGGTCTGATCTTCGCCGCGTACATCAACGGTGTCGCCCGTCAGCCCGAGGCCCGCGGCCTGCTGCAGCCGATCGCCATCCTCGGCTTCGCCCTCGCCGAGGCCCTCGCCATCTTCGGTCTGGTGCTCTTCTTCCTCTGAGCCTGCCGGCAACGGCCATCCGTCATCGGCACCAGTAACTAGGAGTACCCGTGCACATCACCGCAACCGCCTCGTCGGTCGTGGGTCTCGCCGCGGCCGAAGGGGAGAGCATGCCGCTCATCCCGCACATCCCGGAGCTCGTCTTCGGTCTCGTCATGTTCGCGATCCTGTACTTCGTCGTCGCGAAGTACGTGGTCCCGAACATCGAGAAGGCCTACGCCGAGCGTCACGCCGCGATCGAGGGTGGCATCGCCCAGGCCGAGAACGCCCAGGCCGAGGCCGAGGCCGCCAAGGCCCAGTACGAGGCCCAGCTGGCCGAGGCCCGTGCCGAGGCCGCGAAGATCCGTGAGGACGCGCGCGCCGAGGGCGCCGCGATCGTCGCGGAGATGCGTGGTCAGGCCCAGGACGAGGCCAACCGCATCACCGAGTCGGCGCACAAGCAGATCGAGGCCGAGCGCCAGCAGGCGGCCGTCTCGCTGCGCGGTGAGGTGGGTCGCCTGTCGACCGACCTGGCCGGTCGCATCGTCGGCCACGAGCTGCAGGACTCCTCGAGCCGTGCGGGTCTCATCGACCGCTTCCTGGCCGAGCTGGAGTCCGGTCAGGTCCAGCCCGAAAAGGTCGGTCAGTCCCAGCAGGGTGACGCCTGATGCGAGGCTCCTCCCGCGCAGCCGTGGCCGAAGGGCGTCAGTCCTTCGAGACGGTCCTGATGTCCGGTGACCCGGCCGTCGTGGCGGACGAGCTCTTCGCGGTGACCGCGCTGCTCGACGACAACGCGACCCTGCGTCGCGGCGTCGCCGACCCCTCTCGCGAGGGGAAGGACAAGGCGGACCTCATCACCCGGCTGCTGCACGGCAAGGTCTCCAACGAGACCGTCGGCATCGTCGCCGTGCTCGTCGCCCAGCGATGGGCGCAGGAGCGCGACCTCACCGACACCGTCGAGCGCTTCGCCGTCGAGGCCTCCCTCAAGGGGGCCGAGGATGCCGGCGCGATCGACCAGGTCGAGGACGAGCTCTTCCGCTTCGAGCGCATCGTGGCCGGCAACCCCGAGCTGCGCGACGCCATCGGCAACCGCTCCGGCGACGCCGCCGGCAAGGCGGACCTGGTCGCCGGACTGCTGCAGGGCAAGGCCCGTCCGGAGACGGTCCGACTGGCCCGCCAGTCGGTGCTCGCCCCCCGGGGCCGTCGCTTCGACCGCACGCTCGAGGAGTACCTCGACATCGCGGCCGAGCGTCGCCAGCAGCTGACTGCCGTCGTCACGACCGCGGTCGACCTCACGCAGGAGCAGCACGCCCGGCTCGCCGGCGCGCTGCAGCAGATCTACAGCAAGCCCGTCCAGCTGCAGATCGTCCACGACGAGGACGTCATCGGCGGGATCCGGGTCCAGATCGGCGACGAGGTCGTCGACGGGACCGTCCTGCGACGTCTCGACGAGGCGAAGCGCCACCTGGCCGGCTGACAGCCCGGGTCAGACCACCCATGCAGACCACATACTCGGCCGACACAGCGGCCGGCAACGAGGAGAAGACAACATGACGGAGCTTTCGATCCGTCCGGAGGAGATCCGGGACGCCCTGGACGGCTACGTGCGGTCCTACAACCCGGGCGCGGCCTCCCGCGAAGAGGTCGGTCGCGTCACCGACACCGGTGACGGCATCGCCCACGTCGAGGGACTCCCTTCGGCCATGACCAACGAGCTGCTCGAGTTCGAGGACGGCACCCTCGGCCTCGCGCTCAACCTCGACGTCCACGAGATCGGTGTCGTCGTCCTCGGCGACTTCTCCAAGATCGAAGAGGGCCAGACGGTCAAGCGCACCGGCGAGGTCCTCTCGGTCCCGGTCGGTGACAACTTCCTCGGCCGCGTCGTCAACCCGCTCGGCCAGCCGATCGACGGCCTCGGCGACATCGAGGCCGAGGAGCGCCGCGCGCTCGAGCTGCAGGCCCCGTCCGTCGTCCAGCGCAAGTCGGTCCACGAGCCGCTGCAGACCGGTCTGAAGTCGGTCGATGCCATGACCCCGATCGGCCGTGGCCAGCGTCAGCTGATCATCGGTGACCGCCAGACCGGCAAGACCACGGTCGCGGTCGACACGATCATCAACCAGAAGCAGTTCTGGGAGACCGGCGACCCGCAGAAGCAGGTCCGCTGCATCTACGTCGCCATCGGCCAGAAGGGCTCCACGATCGCGTCCGTCAAGGGCACGCTCGAGGAGGCCGGCGCGATGGAGTACACGACGATCGTCGCGGCTCCCGCCTCCGACGCCGCCGGCTTCAAGTACCTCGCCCCCTTCACCGGCTCGGCCATCGGTCAGCACTGGATGTACCAGGGCAAGCACGTCCTCATCGTCTTCGACGACCTGAGCAAGCAGGCCGAGGCCTACCGCTCGATGTCGCTGCTGCTCCGCCGCCCGCCGGGCCGCGAGGCCTACCCGGGTGACGTCTTCTACCTGCACTCGCGTCTGCTCGAGCGCTGCGCCAAGCTCTCGGACGACATGGGCGCCGGCTCGATGACCGGTCTGCCGATCATCGAGACGAAGGCGGGCGACGTCTCGGCGTACATCCCGACCAACGTCATCTCGATCACCGACGGCCAGATCTACCTGCAGGCCGACCTCTTCAACTCCGACGTCCGCCCCGCCATCGACGTGGGTGTCTCGGTCTCGCGTGTCGGCTCGGCCGCGCAGACCAAGGCGATGAAGTCGGTCTCCGGTCGCCTCAAGCTCGACCTGGCCCAGTACCGCGCGCTCGAGGCCTTCGCGATGTTCGCCTCGGACCTCGACCCCGCGTCGAAGCAGCAGCTGGCCCGAGGCGCCCGCCTCGTCGAGCTGCTCAAGCAGAAGCAGGCCGACCCCTACCCGGTCCCCGAGCAGGCCGTCGCCATCTGGGCCGGCACCACCGGTGAGCTGGACCCGATCGCCGTCGAGGACGTGCGTCGCTTCGAGGCCGAGTTCCTCGACCACCTGCGGCGCAACAAGAACGACCTCATGGAGGGCATCCAGGAGACGGGCAAGCTCGAGGACTCGACGATCTCCGCCCTCGAGGCCGAGATCAAGACCTTCCGCGACAGCTTCGTCCCCTCCAACAAGGAGGACGTCCCGGTCGGTTCGGCGGAGGAGTCGGGCGACGACGCCCAGGACTCCGAGCAGGTCCAGATCGTCAAGCAGAAGCGCTGACCCACCACCGGTCGGGCGCCGTCAGCGGCGCCCGACCGGGGGCAGCAGCCCCCGACCGCCGGCCCTGAGCCGACCACAGACCACCAGAGAGGCGGAAGCACATGGGAGCGCAGATCCGGGAGTACCGGCAGCGCATCCGGTCCGTCAGTGCGACCAAGAAGATCACGCGCGCCATGGAGCTCATGGCGGCCTCGCGGGTCGTCAAGGCCCAGCAGGCCGTGCGTGAGTCCACGCCCTACGCCCGCGCACTCACCCGCGCGGCGTCGGCCGTGGCCACGTACTCCGACGAGGACCACCCGCTGACCACCGAGCCGGAAAACGTGCGCCGTGCCGCGGTGCTCGTCATCGCGGCCGACCGCGGCCTCGCGGGCGGCTACAACTCCAACGTCCTCAAGGAGGGGGAGCGGGTCTCCGCCGCCCTTCGTGACCAGGGCAAGGAGGTCCAGACGTACCTCGTGGGTCGTCGCGCGGTCTCCTACTACTCCTTCCGCAAGAAGGAGTTCGTCGCGGAGTGGACCGGCTCGTCCGAGAAGCCGAGCTTCGAGAACGCCCGTGAGATCGGCGAGCGGCTCGTCGCGGACTTCGTCAAGGAGTACGAGGAGGGCGGCGTCGACGAGGTCCACGTCGTCTACACGCGCTTCGTCTCGATGGTGACGCAGGAGGCCGAGGTCATCCGGCTGCTGCCGCTCGAGGTCGTCGAGGGCGTCGAGGAGCCGGGCGCGGACGAGCTCTACCCGCTCTACGAGTTCGAGCCGAGCGGCGAGGAGCTGCTCGACACGCTGCTGCCGCGCTACGTCAACGCGCGCATCTTCAACTGCCTCCTCCAGGCGGCTGCCTCCGAGCTCGCGGCGCGCCAGCGCGCCATGAAGTCGGCGACGGACAACGCCGAGGAGCTCATCAAGAAGTACACCCGACTGGCCAACCAGGCCCGTCAGGCCGAGATCACCCAGGAAATCTCCGAGATCGTCGGCGGGGCCGGGGCCCTGGCCGAGTCCAAGTGAGAAGGTAGAGAGAACCCATGACTGCCACCGTCACCGAAGAGAACACCACCCAGGCGGGTGGGGTCGGGCGCATCTCCCGCGTCACCGGCCCGGTCGTCGACGTCGAGTTCAGCGCCGACACGATGCCCGACCAGTACAACCTGCTCACCACCGAGGTCCAGCTCGGGGAGACCACCCGCACGCTGAACCTCGAGGTCGCCCAGCACATCGGCGACAACATGGTCCGCGCCATCTCCCTGCAGCCCACCGACGGCCTCGTCCGCGGCGGCCAGGTGCAGGACACCGGCGGCCCGATCAGCGTCCCCGTCGGCGACGTCACCCTCGGCAAGGTCTTCAACGCGACCGGCGCCTGCCTCAACCTCGAGGAGGGCGAGACCCTCGAGGTCAACGAGCGCTGGGGCATCCACCGCTCCGCCCCGGCCTTCGACCAGCTCGAGTCGAAGACCCAGATGTTCGAGACCGGTATCAAGGTCATCGACCTGCTGACCCCCTACGTCCAGGGTGGCAAGATCGGCCTCTTCGGTGGTGCCGGTGTCGGCAAGACCGTCCTCATCCAGGAGATGATCGCCCGCGTCGCGCGCGACCACGGCGGTGTCTCCGTCTTCGCCGGTGTCGGCGAGCGCACCCGTGAGGGCAACGACCTCATGGTCGAGATGGAGGAGGCCGGCGTCCTCGGTCAGACCGCCCTGGTCTTCGGCCAGATGGACGAGCCGCCGGGCACGCGTCTGCGCGTGGCCCTGTCCGCGCTGACCATGGCGGAGTACTTCCGCGATGTCCAGAAGCAGGACGTGCTGCTCTTCATCGACAACATCTTCCGCTTCACGCAGGCCGGCTCCGAGGTCTCCACGCTGCTGGGCCGCATGCCCTCCGCCGTGGGTTACCAGCCGACCCTCGCCGACGAGATGGGCGTCCTCCAGGAGCGCATCACCTCGACGCGTGGTCACTCGATCACCTCGATGCAGGCGATCTACGTGCCGGCCGACGACTACACCGACCCGGCCCCGGCGACGACCTTCGCGCACCTCGACGCGACGACCGAGCTCAACCGTGAGATCGCGTCCATGGGTATCTACCCGGCCGTGGACCCGCTCACCTCGACGAGCCGCATCCTCGACCGTCGCTACATCGCGGAGGACCACTACAACACCGCGGTCCGCGTGAAGTCGATCCTGCAGAAGAACAAGGAGCTGCAGGACATCATCGCCATCCTCGGTATCGACGAGCTGTCCGAGGAGGACAAGATCCTCGTCAACCGGGCGCGTCGCATCCAGCGCTTCCTGTCGCAGAACACCTACGTCGCCAAGCAGTTCACCGGCATCGAGGGGTCGACGGTCCCGCTGGCCGACACCATCGAGGCCTTCACCAAGATCGCCGACGGTGAGTACGACCACGTGGCCGAGCAGGCCTTCTTCATGTGCGGTGGCCTCGACGACGTCGAGCGCCAGTGGGCGGAGATCCAGAAGAGCCTCTGACCCACCCGCAGCACGGCCACGGCCGCTCCCTTCGTCACGAAGGGGGCGGCCGTCGCCGTCGCGGGGGAGGGCCGCCCCCGGTCGGACGGCATTGGGCCGCACGCGGGCCTGCCCGTACACTGGCGGCCATGACGACTTCCGGCGAGCAGCCCTACGCACCTCCGCCGCCCCCGGGCCAGCAGCCTCAGAGCGGGCAGTCGCAGCAGGCGCCGCCGCCGTCCGGCTACCAGCCCCCCGGCCAGCAGCAGTCCTACGGTCAGCAGCAGCCCTACGGCCAGCCGCCGCAGGGTGCCCCGGGTGGCTACCAGGCTCCGCAGCAGCCGTCGAGCGGGCGGTACCACGTCAACGTCATGGGACAGGAGTACGGGCCCTACGGGCTGACTGAGCTCGCCGCCATGGCGACCAACGGCCAGCTCAAGGGCGACAGCCCGGTCCGCGGGGAGGGCTCGGACAACTGGTTCCCGGCCTCGCAGGTCCCCGGGCTGTTTTCCACCCGCGAGTGGATGACGACGCTGCTCCTGTCGGTCCTCGTCGGGGGCTTCGGTGTCGACCGCATGTACCTCGGGCAGGTCGGGCTGGGCGTCCTCAAGCTCGTCACCTGTGGCGGCATGACGATCTGGACGATCATCGACATCGTCCTCGTCGCCACCCGCAAGATGGTCGACGTCGACGGGCGCCCGCTGCGATGACCCAGCCCGTCGTGCCGCCGCAGCACCAGCAGGTCCACCTGGCGAAGGGCGTGGGCATCACCCAGCGCGCCATCGTGCCGGTACTCGCCGCGATCAGCCTCGTCGGGCTGGTCATCGCTCGGGCCTGGCCGGTCCAGTCGGTCGACTCCGGCGACCCGACGTGCGCGCTGCGCCTGCTGACGGGCCTGCCGTGCCCGGGGTGCGGCATGACGCGCGCGTGGGTGCACATGGCGCACGGCGACGTCCTCACCGCCTTCGAGTACAACCTCTTCGGCCCGATCGGCATGGCGATGGCCGCTGGCCTGGTCGTCTACACCGCGGTCGCGCTCGTGCGGCGACGACCCACCGAGAGGTTGCTCGACTGGCTCAACCCCAAGATCGTGCTGACCCTCGTCCTCGTGTGGCTGGGCTACTCGGTCGTGCGGATGGTCAGCCTGGGCATGGGGCAGGACTACTTCTCGCTCGTCGTCTCCTGAGGCGCGCGCAGACCCATCACCCCGGCGGGCTACGATGACAGCCTGCCGCCGTACCGAGACGAAGGACCCCCCCGTGAGCTCCCTCAACGTTGAACTCGTCGCCGCCGACCGCAAGGTCTGGTCCGGTGAGGCCACCATGGTGCGCGCCCGCAGCACCGAAGGCGAGATCGGCATCCTGCCCGGTCACACCCCCCTGCTCGGCGTCCTCATCGAGGGCGACGTCGTCATCCACTCCACCGAGGGCGACCAGACGGCGACGATCGACGGTGGCTTCCTGTCCGTCGACCACGACAACGTGACGATCGTCGCCGAGACGGTCCAGCCGCCGGCCAAGAGCTGACCCGCGATGACGACCCTGGGCGCGGTGGAGGTGATCCTCCTCGCTGGGTGTGTCGTCATCGCCCTGTGGCTCGTCCTGCTCTGGCTGCGTCGACGGGCGCTGGCCGCGCACGGCCCCGTCTGTCCCTGTGCACTCCGACTGCCCGGGTCGCCTCGATGGCGACTTGGGTTGTTGCGTCTGCGCTCCGAGAGCCTCGAGTGGTTCCGCGTCAGCGGTCTGTCGACCCACGCCAGCTACTCCTGGGACCGTGAGGGCCTGGAGATCTCCACCCCGTCGTCCGAGTCGGTCTCGATGCCAGGGCTCGCGGCCGCTGTCTCGCTGCGGCTGACGGGGGAGGAGGGGCACCTCGCCGACCTCGCGGTCGAGCCGAAGATCTACCCCGCCGTCCGCTCGTGGCTGGAGTCGGCGCCCCCGGGCCGCGGCGTCAACGTCACCTAGCGGAGCGGTC
The DNA here is from genome assembly GCF_004025845.1 of Janibacter hoylei PVAS-1. Lineage (NCBI taxonomy): Bacteria > Bacillati > Actinomycetota > Actinomycetes > Micrococcales > Intrasporangiaceae > Janibacter > Janibacter hoylei. Next base: position 75,838 of record NZ_PIPF01000004.1, read on the forward strand.
GGGGCGCTCCTCACGACCACCGCCCGGCTGCCACAGCACGTCCCCGCCGATCTCGAGGTTGGCCACGCGCGCGAGGATGAAGAGCAGGTCCGACAGCCGGTTGAGATAGGTCGTCGTCAGCGGGTTGACTCCGCCGGTGCCGCGCTCGTCGGCGACCTCGGTGCCGTAGACCTCACGCGCTGCCCACGCGGAGCGCTCCGCACGCCGCACGACGGTCGTTGCGTGGTGCAGGTGGGCCGAGCCGGCCGTGCCCCCCGGCAGGATGAAGGAGCGCAGCTTGTCCACCTGCGTCAGGTAGTGGTCGCAGTCGGCCTCGAGCTCGTCGACCCAGGCCTGCTTGACGCGCAGCGGCGGGTACTCGGGGTCGGCCTGCAGCGGCGTCGACAGGTCGGCGCCGAGGTCGAAGAGGTCGTTCTGCACCCGGGTGAGGGTCGCGACGATCTCATCCGTGAGGCCGCCCGTCGCGATGGCCACCCCGATGACCGCATTGGCCTCGTTGGCGTCGGCGTAGGCCTGCAGCCGCACGTCCGTCTTGGCGGTCCGGCTGAAGTCGCCGAGCGCCGTCGTGCCCTCGTCGCCGGTGCGGGTGTAGATCCTCGTGAGGTTGACCATGGGGCCATCGTGGCAGAGGCCGAAGGGGGGACCCCGGTGACGTGGTCCTGACCGAGTACTGGTCATGGCGTGATCACATCGTGATTGCCACCTGCTGCGCCCGGCACGCGACGCACGCCACACTGGACGAGTCAGGACGACGCATCAGGGGAAGGCAGGTGAGCGTCATGAGCGCGATGACCGCGCTGGCGCCCGTGGGTGGCGTGGGAGCCACCCGGGTCCGGGTGCACGCCCCCTTCGACCTGCGGCACAGCGCCGACCTGCGGCAGGAGTTCATCCGGGCCATCCGCGAGGGCAACGACCTGCTCGTCGACATCTCCGAGTCCACCGTCGTCGACCAGGTCGGCTTCGCGACGCTTGTCGGTGCCCACGCCCGGGCCGCCCGCGCCGGACGTCGCCTGCGCTTCACCGGCGCGGACGAGCGCACGACCCGGCTCCTGCGCCGCGCCGGGCTGGCTCGGCTGCTCGCCGAGACGCCCGCTCCGGCGGTGGCGTTGCGGGGTCGGCGGACCCCCTTCGCCGTCTGACGCGCTCCTCCGACCACGCCGGATAGGGTCCACCCTGTGACTCGATCTGCACCCGCTGCTGCCCGAAGCGGTCGGGACGTCGGGGTGGACCTGGCTCGGGGGCTCGCCGGGGTGGGGATGATCCTCTCCCACGTGAGCATCTGGGCCCGTGATGCCCCCGTCCACTCCGGTGCCGTCGGAGTCCTGCTGGGGCAGTTCACCAACATGGCGGCTCCCACCTTCGCCCTGCTCATGGGAGTGTCGGTCGGGCTCGTCTCCCAGCGTCCGGGAGCGGTCAGCGGCCAGCTGGTGCGGCGCGACTGGGTGCGCGGTGTGATCTACATCGTGCTTGGTCTGCTGCTCGCCAGGCTGCACACCCCGATCGCGATCGTCCTGCACTTCCTCGGCGCCACGCTGGTCTTCGGCACCGTCCTCGCCCGACTGTCCACGCGATGGCTCCTCCCGCTCACCGTCGTGCTCGCCGCGGTGGGTCCGTGGGTCAATGCCCGTGCCCGGGCGGCCCTCTCGTCCGACCTCGGCTGGCTCCACGACTACCCGCTGACCTGGCTGACCCTGTCTCCGAGCTACCAGGTGACAACCATCCTGCCGATCTTCTGCGCCGGGGTGCTGGTCTCCCGGTGGCGCTTGTCGGCACGCTCCCTCCTCGTCCTGGCGGGAGTCGGCGCCGTTGCCTACGCGGGCTTCCTCCTGCTGCATGTCACGGGTATGGGGCAGCAGCACCCCGGGACGTACTACGACTTCCTCGGCAACATCGGCCGCTCCTTCATCGGGACCGCCGTCGTGGTCATCGTCGGGGACCGACTGCACGGGACCGCGCGTCGGCTCGTGCGACCGCTGACGGCGATGGGCGCGATGTCGCTGTCCGCCTACGTCCTCCAGGTCCTCCTCTTCGTTGCGCTCCTGCGTGTGGCCGACTCGCTGTGGCTCGTCACGCACTGGTGGGTGACCTTCGTCGGGGTGCCGCTGTGCGTCATGGCAGCCGCCTGGGCGTGGCAGACCCAGTGGGGGCGGGGCCCGCTCGAGCGAGGGCTGCGTCTGCTGACCCAACGGGTCCCCTGAGCAGGGGTGTGGCGTCCTTCACCGCGGAAGGGGGTACGCCCGGTCGCCGCGCACGGGTACCTTGCCCTCATGGCCGACAGCACCGATGCCCCCACTCCTGCCGCCGAGGCCGCCCGCCCCGAGCGTGACCGCCCGTGGGTGATGCGCACCTACGCCGGGCACTCCAGCGCCGCAGCGTCCAACGAGCTCTACCGGCGCAACCTCGCCAAGGGGCAGACCGGTCTGTCCGTCGCCTTCGACCTGCCGACGCAGACGGGCTACGACCCCGACCACGTGCTCAGCCGTGGCGAGGTCGGCAAGGTCGGCGTGCCGATCAGCCACATCGGTGACATGCGGCGCCTCTTCGACCAGATCCCCCTCGGCGAGATGAACACGTCGATGACGATCAACGCCGTCGCGATGTACATGCTCGCGCTCTACCAGGTCGCCGCCGAGGAGCAGGCCGAGGCTGCCGGGCAGGACCGCGCCGAGGTGCGCGCCCGCCTGGCCGGCACGACGCAGAACGACATCATCAAGGAGTACCTGAGCCGCGGGACCTACGTCTTCCCGCCCGGGCCCTCGATGCGCCTCATCACCGACATGGTGACGTACACCGTCGGCGAGATCCCCAAGTGGAACCCGATCAACATCTGCAGCTACCACCTGCAGGAGGCCGGGGCGACTCCCGTCCAGGAGATCGCCTACTCGATGTCCACCGCGCTCGCCGTGCTCGACGCCGTCAAGGAGTCCGGCCGGGTGCCCGAGGAGGACTTCGGCAAGGTCGTCGCGCGCATCTCCTTCTTCGTCAACGCTGGCGTGCGCTTCGTCGAGGAGATGTGCAAGATGCGCGCCTTCGTCGAGCTGTGGGACGAGATCTGCCGGGAGCGCTACGGCGTCACCGACCCCAAGCAGCGCCGCTTCCGCTACGGCGTCCAGGTCAACAGCCTCGGACTGACCGAGGCCCAGCCGGAAAACAACGTCCAGCGGATCGTCCTCGAGATGCTCGCGGTCACGCTGAGCAAGGACGCGCGCGCCCGCGCCGTCCAGCTGCCCGCGTGGAACGAGGCGCTCGGCCTGCCCCGCCCGTGGGACCAGCAGTGGTCGCTGCGCCTGCAGCAGGTCCTCGCCTTCGAGTCCGACCTGCTCGAGTACGACGACCTCTTCGCCGGCTCGACGGTCGTGGAGAAGAAGGTCGCCGAGCTCGTCGAGGGGGCCAAGGCCGAGATCCAGCGCATCCAGGACATGGGCGGTGCCGTGCCGGCCGTCGAGTCCGGGTACATGAAGAACGCCCTCGTCGCGAGCCACGCCCTGCGCCGCCAGCGCATCGAGGCCGGCGAGGACATCGTCGTGGGTGTCAACAAGTTCGAGACCACCGAGCCAAACCCGCTGACGGCCGACCTCGACACCGCGATCCAGACCGTCGACGCCGACGTCGAGGCCAAGGCGATCGAGGCGGTCCGCGCGTGGCGCGCCGAGCGCGACGCCGACCCGGCCGGGGCGCAGGCCGCCCAGGAGGCCGTCGCCCGACTCCAGGAGGTCGCCGCGACGAGCGACAACCTCTTCGAGGCCTCGCTCGCGTGCGCCCGGGCGGGTGTCACCGTCGGGGAGTGGGCGCAGGCCCTGCGCGAGGTCTTCGGCGAGTTCCGCGCCCCCACCGGCGTCTCCGGCTCGGTCGGCGTCGCCGACGGCGGCTCGGCCGACCTCGTCGCCGTCCGCGACCGCGTGCGGGCCACGGGGGAGGAGCTCGGCGAAAAGCTGCGCGTCCTCGTCGGCAAGCCCGGCCTCGACGGGCACTCCAACGGCGCCGAGCAGATCGCGGTGCGCGCCCGTGATGCGGGCTTCGAGGTCATCTACCAGGGCATCCGACTCACGCCGGAGCAGATCGTCTCCGCGGCCGTCGCGGAGGACGTCGACCTCGTCGGCGTCTCGATCCTCTCCGGGTCGCACATGGAGCTCGTCCCGGACGTGCTCGACGGCCTCAAGGCCCAGGGCGCCGGTGACATCCCCGTCATCGTCGGCGGCATCATCCCGGAGTCGGACGCGGCGAAGCTGCGCGAGCTCGGTGTCGCGGCCGTCTTCACGCCCAAGGACTTCGGGCTCAACGAGATCATGGGCCGCTTCCTCGACATCATCCGCGACAACCGCGGCCTGCCGGCGCTCGAGACGGCCGAGGCCTGATCCGTCAGGGCTAGCCTGCGGGTATGGCCCTGCACTGCCCGGCGACGTTGCTCGTCGCCGCCCCACCGCGCGATGTGGGGGCGGCGACGGCGCTCATCGACGCGCTCGCGGGTGACCGGGTGCTGGCCGTCGCCTGCGCCCCGGGTGATGTGGCGGGGGAGCAGCTCGCGCAGCTGCTCGACGTGCCGCTCGAGACCGAGCCGGGGCTGCTCGAGGGGCCGCCGACCTCGCCGGTGCTCGGCGAGATCGCCGACCTGCACCGGGGCGAGACCGTGCTCGTCCTCGCGCCGGGCACCGCGGCGGGGGAGACCCCCTTCGCCCGCCTCGAGGTGAGCTGACCCGACCTGCCCACCCCACCTGCGCATTTCCCTAGGGAAATGCGCAAGGGAGTGGTCATTTCCCTAGGGAAATGCGGGTAGGAGTGCGCATTTCCCTAGGGAAATGCGGGCGGGGGCGGTGGGCGTCAGAAGAGGCGGTGGGCGCTGTTGTCGATGCCCTTGAGCTCGTCGTAGTCGAGCGTCACGCAGCGGATGCCGCGGTCCTCGGCGAGGGTGCGGGCCTGGGGCTTGATGACCTGCGCCGCGAAGACCCCGGTGACCGGGCGCAGGGCGGGGTCGCGGTTCATCAGCTCGAGGTAGCGGGTCAGCTGCTCGACGCCGTCGATCTCGCCGCGGCGCTTGATCTCGACGGCGACGGAGACCCCCTTCGCGTCCTTGGCGAGGATGTCCACCGGACCGATGGCGGTCATGTACTCGCGGCGCACGAGGGCGTAGCCCTCACCGAGGGTCTCGATGTGCTCCGCCAGCAGCTTTTGCAGGTGAGCCTCGACACCGTCCTTGACCAGACCGGGGTCGACACCGAGGTCGTGGGCCGAGTCGTGGTGCACCTCGTGCAGCTTGACCCGCAAGCGGTCCTCCGTCTTGGCGTGCTGCACCACCCAGACCGCCTCGACTCCCTCCGTGGCCTCCGTCTCGTCCGGCTCGACCTCGGCCATGGAGCACGGGGGAGCCATCCAGTTCAAGGGCTTGTAGGAGCCGCCGTCGCTGTGGACGAGGACCGAACCATCGGCCTTGACCATGAGCAGACGGGTCGCCAGGGGCAGGTGGGCATTGAGTCGCCCCTCGTAGTCGACACTGCAGGTCGCAATCACCACTCGCACCCCGCAGACCCTACGCGTCCGACGACATGCCTGTGCGGACCATCACGCCGCCGCCCCCTACCGACCGGTCAGACGGACTGCGATAGTGCCGACATGTCTGACTCCCGCGCCCTTGCTGACGCCCTGGTCTTCCCGTACCTGAACCACGCCGCCTCGATGTTCGACGAGCAGTACGCCTCCCGCGAGGACATCGACAACGGCATGCGCTTCGGATGCGGCCTGCCCAAGGGACCGCTCACGGTCATCGACGAGCTCGGCCTCGAGACCGTCCGCGACGCGCTCGCCGCGCGCTTCGCCGAGACCAACGACCCCCGCCACCAGCCCAACCCGGCCATCGAGCGCCTCATCTCCGAGGGCCGCACCGGCAAGGCCGCGGGCCAGGGCTTCTACAGCTACGCCGGGGACGAGGTCGTCGCCGACGAGCTGACCCCCGCCGCGAACGGCCAGGGTGCCGCCCGCCCGATCAAGACCGTGGGCGTCGTCGGCTCCGGCACGATGGCCAGCGGCATCGTCGAGGTCTTCGCGGCCAACGGCTTCCCCGTCACCTACGTCGCCCGCACGCAGGACAAGGTCGACGCCGTGCAGGCCAAGATCGCCAAGAACCTCTCCCGCCAGGTCGACAAGGGCCGCCTCGAGCAGGGCGACGCCGACGCGATCCTCGGCCGCCTCACCGGCGCCACCGAGCGCGAGGCGCTCGGCGACGTCGACATCGTCGTCGAGGCCATCGCCGAGGAGATCGGCATCAAGAACCAGCTCTTCGCCGACCTCGACCGCATCTGCAAGCCCGGTGCGATCCTCGCCACGACGACCTCCTCGCTGTCCATCGCCGACCTCGCCGCGCAGACCAAGCGCCCGCAGGACGTCGTCGGGATGCACTTCTTCAACCCGGCCCCGATCATGAAGCTGGTCGAGGTCATCAACCACCCGACGACCGGCCAGGACGTGCTCGACACCGTCCAGGACCTGTGCCGCAGCACCCGCAAGGTCGCCGTCAGCTGCGCCGACCGCTCCGGCTTCATCGTCAACGCGCTGCTCTTCCCCTACCTCAACGACGCCATCAAGGCGCACGAGGAGGGTGCCGAGCTCGACGTCATCGACGGCGCCATCACCGAGCACTACGGCTACCCGATGGGCCCCTTCGCGCTGCTCGACGTCGTCGGCAACGACGTCGCGCTCGCGATCGAGGAGGAGTTGCTCGCGGAGTTCCAGCACGAGTCCCTCACGCCGGCCCCGCTCCTGCGTGAGGTCGTCGCCGCGGGCAAGCTCGGCCGCAAGACGGGCGAGGGCTTCCGCACCTACTGATCCCGCCCACCTGCCACGGCCCCGGACCCTCCCTTCGGTCCGGGGCCGTGGCACGTCGAGGTCACGGTGACGAGGGGGCCAGCAGCTCCGGAGGGACCAGCGAGGCACCCACGACCCCGCTGAGGAGCAGCGGGTCGACGGGCTCACCGCGCCGCAGCACGCTGATCGCCCCCGACGGCTCGAAGGTCACCGCGACGACCTCCTCGTGATGGCGCACCCCGGCGAGCCGCAGCCGCGACTGGAGCTCGCCCGGGAGGACGTGGCAGCGGCGCATGTGCGCCTCGATGACGTGCGGGCCGGCCATGAGCAGGACCGGAGGGTTGACGATCGTGCGCTGGATCCACCCGCGATGCCGTAGCACCCCGAGGAGTCCCTGCATCGACACGAGCGTCGTCAGGGCGACGAGCCCGCTGCCGAGCACCGGGAAGTCGCCGAGGGAGGCCCGCCCGATGATCGAGCCGAAGGCGATGACCGCGACGAGGTCGAAGCTCGACATGCCCGAGAGGACCCGCTGACCCAGAACTCGCACGAGCAGGAGCATCGCGAGGTACATGCCGGCCGTGCCCACGGCCACGGAGACCGCCTCCGTCGGGGTGATCCAGAGCAGGTCGCGCACAGGTCCTCGATTCGTCGGTCGGCGTCGAGCCGGACCGACTGGCCCGGCGGGCGGGGCGTGGGACAGCATGGTCCCATGCCCCGCAGCAACCGTCGTCGCCGTGACGAGCACCGCCCGCTCGCGCTCGGGCGCGCGCCGCAGACGCGGGAGACGTGGATGGGGCGCACGTGGATCGTGCGGCGGCTGAGCGGGCAGACCTCCGAGCGCACGTACTCCTGCCCCGGGTGCACGCACGAGATCCGACCGGGCACGCCGCACGTCGTCGTCTGGCCCGACGACGGGCTCGGGGGAGTGGACGACCGACGGCACTGGCACTCTCGCTGCTGGCAGTCGCGCGACCAGGGGCGCTACGGGCGCTGACCCTGGCCCCGTAGGTGCTGGTGCACTACCTGCACGGTGCAACAATCAGCGGGTGCTCCTACGCCTCGTGCGCCGCCACATGGGCGGCACCGGCGGCCGGGTCCTCCTGCTCCTCGTCCTGCAGCTGGCTGCGACCCTCGCCTCCCTCTACCTGCCCAGCCTCAACGGCGAGATCATCGACAACGGCGTCTCGACGGGCGACACCGACTACATCCTCCGCCACGGCGGGCTGATGCTCGGCGTCTCGGTCCTGCAGATCGTCACGACGATCGCGGCGACCTGGGTGGGCGCCGGCCTGTCCGCGTCGATGGCCGCCCGGTTGCGGGCCGCGGTCTTCGCCAAGGTCGGGAGCTTCAGCGCGCAGGAGGTCGCCCGGTTCGGCGCCCCGACGCTCATCTCGCGCACGACCAATGATGTCACCCAGGTGCAGACCGTCACCAACATGGCGCTGACGATGATGGTGACCGCCCCGATGATGATGGTCGGCGGCCTCATCATGGCGCTGCGCGAGGACGTCGGCCTCAGCTGGCTCGTCGCCGTGGCCGTGCCCCTGCTCGCCGTGTCGGTCGGCCTGGTCATCCACGCGATGATCCCCAACTTCCGGCGCATGCAGACCAGCGTCGACACGGTCAACCGGATCCTGCGCGAGCAGATCACCGGCGTGCGCGTGGTGCGTGCCTTCGTGCGCGAAGGGAGCGAGCGCGAGCGTTTCGAGGTGGCCAACACCGACTACACCGCGTCGGCGGTGGCCGTGGGCCGGCTGATGTCGCTCGCCTTCCCGATCGTCATGGTCATCCTCAACCTCTCGACCGTGGCGGTCCTGTGGGTCGGTGCGCACCGGATCGAGGACGGGCAGATGCAGATCGGGGCGCTCACGGCCTTCATGACCTATCTCATGCAGATCCTCATGTCGGTGATGATGGCGACCTTCATGTCGATGATGCTGCCGCGCGCCGCGGTCTCAGCCGGGCGCATCGACGAGGTGCTGACGACCGAGTCGAGCGTCGTCCACGCACGCGACCCGCAGCCGATGGTCGAGGACCGCCCCACGGTCGTCCTCGAAGCCGTCGAGTTCAGCTACCCCGGAGCCGACTCGCCCGTGCTGTGCGACGTCGACCTGCGGGCCGAGCCGGGCCGCACCACCGCGATCATCGGCTCGACGGGCGCGGGCAAGACGACCCTGCTCGACCTCGTGGCGCGGCTGCACGACGTGACCGGCGGCAGGGTGCTCGTCGGGGGCGTCGACGTCCGCGAGCTCGACCCCGAGCAGCTGTGGGCGAGCATGGCGCTCGTGCCGCAGAAGGCCTTCCTCTTCAGCGGGACCATCGCCTCCAACCTCCGCCAGGCCAAGCCCGAAGCGACCGATGACGAGCTGTGGGAGGCACTGCGCGTGGCCCAGGCCGAGGACTTCGTCCGGGCCCTCGACCTCGGGCTCGACGCCCCGGTCGCCCAAGGCGGGAGCAACCTCTCGGGCGGGCAGCGCCAACGGCTGTCCATCGCCCGCGCGATCGTGCGCCGGCCGGCGATCTACCTGCTCGACGACTCCTTCTCCGCGCTCGACCTGACGACCGATGCGAGGCTGCGCGCCGCCCTTCGTCCGGTCGTCGCCGACAGCGTCGTCCTCGTCGTCGCGCAGCGAGTCTCGTCGATCATCGACGCCGACCACATCGTCGTCCTCGACGACGGGAGGGTCGTCGGCGACGGCACCCACGACCAGCTGCTCGAAACCTGCCCGACCTACGTCGAGATCGTCGAGTCCCAGGCGTCGCGGGAGGAGGCCGCATGAGCGCGAGCGAAGTTCCCACCGCGGAGGAAAAGGCCGCGCAGGCACGAAGGGGGCCGGGCGCCGCCGCCCGTCGCGGACCCATGCAGATGGGCACTCCGGGGGAGAAGTCGCAGGACTTCCTCCCTTCGGCGGGGCGCCTGCTCGGGCGACTGCGACCGGAGCGCGGCCGCGTGCTCACCGCCATCGCGCTCGCGGTGGTCTCCGTCGGGCTGAGCGCCGTCGGGCCGCTCATCGTGGCCCGAGCCACCGACCTGATCTTCGCCGGGTGGGTCGGCTCCGAGCTACCCGCCGGCGTGCCCCTCGAGACGATCGTCGAGCAGGTGCGTGCGGGTGGGGACAGCGACCGCGCCGACATGCTCGCCGCGATGCCGCACCTCGTCCCCGGGCAGGGCATGGACTTCGCCGCCATCGGCCGGGTGCTGCTGCTCGCGGTCGGCCTCTACGCCGTCGCCGCCGTGCTGTCGTGGCTGCAGGGGCGGGTCATCGTGCACGCGGTCAACCGGGTCGTCTTCGACCTGCGTGCCGAGGTCGAGGCGAAGCTCCACCGGCTGCCGCTGCCCTACTTCGACCGGCAGCCGCGAGGAGAGCTGCTCAGCCGGGTCACCAACGACATCGACAACGTCGCGCAGTCGCTGCAGCAGACGCTCAGCCAGCTGCTGACGAGCCTGATCACCGTCGTCGCGATGGTCTCGATGATGGTGTGGATCTCGCCGCTGCTCAGCCTCATCGCGCTGGTGACGATCCCGATCTCCATCGTCCTCACCGGGGCGATCGGCAAGCGCAGCCAGCGCCACTTCATCCAGCAGTGGACGTCCACCGGTGAGGTCAGCGCCGTCATCGAGGAGACCTACACGGGCCACGCGCTCGTCAAGGTCTTCGGGCGGCAGGCGGAGGTCGACGCGGCCTTCGCCGAGCGCAACGAGGAGCTGCGGGCCGCGGGCTTCGACGCGCAGTTCGTCAGCGGCATCATCATGCCCGCGATGATGTTCGTCGGGAACCTCAACTACGTCGTCATCGCCGTCGTCGGTGGCCTGCGGGTCGCCTCCGGGACGATGACGCTCGGCGACGTCACCGCCTTCATCCAGTACTCGCGGCAGTTCACCCAGCCCCTGACCCAGGTCGCGTCGATGGCCAACCTCATGCAGTCCGGCGTCGCCTCTGCCGAGCGGGTCTTCGAGGTGCTCGACGCGCCGGAGCAGAGCGAGGACCCCGCGGTGCCCGCAGCGCGCGGCGACGGGCACGGGCGGGTCGAGTTCGAGGACGTGTCCTTCCGCTACGACTCCGCGAAGCCGCTCATCGAGGGGCTCAACCTCGTCGTCGAGCCGGGACAGACGGTCGCGATCGTCGGGCCGACCGGCGCCGGGAAGACGACGCTCGTCAACCTCATCATGCGCTTCTACGAGCTCGACTCCGGGCGGATCACCATCGACGGTGTCGACATCACGGCCATGTCCCGCGCCGAGCTGCGCTCGCGCACCGGCATGGTCCTGCAGGACACGTGGCTCTTCAGCGGCACCATCGGCGACAACATCGCCTACGGGCGGCCGGGGGCGACGCGCGAGCAGGTGCGGGCCGCTGCGGAGGCGACCTACGTCGACCGCTTCGTCCACTCGCTGCCCGACGGGTACGACACCCACCTCGACGACGAAGGGGGCAACATCTCCGCCGGCGAGAAGCAGCTGGTGACCATCGCCCGGGCCTTCCTCGCCGACCCGAGCCTGCTCATCCTCGACGAGGCGACGAGCTCGGTCGACACCCGCACCGAGCGGCTCGTGCAACAGGCCATGGCCGCCCTGCGCGGGGACCGGACGAGCTTCGTCATCGCCCACCGGCTCTCGACGATCCGCGACGCGGATCTCATCGTCGTCATGGAGCAGGGCCGCATCGTCGAGCAGGGCACGCACGAGACGCTCCTGGCGGCCGAGGGCGCCTACGCGCGGCTCTACCGCAGCCAGTTCGCCGCAGCCGTCACGGAGCTGGACATCTCGGTCAGCCTCGCCTGAGGAGCGCCGCGCAGCCCGAGGCAGGGGGCCGCTCCCGGCGAGGAGGGTCGGCGCGCTGCCGACGTCCTTCGTCGTCGGGTCGTCCCGTTGTCCTTCTCGACGTCGGCTTGACGCTGCGCCGACCCTCCTCGCCGTCCGCTCCCTTCGCTCGACCACAGGAGCGCCCCACGGCATGACGAAGGGGGCCGCACCGGTGATGGCGGATTCATGGGGTGCTC
>NZ_PIPF01000005.1:0-200572 GCF_004025845.1 Janibacter hoylei PVAS-1
AAGCTGTACAAAAAGGAGCTCATCTGGCGACGAGGTCCGTGGCGCGGCCTCGACGACGTCGAGATCGCAACCGGGACTGCTGCACCGATAGGTGACAGTGGGTAGTCACGCAGCCTGGTCGGCTGGTGTGGTCATGGTGGTCTCGTATTCGATGGGCGTCAATCGGCCCAGGCGGTCTTGTCGTCGGCGGCGGTGGTAGGTCCGCTCGATCCAGGTGACGATCGCGATCCGCAACTCGTCGCGGGTGTCCCAGCGGCGGCTGTTGAGCACGTTCTTCTGCAGGAGCGCGAAGAACGACTCCATCGCCGCGTTGTCGCCGCAGGCACCGACCCGTCCCATGGACCCGACGAGCTGGTGGCGGCCCAGGCTGTGGACGAATCGCCGGCTTCGAAATTGCGAGCCTCGGTCGCTGTGCACGATGCACCCGGCCACATCAACACCGTCAGCCTGACGGCGTGCGACGGCCGAGTTCAGCGCTGTGACAGCCAGTTGCGACGTCATCCGCTCATCGATGCTGTAGCCGACGATCCGCCCGGAGCAAGCGTCCTTGATCGCGCACATGTAGAGCTTGCCCTCCCCAGTCCAATGCTCTGTGATGTCGGTCAGCCACACACGATTCGGTGCCGCCGCGCTGGTGAAGTCGTGCCGAGTGCGGCCGCTCTCGTCCTCGATCGCGAGGCGGTCATCGTGCACCGGCGGTCCCGGCCGCGGACGGGCCGAGCGCTTCTTGCCGAAGGTCGACCACCAGCCCTGCTGCGAGCAGATCGCCCAGGCGGTCCGCTCGCTCATCGCCGATCCGACCTCGGCGGCTTCCTCGGCCAGGTACCGGTACCCGAACGCGGGGTCATCACGGTGAGCGTCGAACAACGCGTTCGCGCGGTACGCCCAGGCCAGCTCGGCCTCGGTGACCGGTGCGGCGAGCCACCGGTAGTACTGCGCACGACACAACTTCAACATCCTGCACGTCACCGACACAGGCACCCGAACCCGGGCGTCCTGACCGGCCAGCTCACGGACGAGCGGGAACATCATTTTCCCGGCAGGTTCGCCTGCGACAAGTACGCCGCCGCCCGCCGCAACACCTCGTTCTCCTGCTCCAGCATTCGGTTACGGCGCTTGAGCTCGCGCAGCTCGGCGGCCTGCTCGCCCGTGACGCCCGGCACGTTGCCGTCCTCGACATCAGCCCGCTTGAGCCAGTTCGTCAGGCACGACTCGCTGATCCCGAAGTCAGCAGCGATCTGCTTGAGATGGACTCCTGGCTCACGGTTCCTCGCGACCCGGACCACGTCATCGCGGAACTCTTTGGGGTAGGGCTTGGGCACGGTGTCCATCCTTCCAGCAGCGCCCCTCGACGCCACAGATCAGATGTCACCTATCGGTGCAGCAGTCCCGCCCAAGGCAAGGACGGCGTAGACAGCCGCCGCCGCAGTGGGGACGGCGACCAGTCGTGGAAGGATGCTGCCGACCGCGGACCCGAGGCTGGCTGCGGCGATGAGGGTCGCTCCGGCCGAGATCGTCACCAGCGCGGTCGTAGGCCCTGGGGGCCATCCGGCGACATAGGTGACAATTGCCAGCGGAAGGAGCACCCCGAGCAGCAGTGCTGGGGCGGTCAACCCGCTTAGTGCCTTTGCTCGGTGGGCTCCAGCGAACGTCGCGTCGAGCCAGGGCATGATCCGGGCGGTGTCCCATGCTGCCCATCCGGCGAGGAGAGGTCCCGTAACCACTAGGGCGACCCACCCTTGGCTGAGCGCGACCAAAGGGTAATCCCCGAAGAAGTCACGCTCGGAAATTGCGGCCGCGTAGGTCGCGATAGCAATGAGCAGCAGAAAAATCCCGGCCGTGGACCACCTCAGGGCACGCCAGAGACTCATGCGTCTCCCGTCAGCGACGCAAACGCGGACTCTGCCCTGCGCGCTACATCTCTTCCGTGGCCTAGTCGAAGATAGTCCTCGATCGACCCGCTGAAGACGATACGGCCCTCTTCAAGCACGGAGACGGCGGTGAACAGCTCGTCAACGTCATCGAGCTGGTGCGTGGACAGAACGGCGGGCCGGTCAAGGTTAAGAAGCAGATCGCGAAATCGTGCCCGTTGACGCGGATCCAGACCCGCCGTGGGCTCGTCGAGCAAGATGATCTCCGAAGGACGGGCCAAGGCTTCGGCAAGGCCCACTCGCCGCAGCTCGCCTCCAGAGAGGCGGCTTGGGTCGTCATCGATCTTGTGGAGCAGGTCCACCTGACTGATGGCTTCTCTGGCAGCGGTGCGTGCTTCGCTCTTGCTGCGCCCCCCCAGCCAGGCCGCGAAAGCAACCTGCTCGACAACAGTGAGTTTCGGAACGCTCGAAATGCTCTGCTGCATCATCGACACGCGGCGGCGCAGTTCTCGAGCGCGCGGACGCTCCCCATCAATCTCGACCGTCCCCGTTCTCGGTCGTAGCGCACCCGAGGCAACCTTCAGCGTGGTGGTCTTCCCGGCTCCGTTTCTACCCAGCAGAAGAGTCCGGCCAGTTGAGGGGGGCGCCCACGAGAGTCCCTTGAGGACGTCACGACGTCCACGGCGAACAGTGACGTCCTCAAGGGACAGAAGCATGAGGCTACGGCTCGTTTCTGGGATCAGTACTGAATAGCAACTCGGGACGAAAACGAGCCTGTCGACCCGGCATTCTTGAGCACGAAGTGGATGGCACCGCTCGTCCGCTTGTACCCGACCCAGTAGTCGCAGCTCTCCTTCTGCACACCGACGACCTCGTCCGGCACCGGGAACTGGCGGTTCCGGTAAAAGGCCATCCCAGCATTCGACTTCGAGCAGCGGGTGAGGCGCTTACCGTTGGCCACGGCGTCGCTGTTTTTGTCCGTCCAGGTACGCGAACCGAAGCCGCTATTGGCACCCGAGATGCTCCCGCTCCAACTTCCCTCCGCGAAGGCTGGGGTTGCGGCGATCGTGCACGCCGCGACTAGTCCGATGGCCTTGATGGCCGACTTGAAAAGTGGCGTCTTTCCCATGATGAATCTCCCCTTGTGATGCCACGACGAGTTCGTAGCACCACAAGACTTTCGGGGGTCCTCCCTTACGTCAACGACCCAACCGGAGTGTCACCAACCTGTCGGCCGAGTACACCTAGAGTCCGACTACCATCGTTAGTTCGTCCCCGCCGCGGATCAGCACGTTGACCTCAACACACAGCTGCGGGTGGTCGTGTCTCCACTCGAGGACTGGCAACAGGTCTGCAGCGACCTGACTCGTGCCACCGGGGTGTCAGTGGGGCGGTAAGTCGAGTGCCTTTCAAACGCAACACCTCAGCGTTGGACACGTACGGCTCGGTGACGTCAGGTTCTGAGTCACCAAGCCGCCACTGTCGGCCAGCCGCGCAGGAGGTCCCCAGATACCTCGGCTCAGTAGTGGTCCGGCTCGGAAGCCATCGAGTCGAGGAGAGGTGGGCAAGGCGACCGGCTGGCGACCAAACGTGGGTGTGCGGTGACGATCGTCAAACGCGACACGAGGCCAGCGACGACCGTTCACCGACCCGCTGTCGAGATGCATCGAAGACTGCACACGACACGCGGCCTACATTGCACAAGGCCCTCGCGGATGGCGTCGTGCAAAGTACCGCGGCGGAGCTGCTACTTGACCATCTCAGGGCCATGGCCGCTTACCCTGGCCCCGCAAGGGGATCGGCGTGCGGCGCTCCGTCTGGCTATCGCCGGCTGGACGCTGCCAGCCGGTGAAGAGTGGGACGAGCACCCCTGCGGTGAGGACGATTTCGCCGAGCACACCCAGCGCCCCGGACCGACGGCTCGACAGCCGTAACCGGTCCACTCATCGCGAGGCTTGCGGCAGACGACTCCCGCTGGGACGCATCTGCGTCGGAGCCCACCCGCTCTTCAGCATCCGATCGCGAGCGTCCCATCGCACGAATCTAGGGGTGCCTCGCAAGCGTCGCAATCTCCGATTAGGCGGAACCACACAAACTGGCCACCCGACCTTGAGAGCGCTTATTGAGTGCACTGGAAACCCAGTCCCGGACTCACACCTCCCGACCGACGTCACCTCCGATCGGTGTCTTTGCGGGGGTCTTCAGTCTTATCCGTGTCCGTGGTCTGGCCGGAGCTGTGGCGCAGGTTCGCTGCCTGCTCGATGTCTTGCTGCTCCTTCTTTTCGTCTTTGCGGATCTTGGTGTCGTCCCGCACAGGGAGCTGGATGTCGCGTTCGGCCTCGATCCCGGCCATCAGTTGACGGGAGCGTTCGAGCTCTGCGTCGACCTCGGCCCCGAACAGCAACGCGAGGTTAGTGATCCACAGCCACAGCAGGAAGATCACCACTCCGGCGAACGACCCGTAGGTACTGCCGTAGTTGGAGAAGTTGACGATGTAGAGACCGAAAGCGAGCGAGATCAGGATCCAGACTAGGATCGCGATGCCAGCGCCGACGCTGATCCAGCGGAATTTCGGCTGCTGCACGTTCGGGGTGGTGTAGTACAGGATCGCCACGATCAACATCACCAAGACGAGGATGACGGGCCACTTGGCGATGCTCCAGACAGTCAAAGCGGTGGAGCCCAGCCCAATCAGGTCGCCGATCGCCTGCGCTGCAGGTCCGGACAACACCAGCATCAAGGCCACAAGCACCACGAGCAGGACCATGACCAAGGTGATCACGAGCATCAGGGGACGAAGCTTCCAGATGGGTCGCCCCTCGCCGATCTCATAGACACGGTTCATCGCCCGGCTGAAAGCCGTGACGTAGCCCGAGGCGGACCACAAGGCGGTGGCCAAACCCAGGATGAGAGCCAGCCCGGCCCCGGGTGAGGTTGCTAGGGAGCGGACGATGGGTTCCAGGGTCTGGGATCCGGAACTGCCCAGGACCTGCTTCAGTACCGGCATGACTGCGTCGATGGTGGTCTGGCTCTGACCGACGAGTCCCAGCAGGGAGAAGATCGCGATCAGCGCCGGGAAGATGGCCAGCACTGCGTAGTAGGTCAGCGCGGCCGCCAAGTCCGTGCACTGGTCGTCCAAGAACTCCCGGACGGCTTTGCGGCCGGTGAATTTCCAGCCCGCGCTGGTGATCTTCGCGGGGCTGTCCGCTTTGGCGTCGTCTTCCGGGTGCGGTGCCTTGCCGTGGTCCTCATCGCCGGTGAGGGCCCGAGCATTCACCGGCGCCACCACCAGATCGCCCCGGCCACGGCAGCCACGCCGGCCACGAGCGCGAGCATCTGTGCGGCGAGGACCGCCAGTTCGATGTTTTGGGGCTGCTGGGCTCCCCTCTTGAGGTCTTGGACTCGGTTAAGGCCTTGGCCCTTGAGGTCGTTGACCTGGCGCTTGGCCCGCTTCTTCACGTCCAGGCGGTCGGTCAACTCATTGACGGTGATGCCCAGGTCTTCGCGGTGTCGGGCGATGTCCGCTTCGATCTTGGCCGGATCGGTACTGTCCGACTCGGTGGGTGTCGACGCACTAGTGACGGGCTCGTTGGATTCATTCGTGCTCACGGCTGCTCGCTTCCTTGACCTGGGTGACATCACGTTGCACATTCGCCATGGCGCGCTCGGGTTTTAGTGGTCCGACCTGCTCGACCTGCTTCTTGCCCAGCAAGGACACCACCCCGGCGGCGATCAGCAGTAGCGACGCCACGATCAGGGCCGCGGCCCACGCCGGCAGGATGAGCGCCAAAGCCAAGATGGCGGTCGTTACCAACGCGGCTGCGCCAAAGAACGCGAGCAAACCCCCGGCGCCGAACATGCCCAGTCCCGCACCGGCATGCTTGGCCTTGGCGCTGAGTTCGGCCGTCGCCAGTCGCATCTCATCGCGAATCAATGTGCTGGTCTGTTCGCTCAACCGGGAGATCAACTCGCCGGTCGAAGCGCCGCGGGGTGGCGGTTCCATCTGCTCAGCCACGACCATGACCGCCTGGGACGTCGCTCACCCCTGGCTCCGGACCGGAGGTCGGGGGCGGCCAGGGGTCGTCGTGGTCCATGTCTGGGGCGGATGGGAAGTCGTCACCCATGGTGTGGTCTGGGGTCCTGTCCTTGCCGTCCTGAGATGTCCTGCTTATCGAGTCGGGCAAGTGCTCCTTGACCTGTCCGGGCACCTGTTTGGCTTGCTCTTGGACCTTCTTGGCTTGCTTCTGCACCGTCGGGTCGGTCCACAACGCCAGTGCGCGATCGCGCAACTGGTCGTAGCGTTCCCGGCCCGCTCGAGTGCCGAGGACGTACCCGGCCCCGAACGCCACTGTCATGGTGATCTTGTTCATCGTCTGCTCCAGTCTCTTCGAGAGCCCAGGACGGGACATTGGTGGTGCTTCCGCGCTTGCCCCGGGGTGCGTACCTTGTAAACTTACAAGTGAAGACGCCCCCTTCACAACCTTCTTCTTCGTGTTGGCGGTACCCGAACTCAGCACACCGACAGCAACGAGGAGCACGCCATCATGAGCGACAAGCTGTGGAGTCTGGCCACTACCGGCGCGGCCATCGGCGGCGGGATCATGGCGAGGAAAGTCATCGAAAAGGGGTGGGCGCTCGTTACCGACGGCACCGTTCCAGACAACCCGGAAAGCCCGGAGGTCAACTGGGGTGAGGCCATCGCCTTCGCGCTGATCTCAGGCGCGGTCGTGCAACTGGCCAGGGTCATGATCAATCACAAGTCCACGCAGGCCTATGCCAAGAGGAAGGGCCGTCTGCCGGAGTCCGTGGCTGCCTGAGACCTATTGTCGTCTCTTGACCCAGGCCAGGTGCTGGCCTAGTCCGGTGTCGCCCCCTCGGTGAGCGAGACCGGGAGACTGCGTACGTGGTCGCCGCTGGCCAGTAGGTCAGAGGCTGAAGTTGCCAGCGAGGTTGGCCAGATCGGTCGGGCTTAGTCCCAGATTCTCCAGCACGCCTTGGTGTTGACCGGTGTGCACGTCGTCCGGCAGGTCTGCGTCCGCCTGCTGCGCCTTCTCGTCCTCTCCACGGCTCTTGAGCAGGTCAACGATCTTCTGCTTGTCAATCTGCATCAGAGAACTCCTTGTGGGCAATGGGCCCAGCACACGCTATTGCTTACATCGTAAACTTATCTGATCGGCGGGGTAGCAGCAAAGGACCTTATAGGTCCGCGATGATGGGTACGTCAGCACCTGTGGAAAGGACAGCCATGAACACCGTCCCTGACCCGCCCAGAGATTCGCGCCCACGCTTGGACCGGGATCTGATCGTGCAGACAGCGATCACCTCGATCGACACGCACGGCGTTCAGGGACTGACGATGCGCCGCGTGGGACAAGACCTCGGCGTCGCAGCAATGTCCTTGTACCGCTATGTCTCCGGACGCGAGGCCCTGCTGGAGGCGGTCGTGGAGAAACTCATGGATGGTGTCGCCGCCCACGCGGACGCGGTCGGGTTCACGTCGTGGCAGGGGTACTTGCAAGTGCTGGCCAATGAAGTCCGCCGGGTGGCCCAAGCCCATCCTGCCGCGTTCCCGTTAGTCGCTTCCCGGCACCCAGCAACACCGTGGCTGCGCCCGCCGTTGCGCAGCATCGAGCTGGTCGAGCACTTCCTGGCCACGCTCAGCGACTTCGGCTTCGATGACATCAGGGCCGTGGATGCTTACAAGGCCTTCACCACGTTCTTGATCGGTTCCCTGCTACTGGAGGTCGCTGCACATGGGGAGGACATCCTCTCCGTGGATGAAACGCTCAACGAAGGTGAAGCCGCCATCCCCGAACAGGACGCCTACTTCGACCTCCAGCAGGCCCCCCATGTGTGCCGCATGCAGGACCGACTCAGTCAAGACACCACCGCGCAAGAGTTCGAGATCGGCCTAGAGGCCCTCATCGACAGAATTGAGCGCTCGGTCTCCCAATAGACAGCCCACGGCAGCATCTCTGGCCTGGGCGTTGTCCTGCTGCGTGCACGCAGCGTCACTGTTCCCCCTCTCGACCCGGTCGTCGTGGAAGCAGGTCAGCACGACCGCCTCGAGTGTGCGCACGCCCAACCGTCGCAGACAGCCTTGTGGTGCTCCACGCAGACGGTGGGATGGGCTAACCGTCGGCGATGTCGGTCCACTCCGGGCGCGTTGACGGGAATGGACCGAATGCGGGATTTCCACACCGGGACAGCGCGAAGGAGAACCAAGGCATGGCAGTCAAGCCCACGTCGTTAAACGAGATTCGCAAGCGGGCCGCGAAATTCACCGCGGAGTGGCGCCTGAACGGGCGAAGAGAAACAGCAGGCCCAGTCATTCGTGCGCGAACTACTCATGGTCTACGGGATGACCGACTGCAAGGCGGCCCTGTATGAGAAGCGCGCCAAACGATCCTCGACGGCCGTCGAGACGTCCAAGGGCCGCGCCGGTTCGGTCAGCGCTGCAGCAGCTCGGCTGCCATGGACAGTCCTGCTTCGTGTTCCGGCTGGATGATGCGGGTGACGCCGAGTCGGTCCAGCGCCTCGTAGTGCTGGCGTGATCCCGCCTTGGCCCACACGTCACGGACCCCCAGCTCGCTGAGGGCCGTGGCGGCCATCAGCGATGCCGCGACGTCGGTCATCCCGAGGACGACGAGGGTGTCGGGGGTGATCTCCAGCTGCCTGAGGGTCTCCTCGTCGCGTGCCTCGGCGATCGCGAGGTGGCGGATGTCCTCCTTGAGGTTTTCCACCACGAACTCGTCGACGTCCACGCCGAGGACGCGCTGCCCATTCTGCTCCAGGCGCAGCGCGAGGGCGGAGCCGAAGCGGCCTAGGCCGATGACGGCGATGTCGTACTTAGCCAACGAGGAGCCTTTCGGTGGGGACCTCGAAGCGTCGAGGTCGGTGGCGCAACGCCAGGGCGGCGCCGAGGGTGATCGGCCCGAGTCGGCCGCGGAGAATGCCGGGGGGTCTGCCGCGGGGCCCGCTCTCGTCGCCCATGTCGTCCCGGCGGCACGCGACGCACCAACCAGGAGTGATGCCGGGCGTCACGGCTGCGACCGGGGGCTGGACAGACGAACCCGGCTCGGTGACGTCAGGTTGTGAGCCGCCGAGAACGAGCGATGAGGGGCCACGACGTCGAGAAGCAGCGCAGATTGCACACGACACGTCGCCTACATTTCACAGGGCCCTCCTTCCGGATGGCGTCGTGCAAAGTGGCGCGGCGGAGCTACCACTTGACCATCGCGGGGCCACGGCCGCTGGCCCCCTTGGTCCCGCAAAGAGATCCCCTACTGGACTCGCTGAAGGATGGTTCATCGGACGGGATCGATCGTTCAGGTGAGGTCTTTCCTCACGTTCTGCAGCCGGAGTCTCCAGAAGCAGGGATCTTGTCGCTTGAGTCTTCGCCGGATCGAAAGCAGATGCCTGCCGAGTACCAAACCCTTAAGCGTTTTGTTCGCGTTGGGATCGTCAACCGCGACACCACGCCCAGTGCGACCGCTCACCGATTCGATGTGGCTTTCGCCGTTATATGGCGGGGTTCTGTCGACGCTCTGTGGCGGCATCTGCTCATGGCGATACACGCGAGCACCGGTCTGGTCACAGATAGCGGCAGACGGTCGTGGTGTCGCATTTGGTGGGGTCGCTGGTGGTGGCACTGTGGTGAAGGTGCGCGACGGTGTGTCGCAGTGCTTGCAGGTCGGCGATTTGGCGGTCCAGGTCGCCCAGGTGGGCTTCGAGCAGGGCGTGCACGTGCTGGCAGGGTGCGACTCCGGCGTCGCGGATGTCGAGGATCTCGCGAATCTGGGCCAGGGTGAGCCCAGCGGTGCGGCCGCGGCGAACGAAGTCCAGGCGCGCCAGGGCCGCAGGGGTGTAGTCGCGGTATCCGTTGGCGGTGCGCTCAGGCGCAGGTAGTAGGCCGGCTTCTTCGTAGAAGCGCAGCGTCTTGGTTGTGGTGCCGCTGGCCACGGCCAACTCACCGATGCGCACAGTGGCCCCTTTCTCGGCTCTCGTCCATGTTCGCCTTGACCTTCCCCTGCGCTGGAACGTCCACTATGGACGCTGAAGAGGGGTCACGCGAAGGAAGGTGGGCAAATGGGTGTGGACTACGACGTCGATCTGGCCGTGATCGGCTCAGGAGGCGCGGCGATGTCCGCCGCCATCGCGGCCAGCCAGGCCGGTAAGAGCGTCGTGCTGGTTGAGCGCGGTGTTCTGGGCGGGACGTGCGTGAACATCGGCTGCGTGCCGTCCAAGACGCTCCTGGCGGCCGCCGGGGCCCGGCACGCCGCGCTCACCAATCCCTTCAAAGGTGCCCCAACGTCAGCCGCACCGGTGAACCTCGGCGATCTGGTGGCCCAGAAGGACGCACTCATCGAGCGCCTGCGTGATGCGAAGTACGCCGATGTGGCCGCTGCCTACGGCTTCCAGGTCCGCCCAGGCCAGGCCAGCTTCCTGGACGGGGACACCCTGGCCGTCGACGGCCAGGCGCTGCGGGCCCGGGCCTATCTGGTCGCCACCGGTGCTACCCCCGCCATCCCGGAGGTGGTCGGTCTCGACTCTGTGGACCGGCTGACGTCCACCACCGCGATGCAGCTGACCGAGCTGCCTGAGTCCCTGGTCGTTATCGGTGGCGGGTACGTCGGGATGGAGCAGGCCCAGCTGTTCGCTCACCTCGGCACCCGGGTCTCTGTGGTCGGGCGTCTGGCGCCGCACGCCGAGCCGGAGCTGGCCCAGAGACTTCGGGAAGTCTTCACCGACGACGGCATCACCGTGGTCGAAGAGCGCGCGACCACTGTGGCCCGCGAACCATGCCCCGCAGGAGAGGTGGTGGTGACCACGGACTCGGGCGAACAGGTGCGCGGCGCGCAGGTCCTGGTGGCCACCGGACGCCTGCCCCGCACCGACGGCCTGAACCTGGCCGCTGCCGGTGTGGACGTGGACGAGCGCGGCTTCGTCGTGGTCGACCAGACCCAGCGCACCTCCAACCCGCGCGTCTGGGCCGCCGGTGACGTCTCGGGGGCTCCCCAGTACGTCTACGCCGCCGCCGCCGGCGGTCGGGCCGCCGCGCTCAACGCCCTGACCGAGGACAGGTACCCGCCGGCAGCTCGGGTCGACTACGCCGGCTTTCCTGCGGTCGTGTTCACCCGGCCCCAGCTGGCCTCGGCGGGGTTGACCGAGGACGAGGCCCTCACCCGAGGGCACGCGTGCGACTGCCGCGTCCTGGACCTGTCCGATGTCCCCCGGGCGCTCGTCCAGCACGACACCCGCGGGGCGGTGAAGCTCGTCGCCGACGCCGTGAGCGGCAAGGTTCTGGGCGTGCACGCTCTGGCGGACGGGGCCGGGGAGATCATGCTGGCGGCCACCTACGCCATCAAAAGCGGCATGACCGTCGACGATCTGGCCGACACCTGGGCGCCGTACCTGACCATGAGCGAAAGCCTGCGCATCGTGGCCGGCCTCTTCCGAAACCAGATGCCGACGTCATGCTGCGCCTGAAACCCGCGGCCCCAGCGGGGTGGACGAGGGCTCCCGCGGCGGCCCGCCTGGCGCCGTGAATGTGCCTTAAAAACCTACAGGTTGATGAGACACGATCTAACGTCGCTGCCGAGGACCGAGCTCTCGCGGTTCTGCGGCTGCAGGCGTGTCTCGGAAAAGTGTCTCGACGAGAAACGTCTCAGACGACATCACCGGAAGGGTTTCTGAGGCAGGATGGGTGGGTGAGACTTCTGGGGTATACGAGGATCAGCACGGCCAGTCAGGACGCGCAGTTGCAGTTGGACGCGCTGACCACGGCCGGGGTCGAGGCTCGGGACGTTTTCTCGGACGTCACCTCGGGCAGCAAGAACGCAGCGCAACGTCCAGGGATGCGCCGACTCCTGGAGTACGCCACCGCTGGAGACACGGTCGTGGTCTGGCGAGTGGACCGGCTGGGACGCTCACTGATCGACGTGCTGAACACGGTGACCTTGCTGCGCGAGTCCGGCATCGGCATCCGCTCCATCCAAGACGGCATCGACCCAGCCACCACCAGTGGACGGCTGATGCTGAACATGCTCGCCACCTTGGCTGAATACGAGCGGGAGCTGATCACAGAACGGGTCAATGCCGGCATCGCCGCAGCCAAAGCCTCCGGCACCCAGTTCGGGCGACCCCGCGTGGAGCCAGCCGTGATCGCCGAGAAGCTCGCGATCGTCAACGACGCACGCGCCAAAGGACGCACCGCCACAGACGCGGCCCGACTCGTGGGCTGGTCCCGCGCCACGTTCTACCGCCACAACGCCACCGCCCAGTCACAGGACTCCTGACCGCGCCAGATACCCGCCAGGGCTGAATATCAACGAGCCATCGGCCTTTGACAGCCAGTAGCGCCGACCACCTTGGCTGGACGCGACATCATGCCGCACGGCCTCAGCGGCGGAGTGTGCCCAACCAGAATCTTCGTATCTTAGATAGAAATCGCGTTGCTCCAATTTAGAGCGCTTCTCGACACCAGCGACGACCGTTCACCGACCCGCAGCGCGCAGGACTGTTGCTTTAGACCCGCCCGCACTAAAATCGCACTAATGCCCATCTACTGCGACTAGGGAGGTCCAGTGCTCATCGGATACGCGCGGGTCTCGACTGAGCGGCAAGACCTTGCCTCACAGATCGAAGGCCTGACCCGCCTCGGCGTCAACCGGGAGCGGATCTACACCGACAAGCGCACCGGGCGATCCATGAAGAACCGCCCGGGGCTTGAGCAGGCGATCACTGCCCTTCGCCCCGACGACGTGCTAGTGGTGACGAAGCTGGACCGCCTCGCGCGCTCGGTGCCCGACGCTCGCGACCTCGTAGGGCAGATCTACGAGCAGGGCGCTGCCCTCCAGTTGGACAGGTCCGTGCACGATCCGGCTGATCCGGTTGGGAAGTTCCTCTTCAACGCGCTGGCGATGGTCGCCGAGTTCGAGGCCGACCTGAACCGGCAGCGCACCCTCGAGGGAATCGCGATCGCTCGAGCGCAAGGGCGGATGCGCGGGAAGCCGCCTAAGTTGAACGAGCGGCGCACGAAGAAGCTGCTCGAGGAGTATGAGGCCGGTGACGCGACCGTGGCCCAGCTCGCCGAGGACTACGCGGTATCGAGAGCAACCGTGTACCGAACCGTCAAGAGAGCCAAGGCAGAGAGGGGCTCCCTATGACCAAGCCTTGCACTGTCGCCGGACAGTGGCGCGATCAGAAGTAGTGAAGTAGTCCCGGCCAGCGAAAGTGCGCTGACCGGCCACCATCAAGATGGGAGCTCGACATGAACGACAACAGTCCCCCCAGTGGCGCCACCACTCCTCTCCGGCCAGCTACGTGGAACGACAAGTATCTCAATACCCTTATCTCGCTCGTTGATACCGCCACCGAACCCGTGGCGACAGGGGAGCACGCGGTGACTCTCCAAACCTCAGGTGGATTGATCACCGGAACCCTTGTCCCTCAGTGGCAATACGCCCAGAACCTCGTGCCTGCTCCCCCCGACGCAGGACCACCGTTCGAGCCGTACGGTAGAGACGCCAAGGACTACGCCCATCGCGGGCGCAAGTTCCAGGACGGCCGCGCGGCAGACGTCGAACTCTCCGATGAGGAGAGGGCCTTCCTCGACGAGGATTCGCCGTCCGAGTACTTCCTTACCTTGGGCTGGGCGCGGTTCCTCTTCCACCCCTCTAACCACACGTCCGAGTCGTGGATTCGCGTCCGCCGCGACGACATCATCGCGTGGCACCCCGGCACCTTGGAGGTGTCTCAGTGACCACCGTGTACCGCACGATCAAGCGCGTCAAGGCGCAGGCGGAGGGCACTTCATGATCGCAGCACTCACGGCGGTGGCGGCACTCATTGCTGCGCTGGCCGCAGCCTGGCAAGTCAATCTCCTTCGGAAGCAGATGCGCGACGACGCCCGACCGTTCGTTGTGGTGGACGTTGTCCCGAGTTTGCATGGCCCGGGGGCATGGGACCTCACTCTGCACAGCACAGGGAGGTCGATGGCCCACAAGGTGGGGGTCTCCACCGAGCCAGCGGCATGGGAGCCGTACGACGATGAGGACCACATCACTGAGCACCTGACCGCGTATCTGGGACGCAAACGCGATCTACCGCCAGGAGCACGTCATCGCCTCATGTGGCGATACGAACGGCGCAAGGAAAAGACGGGGGAGCTGTCGGCGGTCGCCGGGGCGCCGGCCATCGCCATCGTGACAGTGACGTACCAAGACGATAAGGGCAAGTGTTACGACTCCTCCCTATCGTTCGACCTGGACGTCCTCGGTGCAATCACTCCGGTCCCTTTCGAAGGACAGCGGATGACATCCGGGTCCGACCAAGAATTGAAGAACATCGACCGGGCGATCCGAACTGTTAGCCAGCACGTGGGCGAGCTTCGACGATGAGCGATGAATGCCGGTGGACTGCCAAGGTGGCCATCCAGAGGTAGACGAGAAGGCCAAACAACCCGACGACGAGATGTCAGGACGTGGTGTCCGATGTACGACCGATCGAACTGGAACCCAGCCCGACCGCACCAACCGTATCTGTCCTTCAGAGAAGAGAGTGCATTACGGATCACCCCATCCCCGACCGGCGACCGAAGGGTGTCACGGCGCGAGGGAGACCGTGGCTCCGCGCTCGACGAGCCGGAGCTCACCGGGGGGATCGACCGCTCGCCACCGGGCCACGAAATCGCTCAACGGTGACCGGAAGACGGTGTAGTCGTCGTAGTGCACCGGCACTGTCACGGCGGGCTCGAGGAGGTCGACCAACGAGATGCCCTGCTCGGCGTCCATGGTCACCAGCAGCCCGAGCGCACGTGTGCCCCCGAGGTGGATGACCATCGCGTCGAGCGGACCGAACCGATCAGTGACCTCACGCAGCCACGGTCGATACAGCGTGTCCCCGGTGATGTAGACCCGCAGCGACCGCGCGGCGCCCGCGACGTGATGCTCAAGCACACTGCCCATGACCGGCGGCAACAACCATGATGCCCATCCGGGTGTGTGCTCCCCCGGGGCAGAGTGCACTGTGAGCGTCTCGCCGGCTTTGACCAGCTCACGTGACTGCCACGTCGCCATCGCCTCAGCCCCGGCAAACCCCCATGACTGCAGCCGCCGGGCCGCATGCGGGGTCGTCAGGACGGGCAGCGAGGTGTCAAGACTGCGCCGTGCGATCCGATCGAAATGGTCACCATGCAGGTGAGAAAGCACCACCGCGTCCAAGCTGGGAAGATCCTCGGGACCGAGCGCGGGCTCGGTCACCCGCTTCGAGAAAAGCCCTTTGCCCAGATAGGCACGCTGTCCGTGATGGAGGAAATTCGGATCGGTGAGCAGAGTGAACTCCCCCAACCGGACCAGCGAGGTCGCTGTGCCGATGAACTCCAGGGTCGCAGTGGCCATGGACTCCTCCTGGTCGACGATCCGTCTCGCACCCCTGCAGGCACCGCCTGCTGATAGAGCACTCCACGTGGTTCCCTCTCCGACGCGAACAGTCTATCCATGAGACCGCGAGACCGCACGGCTGAGGACGAGTCGGGCTCAACCCTTGGGGGTGGTCACGGCGACAGCTTCGCCGACGACAGGTTAGAGAGCAGGTCCGACAGTCCAGTCCGAGCAACGCGGTCGAGTAGGTGGCCAGGACTAGCGCAGCTGTTCGGACATAGAAGGGCCAAGCCACCGTCGCACTAGTGTCGGTGGCGTCGTCTACCTTGAGATACGGCCGGATGGGCCGCCTACGTCGAAGGGACCCACATGGCAGTCGGGGACGTCATCCAGATCGCGGCCATACTCGTTGCTGCTGGCGCATCGATCGTAGCCCTGATCATCGCCTCGATGGACCGCAGGAACGCAATCAAGATCGCTGAGGATGACCGCCAGGCCGCGGCGGATCAGGCACGGCTGCTCGCCGAGCTGGAGGCAGCCATCAGACTGTCCGTCTTGGAGGCCCGGGGCGGGCACACCGATCCCATCATCAGCAAAGACATGGGAGCCGAGACACTCGCCTTGATCGCGATGCTCGGGCCCGACAGAGTGCCCGAGATGTGGAAACGCCGCGTGGAAAAGTCAGACGAGGAGCTTCGTGCCTTCATTGCCAACGAGGACGAGCCTGAGTTCCTCCGCGACGCTGTCGAGGCTGAGCGTGCCGTCTACGACATTCTGAAGGACCTACGCAGATCCCACCGGGGCATGTCTGCTGGTCGATGATCAGCACGGGTGGGGAGGGCAACGTGATAGCCGCGGCCGTAGTGCACATCGCTCGCCAGGGGGCTCTTGTCAAGCCAAGGGAGTCTCAGTGACCACAACGAAGGGAGAAGGCATGGGGCAGGGCAGCGAGAGCCGCGGCGCGGCAGACGAGGCGCGCCTCACCAAGGAAGCGCGGGAGTGGCTTCACTCGCAACCGGGATACCGCCCGGGCATGAAGCAGATGACTGCCACTCACACCGACGAGGACATTGCCGCTGCGAAGCAAGGGCATCGGGAGGATGAGTCTCAGTGACCACGCCGACGTTTGAAGTCGTTGAGGCTGACTTCGAGGATCATGCGTTGGTGGCGTTCCTGCGGGAGCACCTGGACGACATCGCTCCGACAGCGCCCGATGAAAGCCAGCACGCGTTGGATGTAGACGCCCTGCGCGACCCCAGCGTTCAAATGTGGGTTGCAGTTGAAGATGAAGATGTCATCGGAACTGTCGCCCTGGCGGCGATGGCCGAGGGTCACGAGGAACTGAAGAGCATGAGGACTGCGCCGGCTCGGCGCGGAGCAGGCGTCGCGTCCCGGTTGCTTGGCCACGCACTTCACGATGCGCGATTGCGGGGTGTGAAGAGGGTGTCGCTGGAGACTGGGAGTCAGGCCTTCTTCGCTCCAGCCCGAGCCTTCTATCGCAAAGCCGGCTTCACTGATTGCGAACCGTTCGGGACGTACGAGGACGATCCGAACAGTGTGTTCATGACTTTGGTGCTCGAGGAATCCAGTGCCGAGTCCCAGGGAGGCATGGAGGTGTCTCAGTGAGCACGGGCGGGGACGGCAATGTGATCAAGGCGGAGGATCTTGAGGTGGCCGACACTCAGCTGTCTTCGCTGCTGAGCAAGTGCGAGGCCGTCTTGAGGGGGACGTCGCTCAGTCCTTCGCGGCAGACCCTGATGACCAACAGGGTGTCAGCGTTGCGCACGGCGCTCGAGCTCGTCCGCCAGGCGAAGGCACGAGGGGCGTCTCAGTGACCACAGCAGCAGCGGCAGCGCGAGCAGCCCCACCCCGCGGAAGAAGTAGTAGGCGACGAGCAGCCACCGCGGGTCGAAGACGTCGGTGAGCCAGCCGGACGCGATCGTCCCGACGATGTCGAAGATGCCCACGAGCGCGAGCAGCCAGGCGGCCGTCGTCTGCGACATGCCGTGGTCGTGCGCCGACGGGATGAAGTGGATGCCGATGAGCCCGTTGGTCGTCGCGCCGCAGATCGCGAAGGCGAGCGCGAGGGCCCAAAAAGCCTTGTGCCGCGCCGCGAACCGCAGCCCGTCGATCGCCCGGCCCATCGCGCCGCCGGTCACCTCTGCCGGCGGCACCCAGGTCCGCGGGTCGGCGCCGAAGGGGAGGACCCCCCGGTCGTGCGGGTGGTCCCGCATGACGAGCCAGGCGATGGGCGCGACGGCGAGCGCGGCGACCGCGATGACGAGCGAGCCGGGGCGCCAGCCGACGTCCTCCGCCAGTGCCGCGACGGGCGGCAGGAAGATCAGCTGCCCCGTGGCGGAGCCGGCGGTGAGGACGCCCATGACCAGCCCCCTTCGCGCCACGAACCAGCGGTTGGCGACGGTCGCGGCGAGGACGAGGGCCATCGAGCCGGTGCCGGTCCCGATGAGCACGCCCCAGAAGACGTGCAGCTGCCACGACGCCGTCATGAGCGTGCTGCCGCCGGCGCCGAGCGCGACGAGGGTGAGCGCGCCGGCGATGATCTGCCGCATGCCGAAGCGGCCCTCAGGGCCGCGGCGAAGGGGGCGACGAGACCGTAGAGCAAGAGGTTGATCCCGACCGAGAGCGACATCGTGCTCATCGACCAGCCGAACTCCTCGTGGAGCGGCACCATGAGCGCACCGGGCGCGGCGCGGAAGCCGGCGGCCCCGAGCAGCGTGAGGAAGGCGACGGCCGCGACCTACCACGCGGGGTGGATGCGGGGAGGCGTCGAGGTGGCCGACCGGGCCATCGAGGCATCACTTCTCTGAAGAGAGTTTGCAGTCGGAGACTACCCCCACAAGATGGGCCCATGAGCCTCGTCATCCGCCCCCGCGCCGACGCAGACCTACCCGCCCTCGGGCGCGCCCTCGTCGAGCAGCAGCCCGCCTCGCGCTACCCCCACCGCGATCCGCTGCCGATGCCGGCAGAGGACTTCGTCGCCCGGCCCGGCGCGCTCGCCACGTGGACCGCGGAGCTCGACGGCGAGCCCGTCGGCCACGTCGCGGTCCTCCCGGTCCGCCCCGACGGTCACGAGCCCGAGCTGGCGCGGCTGTGGAGCGCCGGTCACGGCCTGCCGACGGAGCGCCTCGGCGAGATCGGGGTGTACTTCACCTCCACCGCTGCCCGTGGCCGAGGCGTCGGCTCGGCCCTCATGCGCACCGCCCTCGACGACCTCGCCGAGCGTGGCCTCGCGCCCTGCCTCGACGTCGTCCCCTTCGGCGTCGCGGCCGACTACTACCTGCGGACGGGGTGGGTCGAGGTCGGACGCACCCGGCCGTCGTGGCTCGGGGACGATGCCCCCGACGTCGTCGCGATGATCCTCCCGGCAGGCTCCTGACCGCCCCGGGCCGCCGTGCCACCACGAGGGAGCAGACTGGCCGCATGACTGCACCCCGCGCCGTCCTCGTCACCGGAGCCTCTCGCGGCATCGGTCGCGCCATCGCGAGCGCCTTTGCCCACCAAGGTGATCGGGTCGCGGTGCACGTCCGCTCCGCGGTGGACGAAGGGGAGGCCACCCGCGACTCCCTCCCCGGCGAGGGGCACGCCCTCGTCGTCGGCGACCTGGGCGACGCGGACCAGGCCGCGGGCCTGCCGGCGGCAGCCGAGGAGGCCCTCGGCGCACCGGTCACGGTGCTCGTCAACAACGCGGGCATCGCGACGACACCGGCGCTCACCCACCCACCCGCGACGACGGATCCCCTTGCGTGGCAACGCAGCTGGGAGGACTACCTGCGGATCAACACCCTCGGCACGGCGCTCGTCACGCACGCGATGACCCGCCGGCTCGTCGAGCTCGGGCTGCCGGGCCGCGTCATCACCATCGGCACCCGCGGCGTCCACCGCGGCGAGCCGGAGTACCCGGCCTACGCGGCGTCGAAGGCGGCACTGCACTCGATGGACGCCTCGCTCGCCGTCGCACTCGCCCCGCACGGCATCGCGGTCGCGACCGTGGCGCCCGGCTTCGTCGACACCGAGAGGGTGGCGGATCGGTTGGATTCCCCTGCGGGAAAAGCGATCCGGGCGGACTCCCCCTTCGGCCGGGTGGGGCGACCGGAGGAGGTGGCGTCGGCTGTGCTCTGGCTCGCCTCGCCCGACGCGCAGTGGGCGTCCGGGGCGACGCTCGACCTCAACGGCGCCTCGCACCTGCGGCCATGACGCGCTACGTCGCCCTGCTGCGCGGGATCGCGCCGGCGCTGCCCCACAACTCGAATGCCGAGCTGCGGGCGGTCCACGAAGGGCTCGGCCTGCAGCGGGTCGGCTCCGTGCTCGCCAGCGGCAACATCGTCTTCGAGACCGACGAGACCGATGGGCCGCAACTGGAGCGGCGGATCCAGGAGGCGCTCGTCGGCCAGCTCGGCATCGGGGGCGGCACGATCATCCGCTCTCTGGAGGAGCTGCGAGGGCTGCTCGAGCGCGATCCCTTCGACGGGCTGGAGCACGGACGCGGTACCTACCTCGTCACGACCTTCCTCAAGGACGGCGCGCCGGCACCCACCGAGATCCCCGACGATCCTGATCCCAGGGTGCGGGTCGTCGGCTTCGACGAGGAGGCGCGGGCCTTCCTCGCCGTCCTCGACAACGGCGACCCGGGCAAGACGCCCGACGTCATGCGCTGGCTCGACCGGACCTACGGCAAGGACATCACCACCCGGACATGGCTCACCGTGCAGCGGATCGTGCGCAAGCTCGAGTCGCTCTGAGAGCGGGCGCCGGGCGCGAGACACCGCCGGGTGCAAGGATCGAGGCGTGCCCGAGACGCTCACGACCGACCGGCTGACGTTGCGGACCTTCGTCGACGAGGACGCGGACGCGCTCTTCGACCTGCACTCGCGCCCCGAGGTGCAGCGGTGGATCGGCGACGGCCAGCCGATGACGGACGTCGGCGAAGCCCGCGCGTCGGTCCCCCGCCGACGCGGCGTGCCCTACCCGCCGCCCCAGGGCATCTGGGCGATCGACCTCGAGGAGCGCTTCGTCGGCACGCTGCTGCTCAAGCCGATCCCGATCAGCGGCTCGGCCCTCGCGGCGGACCCGCGCAACCCGGAGCTGGCCCTCGACAGTCCCGAGGTCGAGATCGGCTGGCACCTGCACCCCGACGTGTGGGGCCGCGGCATCGCGACCGAAGCCGCCACCCGCGTGCTCGGCCACGCCTCCGGCCTCCCCCGCGTCGTCGCCGTCACCCACCCGGACAACGAGGCCTCCCAGCGGGTCGCCCGTCGCCTGGGCATGCGCGACGAGGGGCTCACGGACCGCTACTACGACACGACGACGCGACTCTTCGTCCTCGAGCGCTGACCCCGGCGCTGCTCGTGCGAGGCTCGACGCCATGACCGACCTCGATCTGCGCGCGATCGGGGAGGGACTCCCCTTCGCCGAGACGCTCGACGACCTGCGGGCGGCGGTCACGACCCGGGGCGTCGCGGTCGTCCAGGCCCCGCCGGGGTCCGGCAAGACGACACTGGCGCCCCCGCTCGTCGCCGACTGCGTCGACGGAAGGGTCGTCGTCACCGGCCCCCGGCGGGTCACGGTGCGTGCGGCGGCGCGACGGCTGGCCCACCTGACCGGCACGCAGGTCGGTGACCTCGTCGGCCACACCGTCCGCGGCGAGCGCCGCGTCGGGCCGCGCACGCGGGTGGAGTTCGTGACCCCGGGGGTGCTCGTCCGTCGGCTGCTCGCCGACCCCGAGCTCACCGGCACGGCCGCCGTCGTCCTCGACGAGGTCCACGAGCGAGCCCTCGACACCGACCTGCTGCTCGGGATGCTCGCCGAGGTGCGCCAGCTGCGGGAGCTGCCGCTCGTCGCGATGTCGGCCACCCTCGACGCCCCGGGCATCGCCGCACTGCTCGGCGACGACGACGGTCCGGCCCCACTCGTCGACAGCGAGGGCGCGCTGCACCCGCTCGAGGTCCTCTGGGAGCCGAGCACGGGCCCGCGGACCGACGCGCGGGGTGTCACCCGGGACTTCCTCGAGCACGTCGCGAGGGTGACCGCACGGCACCACGAGCCCGACCACCACACCCTCGTCTTCGTCCCCGGAGCCCGGGAGGTCGACCAAGTCGTCGAGCTGCTCGGCCGTCTCGTCCCCGGCGCCGAGGTCCTCCCGCTCCACGGCCGCCTTGCCCCGCGCGAGCAGGACCGCGCGATCGGCGGTGAGCCCACCACGAGCGGTGGCCGCATCGTCGTCTCCACCGATCTCGCCGAGTCCTCGCTCACCGTTCCCGGAGTGCGGCTGGTCGTCGACGCGGCCCTCTCCCGCGAGCCCCGCCGTGACGCCGCCCGTGACATGTCCGGGCTGGTCACCGTGCAGGCATCCCGGGCCTCGATGACCCAGCGCGCCGGCCGGGCCGCGCGCCTGGGCCCCGGCCGTGCCGTGCGGCTCGTCGAGGAGTCCGTCTGGTCCCGCGCTCCCGAGCACGTCACCCCGCAGATCACGACGGCCGACCTCACCGAGACGGCCCTGACCCTGGCGGCCTGGGGCTCGCCCCGCGGCGAGGGCATGGCGCTCCTGACACCACCCCCGACGGCCGGCATCGACGCGGCCGAGACCACCCTGCGCGGGCTCGGCCTCGTCGACGACGGCGGACGGATTACCGACGACGGGTTCGCCGCGACGCGCATCCCCGCCGACCCTCGGCTCGCCCGCGCCCTGCTCGACGGCGCCACCCTCGTGGGCACCACCGCGGCCGCCGAGGTGGTCGCGACCCTCGCCGACGACCTGCGCAGCGACGACGGCGACCTCGACCGGCTGCTCGCCGACCTGCGCTCCGGGCGCTCCCGCGACGCCAGCCGGTGGCGCCGCGAGGCCGACCGCCTCGCGCGGCTGGTCCCAGCCGGCGAGCACCGACGCCCCGGCAACGATGCCCGTGCCGGCGACCGGCACGTCTCCGGCGCCGGACTGGTCACCGCCCTCGCCCACCCCGGCCGGATCGCCCGACGCGTCGGCGACGGCCCCGCCTATCTCCTCGCCTCGGGCACCCGCGCGGCCCTGCCCGCCGGGAGCCCGATGCGTCACGACGAGTGGCTTGTCGTCGCCGACGTCGCCCGCGCCGACGGCCGCGTCGCGGCCGGCACCGGCGCGGTCATCCGGCTCGCCGCAGCCCTCACCCGCGACGAGGCGGAGACCGCTGGCGCCGGGCTGCGGGTCCGCGAGGTCCGCGCCGACCTGGGCGAAGGCTCCCTGAGGCGCGACGGTGGAGCCTCGAAGGGGAGGGTCACCGCCCGCGAGGTCGACGCCCTCGGCGCCATCGAGCTCTCCTCGACGCCGATCCGGGCTGACCCGGCGACCGGGGCCGACGCGGTACGGCGCGCACTCGTCACCCGCGGCCTCGACCTGCTCACCTGGTCACCCGCCGCCGACGCCCTGCGTCGACGCCTCGCCGTGCTCCACCACCACCTCGGCGACCCGTGGCCCGAGGTCTCGGACGACGCACTGGCGGCGCGACTCGAGCAGTGGCTCGGCCCCGAGCTGCAGCGCGTGGCGACGGGCACTCCCTTCGCCCGCATCGACCTGACCGACCCCCTGCGCCGGCTGCTCCCCTGGCCCGAGGCGACCCGGCTCGACGAGCTCGCCCCCGAGCGCCTGCCGGTCCCGAGCGGGTCGACGGCCACGATCACCTGGCCGCCGCACGACGAGCCTTCTGCCGCACCGGTGCTCGCGGTCAAGCTGCAGGAGTGCTTCGGCCTCGGCGAGACGCCGCGGCTCCTCGACGGCCGCGTGCCGGTGCTCTTCCACCTGCTTTCCCCGGCCCGACGGCTCCTCGCTGTGACCGACGACCTCGCCTCCTTCTGGTCCGGGCCCTACGCCCAGGTGCGGGCTGAGATGCGCGGCCGCTATCCCAAGCACCCGTGGCCGGAGGACCCGTGGACCGCCCCGGCGACGGCCCGCACGAAGCGCCGGACCTGAGCCCCGGCGTCAGCGACGGTCGGTGAGCCGCAGGTGGTACCCGTCAGGGTCGTGCACCCGGAAGTCGGTCAGCACCCACGGGCGGTCGGTGAGGTCCTCGGCGAACTCGACGCCTGCGGCCACGAGCCGGTCACGCTCGGCCTGCACGGCGTCGACGACGAGCACGATCTCGGTCCCGCTCCGCACGTGGCGGTGCTCCGCCGCGCGGGCCGGCGAACGGCACGACATGCACCAAGACGACCTGTTGTGCTCGGCCGGTCCAATCGGCTCACGCCAGCAGGGTCCGGATCGCCTGCCGATAGCCGGGCGCCACGACCCGGGCGGCGAGCGCTTCGACCCACCGCAGTCGCGCTGGCAGCCACGGCAGCTGCACCGTCTGGCGCCAGACGACGCGCGAGCCGTGACGAAGGGGGGCCACCGTTACCTCGATCCGCCCGCCGACGACCCGGCCGACCTTGACCACGGTCGCGGACTCCGGCGGGGCCCACGTCTCGACCCGCATGACGTCGTCGAAGCCGAGCGGCCCCAGCGCGGTCCTGCCGGTGAAGCCGGCCCCCGCCCCCATCCGGGTCGCCGGCGGGTTGGGCGTCACCGTCGTCAGCGGGATGACCGCCGTGTGCCGATCAAGGTCCCACAGCCGCGCCCACGTCTCGGCGGGCGCGTGCTCGGTCTCGGCGGACACGACGAAGCTCGACCTCATGCGGTGATCAGCCCCCGCAGGTACGCCGCCTGCCCGACGTGCTGGGTGTCGTCGTTGACGACGCTCACCAGCCGCGCCCCGAGCGTGACCGGCGGATCCCACGAGGTGTCGACGACGCGGTCGAGGTCGTCCTCGTCCAGCCCGGCGACCCACGTCACCGTCTGGTCGTGCACGGCCTCGACGTAGCGGGCGAGCAGCTCGGCACTGGCGACGACCTTGCCCACCTGCGCACTCGTGTGCCCGTAGCCGGTGTCGTCCTCGTCCAGGTCGAGGTCGAAGAACTCGATGAAACCTCGGGCAGCCCAGACCTGCTGAAGACCGGCGACGTCGGCCACGTGGTCGTCCTGGACGCGATAGGCGTGCCAGACCAGCCACGCGATCGGGTTGGCGTCGGGCGCGACGCGGTGCGTCAGCTGTTCCTCAGTGAGACCGTCGATGGCGGCCAGCGCGCTCTCGCGCACCCGGCCGAAGCAGTCGATGAGCAGTTGTGCAGGAGTCATGCCCCCGACGCTACGCCCCGGTCGCGGCGCTCAGCAGCCGTCGGGCCCGCAGACGTCGCCGGACTGCACGACCTGCACGGCCGGGGTCCGCTCGGCGAGCGCCTTGTCCACGACCTCGCGGAAGACCTCGGGCGGCTGGGCCCCGGAGACGGCGTACTTCATGTCGATGACGACGAAGGGGACACCCGTCACCCCGATCTGCCGCGCCATGTCGATGTCGGCCGCGACCGCGGCCTCGTAGCGGCCGTCCTCGAGGGAGGCGCGGACCTCCCCTTCGTCCAGACCGGCGGCCACTCCCACCCGGACGAGCGCGTCGACGTCACCGATGTCGAGGCCGTGCTCGAAGTGACCGGACAGCAGGCCCTCCTTGACGGCATCGGCGACCCCACGCTCCTTGGCGAGGTGGAGCAGCTGGTGGGCGCGCGCGGAGTTGGCGACGACCAGGCGGTCGAAGTCGTAGGCGAGGCCTTCGCCGGCGGCCTGCTCGGCGACGTGGCCGAACATCTGCCGCACCTGCTCGACGGGCATGCCCTTGCGGGAGGCGAGGTACTCGGCCTCGGTGCCGTCGTAGTGCTCGGGCAGGCTCGGGTCGAGCTGGTAGCTGTGCCAGGCGACGGTGATCTCGTCGCGCTGCGGGTGGTCGGTCAGGGCGGTCTCGAGGCGCCGCTTGCCGATGTAGCACCAGGGGCAGGCGATGTCGGACCAGATGTCGATCTGCATGTCGGGGGGCAACGCGCGGAGCGCGCCGGATCATCCCGCGGGTGCCGCCAGGGTCTCGCGGGCCCGCGACCACGGGAGGATCGCGAGGGCGCTGACGAGTCCGCTGAGCGCGAAGGCCCACTGCCAGCCCCAGAGGTCGGCGACCGCACCGATGACGACGGGCCCACCGATGCCGCCCGCGTCCTGGCACATCTGGAAGGCGGCGAGCACCTTGCCCCCGGACCGGCCGTTGCCGACGACGTCGGCGACGGTGGCCTGCTGCGCCGGGTTGAGCAGGCCGGCGCCGGCGGCGAGCACGGTCGTCAGGACGAGGATGCCGACGAGGCCTCCGGCGAGTCCCATGGCGCCCATGCCGACGGCGCTCAGGCCGAGG
Organism: Janibacter hoylei PVAS-1; assembly: GCF_004025845.1. Lineage (NCBI taxonomy): Bacteria > Bacillati > Actinomycetota > Actinomycetes > Micrococcales > Intrasporangiaceae > Janibacter > Janibacter hoylei. Next base: position 25,507 of record NZ_PIPF01000005.1, read on the forward strand.
CCGACGAGGATGGGTCGGCGGCGGCCGAGCGTGTCGGCGATCCGACCGGAGAACTGCAGGGTGATGGCGGTCGCGGCCGCACCTGCGGCGAGGGCGACGGCGGCGGCCCACGTCTCCCCCACGACCGCGACGGCGAAGAGCGGCAGGATCGCCACGCGCACGCCGAAGTTGGTCCACCCGTTGGCGAAGGCCGACACCAGGGCGGCGCGGTAGGCGCTGTCGCCGAGGGCCTCGCGCACGGTCATCGGCGGCAGTGCGCCCTGCAGCGGGTCGGCGCGAAGGGGGGTCCCCCGCAGCATGGTCGCGACGAGGGCCGCGGCGAGCAGCAGCGCGACGCCGTAGACGAGGAAGGGCACCCGCATCCCGAGCTCGCCCAGGGCGCCGCCGATGACGGGGCCGATGACCCCGCCGATGAGGAAGGCACTGCCGTACATCGACGAGACGCGGCCGCGGATGAGTGGCGGGGCCATGCGCACGAGCAGGGCCATCGCCGAGACGGTGAACATCGTCGACCCGATGCCGCCGAGCGAGCGGAAGATCAGCAGCTGCCAGTACGACTGGGCAAAGGCCGAGGCGCCCGTGGACAGGGCGACGATGACCAGCCCGAGGATGTAGACGGGCCGCTCCCCGAGCCGCGTGACGAGAGCACCGCCCGCAGGGGCGAAGAGCAGACGGAAGAAGGCGAAGGCCGAGACGATGACGGAGGCGGCGGTGACGCCGACGTCGAAGCTCTGGGCGAACTGCGGCAGGACCGGGGTGATGAGGCCGAAGCCCACGGCGATGACGAAGGCCGCGGCGACAAGTGCCTTGATCTCGGCCGGGACGGACGGCCGCTCCTGCGCGGGGCGGGCGGGGGTGCTCACCCGCCGTACTGTGCCACCCCACCCCGATGACCGCCCTCGAGGGCTCGACCGATGGCCCAGGTGACGAGGTAGGCGGCGACCAGACCCCCGGTCATCGCCGCGGCGAACTGCAGGAGGAAGGGGTTGCCGAAGGGGTCGAGGAGTCGGCCGAGGACGACGTCGACCAGGCCCTGCGGGTTGGTCACCACGTCCCAGGAGTTGAAGCGGGGGAAGCGGCCGAGGTAGACGCCGAGGGAGGTCAGGGCCAGGGAGCCGATGGCGAGCGCCCAGCCTGCGGCCGTCCCCATCCGGGCGGCGACGATCCGGTGCACGAGCAGCAACGAGGCGAGCCCCAGCAGCAGCCCCGTCCCGGCGAAGGAGCCGATGAGCAGGGCGTCGAACCACAGTGGGGCGCCGTGCATCCAGTCGAGGTGGATGAAGTCCGTGATGATGTACGGCGCATTGGGCAGGAAGAGCAGCCACACGACGCCGACGGGGGCGAGCAGCCACCCGGGGGCCCGGAGCCGGTCCAGCCCGGTCATCGCGAGCGCGAGGAGGAAGGGGATCCACGCGAGGAAGAGGTTCCAGAAGAGGAAGGTGAAGACGGCCCCCGTCTGATCCGTGCGCACGTACTGCAGCGCCGCGGCGACGAGGGTGCCGGCGACGGGGAGCAGGGTGAGCCCGGCCAGCCAACGCCCGGGGTGAGATGTCGGAGCCATCCCACGACGGTAGGCCGCCCACCTTGGGGATCTCTGGACGAGACCCCACCGCTGGCTGAGGAGCTGGGTCCCACGCGCCGCGTGGGCGGAACGAGCGTCTCGAAGCCACGACCGTGTGCCCCCCGCTCCCGGCGAGGAGGGCCGGCGCGCTGCCGACGTCCTTCGTCCTCGTGTGGGCGCCTTGTCGTTCTCGACGTCGGCTTGACGCTGCACCGACCCTCCTCGCCCGTCCGCTCCGTCCCCCTTCGCCCGCTTCGCAGTAGGTCCCCGGTGGCAGGCTGGTCCCATGGCCGACCTCAAGACCGCCCTGCACGACCACCTGCGCGCCCAGCGGGCGGCGCTGCTGCTCAAGCTCGAGGGGCTGAGCGAGCGGGAGGCGCGGCTGCCCCGGACGCCGACCGGGACCAACCTGCTGGGCCTGTACAAGCATGCGGCGGCGTGCGAGCTGGGCTACTTCGGCGAGACCTTCGGTCGGCCGAGCGACCTGGCGCTCCCGTGGGAGGCCGAGGGGGTGGACCCGGACGACAACGAGGACATGTTTGCGACCGAGGGCGAGTCGATGGCCGACGTGCTCGCCTGGAGCGCGGCCTGCTTCGCCCACGCCGACATCCTGCGCGAGCACGTCGACGGTCGGGTCGGGCTGCGCTCCGAGGGCAACAACCTGCCGGAGTGGGACGAAGGGCGCTGGGCCCGGTACGTCGAGCGCCTCACCCGCATCGCCGACGAGCGCGCCTGAGCCCGTGGAGCTGAGCGAGGCCGTCACCGACGTCTACGCAGCGCCCCTGGCCGACTTCGTCGCCACCCGCACCCGGTGGGTGACCGCGGCCAAGGACGAGGGCGACGCCGATCTGGCCGCCGCGATCAAGGCCCTGCGCAAGCCGACCGTCCCCGCGCACCTCGTCAACGTCGTCGCGCGGGAAGAGCCGCAGGTCGTGGCCGCGCTCCTCGCTCTCGGCGAGCGGATGCGCGCCGCCCAGGCCAGTGGCGACGGAGCCGCGCTCGCAGCGGCCCGACCTGAGCGAAGGGAGTGCATCGACGCCTTCGTCGCGGCCGCCGGTCGCGCCGCCCACGAGCACGGCCTGGGCTGGTCCGCCGGCGTGCAGGACTCCGTGGCGGCGACGGCCGTCGCCGCGCTCGCCGACGAGGCGAGCGGCACGGCGGTGGCCTCGGGTCAGCTGCTCCGCCCTCTGGCGTACGCCGGCTTCGGTGAGGTCGAGCTCGACGACGCGGTGGCGACCCCCCTTCGCCTCCTGCCGCCCCTGCCGGACGACCCCGGCGACGACACGGAGGAGGTCAGCGCCGAGGAGCGCGCTCGGCAGGCAGCCCTCGAGGCCGCGCGCGACCGGCTGCGCGACGTCGAGCGGGAGCTGGCCGCCGCCCGCCTCGCCGAGTCGGAGGCGCGGGCCGCGCTCGTCGCCGCCCGCGACCGCACGAAGGACCTCGAGACACGTGTGGCACGTGAGGCCGATGAGGTGGTGCGGCTCGAGACACGCCCGGGCGCCGGACGTGCACGACAACGGCCGAGAAGCGCGGGATCATAGCCCTCATGAGCACGGCGCGCACGACTTCTCCCCGCACCGCCCCGACCGACCTGCCGACCTGGGCCATCCAGGCGGAGGACCTCGAGGCCATGCTGGCGACCGACGACGACACGGTGGACACCGCGGTCATCCCGCGACTCGCCTACCGCGAGGCCGTCGAGGAGGCGGCCGTCCCTGGCCAGACGATCGTCACCGAGCCGGCCGACGAGGTCGAGCACGTCGCCGCACCCGTGGGCCACAACCTGCGCCGCCGCCACGCCAGCCCAGAGTCGGTCGCGGCCATCCGCCGCAACCTCATCGCGGTCGCCTGCGTGCTGGCCGCCGTCGTCCTCATCGGCGCGGCCGCCACCTGGCTCGCCGGCTGGATCGCCCTCGGCGTCTGGACCCTGCTCGTCGTCGCCGGCGCCATCGCGATCCGCCGCTCCAACTCGCGCTACACGGCACGGCACAGCCGCTACACCCCGCGGCACGCCTGACCCGACAGAGACGCACGCCACGGGCGGCAGGGGAGTCCTCCCCTGCCGCCCTTGGCGTGTTCTCGCTAATCTGGCCCGAGGTGGGGCCCTGGCAGTCGGCGCCCGACCGGATCGACGACCACGATCGGGAGGACGAGCATGCGCCGCGTGCGCACACGAGACATCGCCGCGCTGGCCTGCGCCGCCTCGCTGCTGACCCTGAGCGCCTGCGGCGACGACGAGTCCGGCACGTCCGACCCGACCTCGTCCGCCACGGCGAGCAACGCGACGACCTCCGACGACGAGCACGCCATGGAGCAGGTCCGGGCGATCGACAAGCAGCTTCGCGCCGCGGACCCCAGCAAGCCCCTGCCCGAGGACGCCACCTGGGCGACCGATGGCTTCCGCACCCGCTTCGACGCGGCAGCCGCCGACTTCACCGAGGCGGGCGCGGTCTTCACGGGCAAGATCACGACCGAGTCACTGCATCTCGGCGAGTCCGACCCCGATGCTCCGGGCGGTGGGCAGCTCACCGCATATGCCTGCACGGTCGACACCACGCGCATCATCGTCGACGGCAAGGACGTCACGGCGCACCCCAACGACCCGACCAAGGTGCTGCCCAAGAAGCCTCGGCACGACACCTACCTCAACACCTACTCCACGACCGACGACGGCACGACCTGGCAGCTCGACCGGTCGCGCAACCTACCTGACAAGGACAAGAAGGGGACCCCGTGCGACGCCTAGCCACCACGCTCCTCGCCGGAGCCCTCCTGCTCTTCACGCCCGCCCTCCCGCAGGCCAGCGCCACGGCCGACTGCCGAGAGGGTGGTCGAGGAGACACCGGAGGTGGCTCCGTCATCGTCGGCGCCGACTGGTGCCAGTCCGGCGGCAACAACGGCGGCAACGACAACAGCGGCGGCAACAACAGCGGCGGCAACTACAACGGCAACAACGGCGGCGGCACCACCGGTGGTCAGTCGGAGTCCGGCGACTCGACCTCGTCCGGCCCGCGCATGTACACGATGGCGGAGGTCATCGAGATCTGCATGCGCGACGGCGACGCCCTGTCCATCTCGTGCATGGCGGCGTACAACGACCGCATCATCCGCGAGGATGACGCGACCGAGGACGCGCCGGCCGACGAGACGCCTGCGCAGGCCATCGCCCGCGCCCGCATCACCGCCATCAGCCGGCTCGACCTCAGCCGCCCGGAGATCGGCGCCTCCCCGTGCCAGACCGACACCGGCGCCTGCCGCGGCACCGTCGGCCTGCCCGTCTGGCTGTGGGTCGGCGACGGCACCGGCGGTGCGCTGCCCTCGATGTCGACCACGGCCACGGCCGGCCCATACTCCGTGACCGCGACCGCCAAGGTCTCCAAGGTGAAGTGGTCGCTCGGGGACGGCACGACGACCACCTGCACGACCACCGGCACCAAGTACGACTCGGCGACGCACGGCTGGTCGGACCCGACCTGCGGCTTCGCCTCCGGCTGGTCCACCGCCGGCACGCACACCCTGACGGCCAGCTACGTCTGGGAGATCTCGATCTCGGGTGACGCCACGGGCTCGGCGACCCAGACCATGTCCTCCACCGAGCAGGTCACCGTCGGCGAGCTGCAGTCCGTGGTCACGCAGAAGGGCTGACCGGCCGGACGGTGAGCACCTGGGCGAGGGTGCCGAAGGCCCCTCGCTCGTCGTGGAGCACGCTGGAGGTCAGCCCGTGGCCGGCGGGTCCGAAGGAGACCGTCGTGTCGAGCCCGAGCCAGCCCGGCTCGGGCTGGCGGAAGAGGTGCGCGGTGAGATCGACGTTCGGGAAGAGGACCTCCCGGGGTGAGGCGAGGACGTTCATCCCGTTGGCGATGTCGAGGAGACCAGCCGTCGCGGCGAGGTGACTGTGCGGCTCGTCGACGAGCGGCACGTCGGTGCGCACCCACACCCGCCCGCGCCCCGGCTCGACCGCCTCGCGGCGCACCTCGACGCTCTCGATGAATCCTCCCGTCCACACGCTGCTCGGGTCCCACGGCTCGGTGTCACCCGGCGCCGGCATGGGCGGCAGGTCGCTGTGCTCGAGGGCGCTGGTCTCTCCGGCGGCGACGAGCCAGGCCCGGGCGACGGCGACCGCGCGGCCCCCGTGCGAGAGCGTCGCCTCGACGAGCTCGATGGTCCGCCCCGGCCGCACGACGCGCACCTCGTGCGTGCACGGCTGCACGGGGACGGGCCCGAGGATGTCGCAGGCCAGCCGAACGAGCGGCAGCCCGTCGTCGCGGCGAGCGTCGCGGTCGACCTCGACGAGATGGGCGAGCAGGCCGAGGGCCGGCGCGATGTGCTGCTCGCTCTGCGTCCAGGCGCCGCCGGTGTGCGCCGTGGGGCGGACGGTCAGGCTGTCGATGCGCTCGAAGTAGGCCATGGGCCCATCAGACCACCCGGTGTCACCGGTCTGGTGGCAGGCACGCTCGCGCTGCTCAGCTCAGCAGCGCTGCGAGCGTGCCGCCGAGCTCGGTCGCCGCCTCCAGCGCCGCGTCGTCGACGTCACCGACGACCTCGAGGGTCTCGGCGGCCTGACGCCAGTCGAGCGCCTGGACGATGGAGCCCACCGCCCGCACGGCACCGGTGACGTCGTACCGACCGTGCACCCAGAGGCCGTAGGGCCGCTTCGCGGTGGAGCCACCGCCCCCTTCGCCGGCCCCGCCGGAGTCGTCGAGTGCTCCGCCGACCTGGAGGAAGGTCGAGTCGAAGAAGTGCTTGAGGGCCCCTGACATGTAGCCGAAGTTGGCCGGGGTGCCGAGCAGGTAGCCGTCGGCCGAGAGCACCTCGTCGGCGCTCGCCTCGAGGGCGGGGACGACGTGCACCTCCACGCCGTCGAGGTCGGGGTGTCGGGCCCCCGCGAGCGCCGCGTCGAGCAGCGCGCGGGTCGACCGGGTCGGGCTGTGGTGGACGACGAGCAGACGAGCCATGCCCGCCATCCTGCCCTCAGAGACGGGCGATGACCACGACGAGCACGGGCAGGCTCGCCGCGAGGACGACGAGGGTGTCAGCCGGGCGCCAGGGGGCCGGCTCGGCCCAGGTGCGGCGGGCGGACGAGGCGAAACCGCGAGCGTCCATGGCCACCGCGAGCGTCGCGGCCGACCCGAGGGAGCGCATCAGCATGCCGAAGGTCGAGGCCCACAGGTGCGCGACGAGCGTGCGCGGGTGCCGCCACGAGACTCCCTGCCCCCGCAGGCGGCGGGCCCAGCCGATCTCGGTCCACGCGGCACCGAGGGTCTGCACCCGCTGCAGGGCAGCGCCGAGCGCCACGACGGGCCGGGCGGGCAGCCGCAGCCGCTGGCCGAGGTGGTCCGCGAGGTCGTCCGGGTCGACGTAGGCGAGCGTGATCGCCGACGGCACCACGATGACGAGCAGACGCAGAGCGGCCGACAACGCCGTGTCGACATCACGCGACCCGAGGAGCCAGGTCGACCACCCGACGCCGACCGCGCCGACGAGCCCCGGCAGGAGCCGGATCGCCAACCCGCACCACCGCCCGACGACCCAGCCGGGGCCGGGCCGGTTGGCCAGCCCGATGACCGCGCCCACCCCGAGCAGCGCGAGGACGACGAGCGAGGTGCGCCAGCCGGGCGAGAGCACCGCGGCGACCATCGGGATCGCGGCGGCGGCGAAGAGCGACAGCGGACCACAGGCCGACAGGACCGCGCGGGGCGTGGAGCGGGTCGGCCCCGGCGAAGGGGGTGACACCGGCTCGACGGCGTCGACGAGGGCCATGAGGTCGGGGTCGTGGGAGGCCGTGACGACGGCACCACCGCGGGCACGCTGCGCGAGGAGCAGCCCGACGACCGCGGCCCAGGTGCCGCGGTCCTGCCCGACGGTCGGCTCGTCGGCGAGCACTGCTGCGGGACCGTGGGCGAGGGCTGCGGCGACGGCGAGGCGACGCTGCTCGCCACCCGAGAGGGTCTGCGGGTCCGCCCGCTCGAGGTGGGCGAGCCCGAGGGCCTCGAGCAGCTGTCGGGCCCGGGCCGTGGCGGCGGCCTCGTCGCGCTCGCCGAGCGTGCGGCCGGTGAGCAGCACCTCGTCGAGCACGGTGCGCGTGAGCAGCGCGCTGGAGCTCCACTGGGGCACCCACCCGAGCAGCGGGGCGATCTCGGTCGCGGGGAGCTCGCCGACCTCACGCCCTTCGGCCGTGGTGACCCGGCCGGAGACCGGGGTGACGAGTCCGGCCAGCGCGGCCAGCCAGGTGCTCTTGCCGCCGCCGCTCGGGCCGACGAGCGCCGTCGCCCGGCCGCCGGTCACGGCCAGCGGCTGCGCGACGAGCGCGGTCGCCGACTCGCTGCTGCCGTCGAGGTGGTTGCGTCGGCGCTCGACCCGCAGGGCCTCACCCTGCAGGAGGGGGGCACCCCCGTCGACCGGGCGGGCGAGCGGCCCGAGCGGCACGCTCAGGGGTTCCGGCGCGGCGACCCCGGGGACCCAGATACCCTCCGCGGCGAGCCGCGGCCCGTGCTCCTCGAGCACGACCGCGGGCGGTCCGTCGTGCAGCACCCGACCGTCGCGGCCGAGGACGACGAGCCGCTCGCAGTGCTCGACCCACGGCTCGATGCGGTGCTCGACGACGATGGTCGACACGCCGGCGGCACCACGGAGGACGGCGTCGCGCACGGTGGCGGCACTCGTCTCGTCGAGCATGGCGGTCGGCTCGTCGAGCAGCAGCAGCGAGGGCTGGAGGGCGAGCGCACCGGCGAGCGCGACGCGCTGGGTCTGCCCGCCGGAGAGGGCACTCGTCGGCGTCGCGGGGTCGAGGTCGCCGAGCCCGACCGCGGTGAGCGCGGCAGCGACCCGGGCCGGCATGGCGTCAGCGGCCACCCCGACGTTTTCGAGACCGAAGGCGACGTCCCGCCCCACGGTGGCGGCGACGGTGCCTGACCCGGGCTCCTGGAGGACGAGGCCGACCGCACCGGGCCGCTCACCCGGCGGGCTCCCTTCGATCGTGACGGTGCCCGTGAGGTCACCCGAGTCGACGGTGAGCAGCAGCCCCGCGAGCGCCCGCAGCAGCGTCGACTTGCCCGAGCCGCTCGGCCCGACGAGCAGCACCCGCTGGCCAGCGGGGATGCTGAGGTCGATCTCCCGCAGGACCGGCTCCTTTCGTCCGGCCGGTCGCCAGGTGAGCCCGCGGACGGCGACGGAGCGGTCCGCGGGCCCGCCGGTGGTGTCGGGGATCAGACGGCCCTCCGCTCGAGGACCTCCTGGCCGGGCGGGAAGGGGTTGAGCGCACCGGCCTCCGCGAGCGCCCGGGTGAGCAGCCACCCGCCGATGCCGGCGATGACGACACCGGAGACGACCATGAGGGGCAGGTAGGCGAGCTTCCAGGCCCACGCCCAGTCGGTGAAGTAGGCACCGATCTCGTAGACCCACTCCAGGGGCGCCGACAGGGCTCCCGCGAGGACCGCGACGGCGGGGCCGAAGGCCTTGTAGGCGAAGATCGCGAAGGCGAGCTCGGCGCCGATCCCCTGGGCCAGGCCCGAGACGATCGTCGTGACGCCCCACTGGTTGCCGAAGAGCGCGGAGACAGTCGCGGCGATGAGCTCGCAGGCGATCGCGGCACCGGGCCGGCGCACGACGAGGCCCCCGACGACCCCGGCGATGAACCAGAAGCCGACGAAGAGGCCGAAGAGGGGCTGGAAGGCGAGCCCGAGGGCGGAGATCGGGCCGTTGTACAGCAGTCCGTACCCCCAGTAGGCGACGCCGAAGGCCACGCCGAGGAAGGCGATGGTCAGCAGGTCGACGGTCCGCCAGCCGAGGAGCGGACGGGTGGCGAGGACGGTCCCGGCGCGGGTCGCGCCCGTGGACTTCGTGGTGGGCATGCGTACTTCTCCTGTGTGGTGTGACTCCACAGGGCGGGCCGGCGCCAACCGCGACGGCGAGGCCGTCCGGCGACGACGGTCCGTGAGACTCGACTCCCTACGCCGGTGCGAACCGGATCAGGTACGAGGGTCTGCGGTCGCCCGCACTCTCAGCGCTGTTGCGCTCCCCTGTCGTGCCCCTCCAGCATAGGCCTGTGGCAGGGTTGGTCCCGTACCGGGTGGCGCGGACCGTGACCACCTCTCACGCATGGCGAAAGGACCCCTCATGGGCAACGTGGTGTGGAAGCTGTTGGGCAGCGGATCGGCGATCCTCGCCGGCATCGTCGCCAACAAGGTGATCACCGAGGTGTGGAAGAAGGCCGGCCGAGACACCGAGATCGACCCGACCAACCCCAACACCTCCTTCGGGGAGGCCCTCGCCTATGCGGCCCTCGCCGGTCTGGCCGTCGGCCTGGCCCGCACGATGACCACCCGTCAGGCGGCGGCGATCTACCAGAGGTCCGCCGGTCACCTGCCCAAGCCGATGCGCGAGGACGTCGAGAAGGAGCTGGGGCTCGAGTCGTGATGCAGGGCATCTCCATCACCGAGCCCGGCGACGCCGACGTCCTGCAGATCACGGAGGTCGAGGCACCCACCGCCGGGCCCGGTCAGGTCGTTGTCGACATGGTCGCCGCCGGCGTCAACCGCGCGGACGTCATGCAGCGGCTGGGTCACTACCCGCCGCCGAAGGGCGCCTCCCCCCTGCCGGGCCTCGAGGTCTCGGGCAGGGTCCTCGAGGTCGGCCCCGAGGTCGAGGGCTGGTCCGTCGGCGACGAGGTCTGCGCGCTCGTCGACGGCGGCGGCTACGCGGAGCGGGTCCTCGTGCCTGCGGCCCAGCTGCTGCCGATACCGAAGGGAGTCGACCTCACCTCTGCCGCAGGCCTGCCCGAGGTGGCGTGCACGGTGTGGTCCAACGTCTTCATGACCGCCAACCTCCAGCCCGACGAGACCTTCCTCGTCCACGGCGGGTCGAGCGGCATCGGCACGATGGCGATCCAACTGGCCAAGGCCGCCGGAGCCCGGGTCGCTGTCACCGCGGGCAGCGAGGACAAGCTCGCCTTCTGCCGCGAGCTCGGGGCCGACATCGCGATCAACTACCGCGAGCAGGACTTCGTCGAGGAGGTCCGGGCGGCGACCGACCGCCACGGCGCCGATGTCGTGCTCGACCTCATGGGCGCGAAGTACCTGCCACGCAACGTCGACGTGCTCGCCACGGCAGGCCGTCTCGTCGTCATCGGTCTCATGGGTGGCCGGAAGGGCGAGCTCGACCTCGGCAAGCTGCTCAGCAAGCGCGCCGCGGTCATCGCGACCTCGCTGCGCGCCCGCCCCGCCGGGGAGAAGGCGGCGATCGTCGCCGCCGTCCGCGAGCACGTGTGGCCCCTGATCGAGGCCGGCGCGGTGCGCCCGATCGTCCAGGGCGCCCACCCGCTCGAGCGGGCCGCGGATGCCCACCGCGAGCTCGAGGCGAGCGGCCACATCGGCAAGATCCTCCTCACCGCCTGACCTCTCCCCTTCCCCGCCCTTTGCTCCGTCCTGGGCGCACGGGGTGAGACTCAGTCGCCGATCTCGGCGCCCATCGCCCGACCGGCGGTCCGCCCGGAAAAGATGCACCCGCCGAGGAAGGTGCCCTCGAGGGCGCGGTAGCCGTGCACGCCACCGCCGCCGAATCCCGCCGCCTCCCCGGCCGCGTACAGACCGGGGATCGGCTGCCCGTCGCTGCCGAGCACCCGTGCCGACAGGTCCGTCTCGAAGCCGCCGAGGGTCTTGCGGGAGAGGATGTGCAACTTGACGCCGACGAGCGGGCCCTTCTTGGGGTCGGTCAGCTTGTGCGGCGGGTAGGCCCGCTTGGAGATCTTGTCCCCGACGTAGGAGCGGGCCACGCGCATCGCGGCGATCTGGGCGTCCTTGCCGTAGGGGTTGTCGAGCTGGGCGTCGCGCTCGTCGACCTGCTTCTTCACGAGGGCGGGGTCGAGTCGCGGCTCGCCGTCCTCGACGAGCTCGTTCATCTTGGCGACGAGCTGCTCGACGGTGTCGGCCTGGACGAAGTCAGCCCCCTGGTCGAGGAAGGCCTGCATCGACGGCGTGACGTCGGCGAGCGAGCGCTTGCGGATGACCCCGGCGACCTCCTTGCCCGTGAGGTCCTGGTTTTGCTCCGAGCCGGAGAGGGCAAACTCCTTGCCGGCGATCGACCGGTTGGTGATGAACCACGAGTGGTCGTGCCCGGTGGCGCGCAGGTGCTCCAGCGTGCCGAGGGTGTCGTAGCCGGGCAGCAGCGGCGCCGGCAGGCGGTTGCCCTCGGCATCGAGCCACATCGAGCTCGGCCCGGGCAGGATGCGGATGCCGTGCTGCGCCCAGATGGGGTCCCAGTTGCGGATCCCCTCGACGTAGTGCCACATGCGGTCGCGGTTGATGAGGTTGCCGCCGGCCGCCTCGGTGATGCCGATCATGCGTCCGTCGACGTGCGCGGGCACGCCGGTCACCATGTGCTTCGGCGGCGCGCCGAGGCGCTCGGGCCAGTTGGCGCGCACGAGGTCGTGATTGCCGCCGATGCCGCCGGAGGCGACGAGGACGACCGGCGCGCGCAGCTCGAAGCCGCCGATGCTGTCGCGGTTGGTCGCGACGCCCCGCTCGGCACCGTCGTCCGCCAGCCGGGCTCCGCGGACGCCGACGACGGCACCCCCTTCGACGATGATCTCGTCGACGCGGTGGCGGTGGGCGTAGGTGATCAGGCCGCGCTCCTTGGCCTCGGCGACCCGTCGGGCGAAGGGGGCGACGACCCCCGGCCCCGTGCCCCACGTGATGTGGAATCGCGGCACGGAGTTGCCGTGCCCGTGCGCTGACCCGTCGCCGCGCTCGGCCCAGCCGACGATGGGGAACCAGCGCATGCCCTGCTGGTGCAGCCAGGAGCGCTTCTCGCCGGCGGCGAAGTCGAGGTAGGCCTGCGCCCACTGCCGCGGCCAGTGGTCCTCGTCGCGGTCGAAGCCGGCCGTGTTCATCCAGTCCGAGTGCGCGAGCTCGGCGGAGTCCTTGATGCCGAGGCGGCGCTGCTCGGGGCTGTCGACGAAGAACAGTCCTCCGAAGGACCAGTGCGCCTGCCCCCCGAGGTTGGCCTCGCTCTCCTGGTCGACGAGGAGGACCTTGCGACCGGCGTCGGCGAGCTCCGCCGCCGCGACGAGTCCGGCCAGCCCGTGGCCCACGACAATGGCGTCTGCATCCATGGGGTGACTCTAATACTCATTACCCACGAGTAGCGAAGGGGTCTCCCCGAGCCTGCCTACAGTGGTCACGTGCGTCGACTCGCCCGCCTGAGGACCCCCGCGCTCGCCCTGCTCGTGGCCGCGGTGGCGCTGCTCGGTGGCCTCGTGACCGCCTCGCTCTGGCCCGTCACCGTCGAGACCGACTACTACGCCGCCGACGTGCACCTCTCCCCGAGCTGGGCGGACCGCTCACGGATCGGCACGGACACCGTCGTCGGCAGCGTGTCCGCGCAGTTCGCCGGCGTCGCGCCCGGGGTGCAGGTCTCGCCGCGGGTCAAGCCCGAGATCACCCAGCTCGTCGCCTCCGGCGACCTCGGTGCGACGGCGCTGGACGTCAGCCCGCAGGAGCGCTCGCGCGTCATCCGTGAGGCGGCGACCGGTGTGGGGTGGCGCTTCGGGGTCGGTGCGCTCGGCGGGCTCGGCCTCGCCCTCGGGGCCGTGGGTCTGCGGCGGCAGGCCCTCCCTTCGGCCCGCACGACGCTGGCGGCGAGCGCCGCCACCGCTGTCGCCTGCGCCGGCCTCGGCCTGTCGACCCAGCGCACCTACGACCCGGACCGGCTCGTCGCGCTCCACTCCACCGGCCTGCTCCAGCTGGCCCTCGACAACCGCGGTCTGCTCGACGACGTCGAGGCACGCGCCGACCAGGCGACGCCCTACCTGCGCAACCTGCTCGCCCTCTCCTCGGCCCTGCAGGAGGAGTACGCGCCCGAGGCCGCGCCCGACGGCGAGGCGCTCACGGTGCTGCTCGTGTCGGACATCCACTCGAGCAACCAGTACGCCCTGATGCGCACGATCATCGAGGAGCAGGGGGTCGACGTCGTCATCGACTCCGGCGACCTCATCAACCTCGGGCACGTCGAGGAGGCGCGACTGAGCAACCTCTACGGGTCGATCGGCTCGCTCGGGGTGCCCTACGTCTTCGTCGCCGGCAACCACGACAGCAACGCCCCCGACGACACCGCTCTGCTCGACGACCTGGCGCGCACGCCGGGCGTGCAGCTGCTGCAGCCGGGGCCGGGCGAGTACCGCGAGGTGACGGTCGGGGGTCTGCGGATCGCGGGCTTCAACGACCCGCGCTACTACGGCGACGCCGACGACGGCACGACCGAGGCCCAGACCGAGGCCAGGGACAGCTGGCTCGAGGCCCTCGGCGAGGGGGCTCCCCCGGACCTCACTGTCTCGCACGAGGCACCGGCGCTCGATCGTGCACCCGGCCGGCTGCGGGTGCACGGCCACGGCCACGTGCCGCTGCTCGACGGCAACCGGTTGCAGGTGGGCACCTTCACCGGGGGCGGGACGCTGTCCCACTTCGTCGGTGGGCCCGACACGGAGCTCGGCGGCCAGCCGAGCAGCTTCGACGTGCTGACCTTCGACGACCGGTGCCGCGCCCAACGACTCACCCGCTACGAGTACCGCTCGGTCATCGAGGGGCGTCCGAGCTTCGACTCGCTGTCGGTGCTCAACGCCGGCCGGATCACGGACGCTCCGGACGAGGGGCGGACCTGCGGGGGCGACGAGCTCGAGGTCCGCCCGCTCGACCGGTGACGTGCTCCCCCGCTTCGTCCTGGCCGAGGTCCGCCGAGCACGCCGACGCCCCGGCCGCGCACGGCGACCGGGGCGTCGGGGTGGGCTCAGACCGCCGGGAAGACCGGCGGGTGGACCTTGGCCATCTCCTCGAGCACGCGCACGACCTGGCAGGAGTAGCCGAACTCGTTGTCGTACCAGACGTAGAGGACGATGCGGTCACCGGCGGTGATGGTCGCGCGGCCGTCGACGATGCCGGCGTGGCGGTTGCCGACGAAGTCCGTGGAGACGACCTCGGGGCTGTCGACGTAGTCGAGCTGCTTGTGCAGGTCGCCGTAGAGGGAGGCCTGGCGGAGGAAGTCGTTGAGGGCCTCGCGCTCGACCGCCTTCTCGAGGGTGAGGTTGAGGATCGCCATCGACACGTTGGGGGTGGGGACGCGCACCGAGTTACCGGTGAGCTTGCCCTCGAGCTCGGGCAGCGCCTTGGCCACGGCCTTGGCGGCACCGGTCTCGGTGAGCACCATGTTGAGCGCTGCGGAGCGGCCGCGACGCTCGCCCTTGTGGAAGTTGTCGATGAGGTTCTGGTCGTTGGTGAAGGAGTGGACCGTCTCGATGTGGCCGCCGACGACGCCGTACTCGTCGTTGATGACCTTGAGCGCCGGGACGATGGCATTGGTCGTGCACGAGGCGGCGGTGACGACGTCGGCGTCGCCGATCATCGCGTCGTTGATGCCGCTCACGATGTTGGGCAGGCCACCCTTGCCGGGGGCGGTGAGGAGCACGCGCGAGACGCCCGGGCACTGCAGGTGCTGGGAGAGACCCAGCTCGTCGCGCCACTTGCCGGTGTTGTCGACGACGATCGCGTTGTCGATGCCGTACTGGGTGTAGTCGACGCTCGCGGGGCTGTCGGAGTAGATGACCTGGATGAGCGTGCCGTTGGCGAGGATCGTGTTGTTGTCCTCGTCGACCGTGATCGTGCCGGGGAAGGAGCCGTGGACCGAGTCGCGGCGCAGCAGGCTGGCGCGCTTGGACAGGTCGTTGTCGGCGCCCTTGCGCACGACGATGGCGCGCAGCCGCAGTCCGTGGCCGGTGCCGGCGTGCTCGATGAGGATGCGGGCGAGCAGACGGCCGATGCGGCCGAAGCCGTAGAGGACGACGTCGGCGCTCTCGCCCTCGTCACCGCCGTGCTTGCCGATGACGTCGCCGAGCTCGGCGCGCAGGAAGTCCTCGAGGGAGACGTCCTCGCCGGTCTCGAGGCGGCGACGGTGCAGGCGCGCGACGTCGACGGAGGCGGGGCCGGGCTGGAGGGCGGTGAGCGCCTCGAGCAAGGGGAGGGTGTCGTCGAGGGTCAGCTCGATGTCGACGCGGCGGGCGAAACGGTGCGCCTTGAGGATGTCGGTCGGCGACTGGCCGAGGAGGGTGCGGCCGTGGATCGACGTCACGACGCCGAACTCGCGGTAGAGGCGGCCCACGACGGGGATCATCGCCTCGGCCTTGGCCTGTCGGTCGGCCCACTCGGCCAGGTGCTCGTCTGCTGCGGTGCTCTGCGGCGTCGTCGTCATGGGCCCAGATCGTAGCCGCTGACGCCTCGGGGACGGGCCCGGGACCGGCCCGAGACGATGGATCTCACACCGCTCAGCCGGGGGTCGTCACGTCGAAGAGCGCCTGCACCTTGGGAGCACCTCCGCAGGTGAGCTCGTGGGGCGCGCTCATCGTGCGCACGACATGACGAAGGGAGGACCGATCACCGTGGTCGAGGTGCACCAGCCAGGCATCGTCGCCCGCGGCCTCGAGGCGCGGCGGGGCGAGGTCGCGCAGGCGGACGGAGGCGTCGGTGCGCATCAGGTCGTGGGCCGCGGCCTGGGCGGCCGGGTGCCACGAGCAACGCCCGCGCCACCGGTCGAGGTCGACCCGTCCGTCGAGGTGGTCGAGCACGACGCGAAGGGCGGTGTCACCGGTGAGCCGGCCGTACTGCGAGCCCTCGGGCAAGAGGATCACGTTGCCGGCGAAGCGGTCGCCGCCCAGGTGGGTCGTCTCCCACACGGCACCGGGGAGGGCATCGTCGAGGACGGCGGCGACGACGCGGCCGTCGATGGCGCAGCACACGTCCTTGCGGCCGTGGGTGCAGACGAGCAGGAGCGGCTCGTCCGTCGGGTCGGGCAGGTCGTCGAACCTGCCGGCGAGCGCGACGAGGTCCTCCGGGGTCTGCCACGAGGCACGGCCCACGAGGCCGCGCCGGACGTCGACGAGGAAGACCGGCTGGAGCCCGTCGGCCTCGACGAGGTCTCCCTCGAGTCGACCGTGCCGGCGGATGAGCTGCAACCGCGCGCCGAAGCGTCCCAGCTGGACCGACAGGTCGTCGCCGACCTCGGTGAGTGGCGGGGCCTGGATCGGCTTGGGCGGCCAGGGGCCGGGGTGCCCGACGAGCATCCAGTAGCGCGCCGGTACCGCGGTGCCGACGGGCGCGTCGCCGCGCTCGAGGGCGGCGACCGAGCAGCGGAATCGCTCGGGGGGCACGGGTTCGGTCATCTCCGAGAGCCTACGCGGCGCCTCTGGGCGCAAGGACCGCCACCCCGCCGACCACGAGGCGATAGGCGAGCGCCCGGTCCAGCGCGGCGCCCGAGCCCGTGAGCCACGTGGCGACCCCGTCGGCCTCGGCGGTCGTGAGCGGGAGGCGACCTGCTCGGCTGACGAGGTCGACGCCGGCCCCGGTCGGCTCGAGGCTGGCGCGCAGGTGCTCGCGGGGCACGACCTCGTGGTCGGCGAGCCCGTCGGCGAGCGCAGCCGCCGTCGCGACGGGGGCGACCGGGGCGGGGCGCTGCGCGGCCCGCTGCTTGGGTGCGAGCAGGGCGGCGACCGCCGCGTCGTCGAGCGCGTCGACGGCCGTGTGGAGGGCCGCGCGCACGGCGGTCAGGTGCTCGGCGAGGTGGGTCGGGTCGCTGACGTCGACGCCGGGCGGCAGCGAGGTCCGCAGCTCCGGCTGCTCGGCGAGAGCGCGCCGGGTGCCGTCGAGCACGGCCTCGGCGAGGTGGTGCCGGTGCCAGACGTGCACGCCGATCGTCAGGTGGACGCTCACCCCGCCGAGCGCGGTGGCGGAGTGGAGCCAGCCACGCGGCACGTAGAGCACGTCCCCCGGCTCGAGCGTGACGTCGAGGTAGGGCTCGGCCGCGGCGGCCTGCTCCACCTGGGACCGACGGTCCTGCCAGGGCTGGTCGCGTAGCGGGTGCTCGTGGACGGGGGCGTGGAGGGACCACCGCTTGGTGCCCTCGGTCTGCAGGACGAAGACGTCGTGCACGTCGTAGTGGGCGGCGAAGCCGCGGTTGGCCGCCGGGGTCACGTAGGCATTGGCTTGCACGGGGTGCCCGAGGTCGGCCGCGAGCTCCTGCGCGAGGGCGAGCACGGGCGGATGGGTGCGGTGCAGTCCCTGCAGGACGATCGTGTGCCCGTCGGCGAAGAGCCGCAGCAGGGCCGTGTCGTCGACCTGGTCACGCACCCCGGCACCCACCCCGCCACCGCGGGTGAAGTCGGCATCAGCCAGCGTGCGACCTTCCTTGGCCACCCGGACGAAGGGGGCCCGCATCCCCCGGCGAGAGAGCAGCGCGTCGACGTCGTCGATGCCGAGCAGGGCACCGCCGGCGGGGAGCGCGTCGGCGCGGACGTGTCGAGGCTCGCGGCCCCAGGCCCGCGCGAAGTCGTCGGGTGCCAGGTCGGTCAGACGGGCGAGGCCGGTGCACCCCGTCGGTGCACCGGCCTCGTGGGGGTCGGTCACTCAGACCCCGCCGTCGGCGCCACCGTCACCAGCGGCACCGTCCGCGCCACCGTCCCGTCACCGGCAGCACCGTCGGCGTGCGGGGCCTCGGTCGGCACGCCGCCGATGGCCTCCTCGGGCAGGTCTGGGGTCTCGCTCGGAGGCTGCGTCATCGTGCTTCTCCTTCGTGTCGGTGCGCGGCGCGACTGACGCCACCCACCCTTCATAGCCGAGGATGCTCCGCAAGGGAAGCCTGACGACGTGGGCATCCCCCTTCGCCAAGTGAACGATGAAGATGAAACATCCTGCGGCACAACGCGTTACTGTCGAACTCATGACTGAGTCCCCGGCCCGTGACCTCGACATCGTCCTCGTCGGCGCCACCGGCTTCGTCGGCCGCCTCACGGCCCAGCACCTGCGTGACCACGCCCCTGCGGGGCTGCGGATCGGGCTGGCCGGTCGCTCCCGCGCCAAGCTCGACGTGCTCGCCGCCGAGCTCGGAGCCCCCCTCGCGGACTGGCCCCGGATCGTCATCGACGTCTCGGACCCCGCGGCCTGTGCCGACCTGGCCGCCCGCACCCGCGTGCTCGTGACGACGGTCGGCCCTTATGCCGCGTACGGCAGCGAGCTCGTCAAGGCCTGCGCCGTCGCCGGCACGCACTACGCCGACCTCACCGGCGAGGTCCTCTTCGTCCGGGACACCGCAGACGCCTTCCACGACGTGGCCCAGCGCTCGGGCGCGCGCATCGTGCACTCGTGCGGCTTCGACTCGATCCCGTCCGACCTCGGCGTCTGGGAGACCGCCCGCATCGCCGCCGACGAGGGGGCCGGCGAGCTGACCGACACCGTCCTCTTCGTCCGGCGGCTCAAGGGCGGGCTGTCCGGCGGCACCATCGACTCGATGCGCCGCCAGACGATCGCCGCCCGCGAGTCGGTCGAGGACCGCCGCGTCATCAACGACCCCTACGGCCTGAGCCCCGACCGGGCCGCCGAGCCGACGAAGTCCGATCGCGCCGACACCCAGACCACGCCCGCCCCACGGGGCGGCCGGGTCCGCTCCGTCGCCGGTCGCGTCGGGTCGCGACTGCCGGTGCGCCGCACCGAGGACGGTCACTGGACCGGCCCCTTCATCATGGCGTCGTACAACACACGCATCGTGCGTCGCAGCAATGCCCTGCTCGGCTGGGCCTACGGCCGCGCCTTCCGGTACCACGAGGTGACCGACTTCGGCGCCCGCGCCAAGGCCCCCTTCGCCGCCACCGGCATGACCGCCGGCCTCCTCGGGCTCGTCGGCGGACTCTCCTTCGCGCCGACCCGCAAGGTCATCGACCGCTTCCTCCCCGACCCGGGCGAGGGCCCCGACGAGGAGACGCGGGTCAACGGCCGCTTCACGATGGAGGTCGTCGCCATGACGACGTCGGGCACGAAGTACGCGACCACCGTTGCGGCACAAGCAGACCCGGGCTACAACGGCACGGCGATCATGCTGGGCCAGTCCGCGCTGTGCCTCGCCGAGGACGACCTGACGAGCGAAGGGGGCGTCCTCACCCCCGCCGTGGCCATGGGCTCGGCGCTCATCGAGCGCCTGCGGGCGCAGGACTTCACCATCGAGACCCACCGCCTCACCCACTGACCGCACCTGCGCACATCTCCCCAGGGAAATGCCACCCCTGTGCGCATTTCCCTAGGGAAATGACAGCCCTTCCGGTGATCTCCCTAGGGAAATGCGGCCTTGCGTGCGCATTTCCCTAGGGAGATGCGCAGTCGGGCTACTGGTCCAGGCGGGCCTGCGGCACGGGGGCGTCGGTCCCCTCGAAGCGCACGTCGCGGTGCCACGACTCGGTGCGGTAGCGGGTGACCCAGCCCATCGATTCGTAGAGGCCGTCGGCGCCGGTGGGACTGTCGGCGTCGACCTCGAGCGCGACGCGGTTGCGGCCACGGCGGGCGGTGTCGGCGATGACCGCGTGGAGCAGCGACTTCGCGACGCCCCGCCCACGGGCGAGCCGGTGCACGCCGATGTAGTCGATGTACGTGCCCTCGTGACCCTGCTTGTCCTTGGGCAGGACGGACGCGGCGACGGCACCGCCGGGCACCCACTGGCCCTCGACCTCGATGTCGGCGATCCACCAGTGGTCCCACCGGTGCCCCGGGGCCTCACGCAGCCGCGACAGGAACTCGGGGAAGGACTCGCGGTAGGAGTTGAAGTGGTCGGCGAAGGACTCCTCGATCATCCGGTAGACCGCCTGCAGGTCGGCCGCGACCGGGGTCCCGTCGTCACGGCGAGCGACCTGCCGCACGACGACGCCCTCGCGGGTCTCGGCGAGATCGGCGTCGCCCGGACCGATGGGGCGGCTCATCTGCAACCACCGCCGGGCGCGGGTGAACCCGGCCGGCTCGAGCATGCTGCGCAGCCGCTCGTCGTCCTCGTGGACCGACACGTCCAGTCGGGTCCCGCCGAGGCCGCGGCCACGCGCGATGCGCAGCGCGACCGCCTCGGCCCAGGCGAGGAGAGAGGCGGCGAGCGTCTGCTCGACCTCACGACCGAGGTCCGGGTCGGCGGTCAGGTCGATGTTGCACCGACCGGCCGCGCGGTCGTGCACCCGCGCCCACACGCGGATCGCCCCTCCGGGGTCGACGACGACGACCTGGCGACGGGTCCACGACCCCTCGCCGACGGCCTCACCGGCGATGAGCTCGCTCTCCACGGCACCCGAGCCGTCGACCGCCTTCTTCGCGGCCGAGACGAGCGCGATGAGCTCGTCGACGTCGCCCTCGTCGGGGGCCCGGCTCGACCAGCCCTCGGGCAGGTCCTCGGGGACGATCGGGAGGAAGCCCGCCTGGGCCCGGGGGCCGCCGCTCACGGGACGAGCCGACGCTGACGGGGCAGGAACTCCGGCTCTGCCTTGCGGGCATTCGCCGCCCGGGCACGGGCGGCGTTGGGGCCGAAGAGCAGGGGGAGCTGCTCCCTTCGCTCCCGTGCAAAGGTGTGGCGTGGACTGCGGTGCCACGTCCCGTCGAAGAGTCGCTTGGTCGCCGCGAGCGCGTCGGGCGAGCGGGTGGCCAGGCGCTCCGCCAGGGCCAGGGCGGCAGCCACCGGGTCGTCCGCCACCTCCGTGGCCAGCCCGAGCTCGTCGGCGCGGGTGCCGGTGATCTTGTCCGCGGTCATCGTCAGCTGCTTGGCCACGTCGATGCCCACGAGCTCGGAGAGAGCCTGCACCCCGGACATGTCGGGGATGATCCCCCAGCGCCCCTCGAGCACCGACCAGGTGGCGTCAGGGTGGGTGATCCGGAAGTCGGCCGCCAGGGCGATCTGCAGCCCGCCTCCGAGGCAGTGACCGCTGACGGCCGCGATGACCGGGACCGGCAGCCGGCGGAAGGCCCACGGGGCCTCCTGGAAGGTGTTGGTCCCCCGCCACGGGCGCGGGACGAAGCGGGAGACGATGCCCGACGGCTTCTTCATCGCCGAGCCGAAGTCGAGGCCCGCGCAGAAGGAGTCGCCCTCACCCGAGATGACGACGGCGCGCAGCCGACGGTCGGACCGTAACCCGTGGGCGACGGCCGCGAGGTCGTCGAGCATCTCCAGCGTCAGGGCGTTGAGCTTGTCCGGGCGAGCGAGCCGCACGTGGGCGATGCCGTCCGAGATCGTCGTCGTGATGTGCCGAGGCATGCCCCCACCCTATGCGGGGCCGGGACGACGGAAGGCCCCCGTCCAAGGACGGGACCCTTCCGGTGGAGCAGGTGTGATCAGACGGCGTCGAGGTACTTCTCGAGGATGCCGGCCACGGTGGAGGCGGACTTCTCGGTGGCGGAGGTGACGAGGTAGGTCGTCCCGCCCTTCTCGCCCGCGCACTGGGTCGTCGAGGAGAGCGTCCCGCAGTGGGCGTCCCCGACCTTTTCGTCGTCGTCCCAGACGGCCTCGAAGTCGGACGGCTTGACCGAGGAGCTCGAGACGACGGAGATCGTGTCGCTGCCCTTGGTGTAGACCGCCGTCTTCTGACCGCTGGTGTTGCTCGTGGTGCCGCGCTTCCACCCGTCGAACTCGGCCGGGAAGTCCCCACCGCCGGCGGCGCTGGAACTGCTCGAGCTCGTCGTCGGCTCGGAGGTCGAGGACTCGGTCGTCGGCTCGGAGGTCGAGGACTCGGTCGTCGGCTCGGAGGTGGAGGACTCGGTGGAGCTCTGCGAGGTCGACTGGCTCGTCGACGAGGAGCTGCTCTCGTCGTCGTCGCTACCACCGAAGGCGAAGTAGCCACCGATGCAGCAGGCGAGGACCACGACGAGGACACCGCCGATGATGGCCGCGATGATGCCGCCGCTCATCCCCTTCTTCGGGGGCTGGCCACCGGTGGCACCCGGACCGCCGTAGCCCTGGCCGGGAGGCGGTGCACCCTGGCCGTAGGCCGGCTGCCCCTGCCCCTGCCCGTAGGGCTGGTTGAACTGGCCGTGCTGGGGCCCCTGGCCGAAGGAGCCGCCGGGCGGCGGAGGAACGTTCGGGCCGCTCGGACCCCCTGGAGGTGTGGTCATGGGGCCATGGTCACACAATCCGGGCCCCGGCGGTACCACGCGACACCGCGCGGCGCCGAGCACACACAGCGAGGGCGGAACTCCCCCTGCGGAGTCCCGCCCTCGCTGTCGGCTCCGAGACCCCCTGCAGCCCCGTGCCGTGCCAGCCGCTCCCCTGTGCTGCTGACACGGATGAATCTATGAGGGCCGCGCAGACCGGGTCGATGGGGAGAAGTACCCATGTCCGGTGGGGTTCTCGCCCGCGCGCACCCGGGGGCAGACCCCCGTCGGTCAGCCGCGCTCGACGACCGCCTTGAGCCGCTCGAGCGTCACGGCCATGCCCGCCTCCATCTCACGGTCGAAGTCGGCGACGCCCCCGAGCACCTTGTCCTGCAGCGTCCGTGAGATGGCCGTCGTCCCCTGCGGCGCCTCACGACGGTGCGTGACCGTCGTGCCGCCGGACGCGGAGGGCGCCAGCTCGAAGGACCAGATGGTCCCGTTGTCCTTGACGCGGAAGGCGTAGTCGCGGTGCGGCTCGAAGCGCACGACCTTGGCGCGCGTCGGCCACAGCAGCGGGCCGCGCCGGTTGACGTTGATCGTCCGCGTCCCGAGCCCGACCGGCGCCGTGCCGACGACGTGGGTGCGGAGCACCTGGTCGGAGAGTCCGCCGAGGGCGCGCGGGTCGGTGATGACCGCCCACACCTCCTGCGGGGTCGCAGCGATGTCGGTCGTGGCCTCGAGGAGTGCGGCGTTCTGCGTCGTCATGCCGCCGACCCTACGAGGCGGTGGCACCCTCCGCTGTGGCCACGGTCTCCCCCTTCGTGCCGGGGCGCTCCAAG
Source organism: Janibacter hoylei PVAS-1 (assembly GCF_004025845.1). Lineage (NCBI taxonomy): Bacteria > Bacillati > Actinomycetota > Actinomycetes > Micrococcales > Intrasporangiaceae > Janibacter > Janibacter hoylei. The sequence continues at coordinate 48,825 of NZ_PIPF01000005.1, forward strand.
GCGGCGCCCTCGACGTCGAGATCCGGCAGGATCCGGTCGAGCCAGCGGGGCATCCACCAGGCGCCCTCGCCGAGCAGGTGCATCACCGCGGGGGTGAGGGTCATCCGCACGAGGAGCGCGTCGACGAGGACGCCGACGGCGAGCGCGAAGCCGATCGGCCGGATCATCGTCAGGTGGGCGAAGATGAAGCCCGCGAAGACCGCCGCCATGATCAGGGCCGCGGCGAGCACGACCTTCGCCCCGTGGGTGAAGCCGTGCCGCACCGCCGAGCGGGCGTCGGCGCCGTGGGCGTGCGCCTCCTTCATCCCGGACACGAGGAACATCTGGTAGTCCATCGCCAGGCCGAAGAGGACACCGATGAGCATGATCGGCATGAAGCTGAGCATCGGCCCCGGGGTGTCGACACCGAGGAGCGAGCCGAGCCAGCCCCACTGGTACACCGCGACGGCGGCACCGAAGGACGCGGCGACGGACAGCAGGAAGCCGGCGGTCGCGACGAGCGGCACGAGGATGCTGCGGAAGACGATGGTGAGCAGGACGAGCGAGAGCCCGATGACGATCGCCAGGTAGGGAGGCAGCGAGGCCGCGAGCTGCTCGGAGATCTCGATGTTGGCGACGGTCTGACCGGTGAGGCCGATCTCGGAGTGCGTCGCCGTGCCGATCGGGCCGGCGCTCGCCTTGAGCAGGCGGACGGTGTCGCTCGTCTCCTTGTCCGCCGGGCCGCTTTCGGTGATGACCTGGAAGGCGAGCGTGGTCCGGTCGTCACTGACCCCGAAGGGGATGACCGCCTTGACGCCGCCGACGGTGCGCAGCTGCTTGACGAGGTGGCTCTGCTCGACGAGGACGGCGTCCTCGTCCTCCGCCGGCTCGTCCAGGGTCGCGACGGCGATGATCGGACCGTTGGCCCCGGCACCGAAGTTGTCCTCGACCTCGACGTAGGCCTGGTGGGCGGTGGACTCGAGCGGCTCGCTCGACCCGTCCGGCAGCCCGAGGCGAAGGGAGAGCGCCGGCACCGCGATGATCCCGCAGAGGGCGATGACGGCGAGCACGACGAGCGCGGGGCGCTTCGTCACGCCGCCGACGTAGCGCGAGCCGAAGACCTGGTCGGTGTCGGGCCGGGCGGCGTGCTTGGCCCACGCGCGCTTCGAGATGACCCGGCGGCCGATGACGTGGAGCAGGGCCGGGGTGAGCGTCAGCGCGACGCACACGGCGACGACGACGGTCGCGGCGGCGACGAGACCCATCTGGCCGAGGAGCGGCACGGGGGTGATGACGAGTGCGGTGAGCGCGATGGCGACGGTCGTGCCGGCGACGACGACGGCGCTGCCGGCGGTGCCGACGGCGTGCGCGATGGAGTCGGTCATCTCGCGCCCGTCGAGCAGCTGGGTGCGATGCCGGTTGACGATGAAGAGCGCGTAGTCGATGCCGACGGCGAGGCCGAGCATGAGCGCGAGCGCCGGGGTCATCGCGTGCATGTCGAAGAAGTGGGTCGCGGCCATGGCTCCGGCGAGGCCGACGCCGACGCCGAGGAGGGCACCGGAGATCGGCAGTCCGGCGGCGACGAGCGAGCCGAGGGCGAGTGTGAGCACCATGGCGGCGATGAGCAGGCCGACGACCTCACCCGGGCCGACGAGGGTGTTTTCCTGGGTGATCTCGACGCTGTACTGCGTCTGGATCCCGGCGTCCTCGAGCTGCTTGCCGATCTCGACGATCGCCTCCTTGACCTCGGGGTCGACGGAGTTGGTGTTGGTGTCGAACTGGATCTGGGTCAGTGCGTAGCCGTTGTCGGTGACAAATCGGGAGTCCGCGGCGCCGTCGGAGACGATCGTGCCGGCGTCGTACTGGGTCCGGCCGGTCTTGAGCTTGCGCTCCCCCTTGGCGTAGTCCTTCTTGGCCTTGGCCATCTCCTTCTCGCCGTCCTTGACCTGCTGGCGGATCTCGGCGAGGTGCGGGCTGTCGGGGTCGTTCTTCTCGAAGTAGTCGATCCACGCGTTGCCGTAGTCGAGCTGGCCCTGGGCCTTGGAGATCTTGACCCAGGCCTTGTCGAGGTCCTTCTGGCCCTTGTCGAGGTCCTTCTTCGCCTTCGTCAGGTCGGTGCGCGAGTCGTCGAGGGTCCGCTGGTTGTCGAAGGGGTTGATGACCCGCTTGACGCTCGGCTGGTCCTCCCACTCGCCGTAGACCTTGTCGATCGCCTTGCGCTGCTCGGAGGTGAATGCGCCGTCCTCGGTGTGGAGCACCACCGTGCCGAAGCCGCCTGCTGCGTCGGGGATCTCGGTCTGCAGGTTGTCCAGCACCTCCTCGAACTCGCTCCCGGGCACCGACACCTCGTTGGTCAGGGGGCGACCGAAGGCGGCGGCGCCGGATCCGGCCAGCACGAGGACGACGAGCCAGGCCGCGAGCACGCTCTTGGCGTGGGTGGCGCACCAGCGGCCGAGGCGGTAGAGGCGAAGTGCCATGCGAGTGATCTCCTGATCGATTCTTCTACTTCCGTAGAACAGTCATCTACAAATGTAGAGGCAATGTCGTTGAGAGGTCAAACGGTGGGAGAGAATGGATCGGTGAATCTCCCTTCGCCCCCCACGGTTGCACGATCGTCCACCGATGGTCGGGTGGGGACGGCCCTCGCCGCCCTGGTGCTCGGGGGCGTCGGCATCGGCGTCACCGAATTCGTGACGATGGGACTGCTCCCGGAGATCGCCGGGGGTATCGGGACAACGATCCCACAGGCCGGGCACACGATCTCGGCGTACGCGCTCGGCGTCGTCGTCGGCGCACCGACGATCGCGATCTTCGGCAACCGGCTCCCCCGCCGTGAGCTGCTCGTCGGCCTCATGGTCCTCTTCGCCCTGGGCAACGTGCTGAGCGCGATGGCCACCGGCTACGAGGTGCTCATGCTCGCCCGCTTCGTCGCCGGCATCCCGCACGGCGCCTTCTTCGGCATCGCCTCGATCGTCGCCTTCGACATCGTCGCGCCGGGGCGCGGCGGCTGGGCGGTCAGCCGGATCATGCTCGGCATCCCCATCGCCAACGTCGCCGGCGTCCCACTCGCGACCTGGCTGGGCCAGCAGGCCGGCTGGCGCTCCGCGTACTGGCTCGTCGCCGCGATCGGTGTCCTCACCGCCGTGCTCGTCAGCATCCTCGTCCCGCACCAGCCCGCCGACACCGAGGCCGACGTGCGCAGCGAGCTGTCCGCCTTCGCCGACTCGCAGGTCTGGCTCACACTGCTCATCGGGTCGGTGGGCTTCGGCGGCGTCTTTGCGATGTACTCCTACATCTCGCCGATCCTGCGCAACCAGACCGGCCTGCCCGCCGACGCGGTGCCGATCTACCTCTTCGTCTACGGCGTCGGTGGCCTGCTCGGCACGATGATCGCCGGGCGACTCGTCGACCTGTCGGTGCTGCGCACGCTCGTCGGGTCGACGATTGCGACCGGGGCCAGCCTCGCCCTCTTCGCCTGGGCCGCCAACTGGGCGGTCCCGGCCGGCGTCGTCCTGCTCCTCGTGTGCATCTCCGTCTCGGCCTTCGTCCTCGCCCTCCAGCTGCGGCTCATGGAGGTTGCCGGACGCGCCCGCACCCTCGGCGCCGCCGGCAACCACGCCGCCCTCAACGTCGCCAACGCCCTCGGCGCCTGGCTTGGCGGGCTCGTGCTCTCCGCCGGGTGGGGGTGGCAGGCGCCCTCGCTCGTCGGCGCCGGCCTGTCTGCGGCCGGCCTCGTGGTGCTGCTGCTCTCCCTTCGCATCCACCGCGGCCGCACCACCCTGGACTGACCCTTCGCCCTCCGGTCCCCGAGGAGCGAGGCGGTCGTCGGCCGCAGCGTCTCGAAGGGCAGGGACCGAGGGCATATCGTCGGGCCCATGAGCCACCCCGACATCCGGCGCGCCGTCCCCGCCGACGTCCCCGAGATCCTCCGCCTGGTCCGCGAGCTCGCCGCGTACGAAAAGGAGCCCGACGCCGTCGAGACAACCGAGGAGGACTTCGTGCAGGCGCTCTTCCCGGCGAAGGGGGAGCCCACCGCCCACTGCCACGTCGCCGAGGCCGGCGAGGGCAAGGAGCGTCGCGTCGTGGGGCTCGCCCTCTGGTACCTCACCTTCTCGACGTGGACGGGGAAGAACGGGATCCACCTCGAGGACCTCTACGTCGAGCCGCGGCACCGGGGCTCCGGCCTGGGCAAGGAGCTCATCGCCGAGCTGGCCGCGGAGTGCCGCGAGCGCGGCTACCGTCGCCTGGAGTGGACGGTCCTGCGGTGGAATGCACCGTCCATCGCCTTCTACGAGTCGCTCGGCGCGCAGCCGCAGACCGAGTGGGAGACCTACCGGCTCGACGGCGCCGGCCTCGACCTCTGAGAGGTGCGGGGGACCCCCTTCGCCCCGTGTGCGGAACCGACCGTGCTCCGCGGGGGTGACGCCTGCCATAGTGGGCTGGTTCCGCGCACGCGTTTGGGAAGGCACACCCGTGATTCAGTACGTCCACATGTTCAGCGAGGGCGATCGCGACCAGAAGGACCTCCTCGGCGGCAAGGGGGCCAACCTCGCCGAGATGGTCAAGCTGGGCCTGCCCGTCCCTCCCGGCTTCACGATCACGACGGAGGCCTGCCGCGCCTACCTCTCCGAGGGGCGGGTGCCCCCGGAGGTGCGCGTCGAGGTCACCCAGCGACTGCGTGACGTCGAGGACCTCATCGGCCGCACCCTCGGCGACTCCGAGGAGCCGCTCCTGCTCTCGGTGCGCTCCGGCGCGAAGTTCTCCATGCCCGGCATGATGGAGACGGTGCTCAACGTCGGCCTCAACGACGACACCGTCCACTCCCTCGCCTCCTTCGCCGGTGACGAGCGCTTCGCGTGGGACTCCTACCGCCGGCTCATCCAGATGTTCGGCAAGACGGTGCTCGACATCGACTCCGAGCGCTTCAGCGACGTCCTCGACGCGCACAAGGAGCAGGCCGGCGTTCAGGCCGACGTCGACCTGACCGCCGACCACCTCAAGCAGGTCGTCGCCGAGTTCAAGCAGATCGTCCTCGACGAGACGGGCCACCCCTTCCCGCAGACGCCGCGCCGTCAGGTGGACATGGCCATCGAGGCGGTCTTCCGCAGCTGGAACACCGAGCGCGCCCAGCTCTACCGTCGCCGCGAGCGCATCGCCGACGACCTGGGCACCGCGGTCAACGTGCAGGCGATGGTCTTCGGCAACCTCGGCGAGACCTCCGGCACGGGCGTGTGCTTCACCCGCGACCCCTCCTCCGGCCACTCCGGTGTCTACGGCGACTACCTGCCCAATGCCCAGGGCGAGGACGTCGTCGCGGGCATCCGCAACACGCTCGCGCTCACCGACCTCGAGCAGCGCGACCCGGACGCCTACAAGGAGCTGCGCACCGCGATGCGCCGCCTCGAGACGCACTACCGCGACCTGTGCGACATCGAGTTCACCATCGAGCGCGGCCGGCTGTGGATGCTGCAGACCCGCGTCGGCAAGCGCACCGCCGGTGCCGCCTTCCGCATCGCGACCCAGCTCGTCGACGAGGCGCTCATCACGATGGACGAGGCCCTCGAGCGGGTCACCGGCGAGCAGCTGAGCCAGCTGCTCTTCCCGCAGTTCGACCGCGAGGCCGAGCGCACCCTCATCGCCACCGGCATGGGCGCCTCCCCTGGTGCGGCCGTCGGGGCCGTCGCCTTCGACAACGCGAGCGCCGAGGCCAAGCAGGCCGAGGGCAGCTCGGTGATCCTCGTGCGTCGCGAGACCTCCCCCGAGGACCTGCCCGGCATGATCGCCGCCGCCGGCATCCTCACCGCGCGCGGCGGCAAGACCTCGCACGCGGCCGTCGTCGCCCGCGGCATGGGCAAGTGCGCGGTCGTCGGCGCGGAGGACCTCGTCGTCGACGTGGCGAGCAAGGAGATCCGGGTCGGCGAGCACGTCGTCCGCGAGGGCGACACCATCGCCATCGACGGCAAGACCGGTGAGGTCTTCCTCGGTGACGTGCACGTCGTCGACTCCCCCGTCATGACCTACATCTCCGAGGGCCTCGAGACCGCCCGCGCCGCGTCCGACGGGGACGAGACCACCGAGCTGCTCGAGGCGGTCGACCGCGTGCTCACCCACGCCGACGCCCGCCGCCGGCTGCGGGTGCGGGCCAATGCCGACACCGGCGAGGACGCCCAGCGCGCCCGCGACCGCGGCGCCGAGGGCATCGGCCTGTGCCGCACGGAGCACCAGTTCCTCGGCGAGCGACGTCAGCAGATCGAGCGGGTCGTGCTCGCCGAGACCGATGAGGAGCGTGATGCGGCGCTCGCCGAGCTGCTGCCGGCCCAGGTCGAGGACTTCTCCGACCTGCTCACCGCGATGGACGGGCTGCCGACGACGATCCGGCTCATCGACCCGCCGCTGCACGAGTTCCTCCCCGACCTCACCGACCTGACCGTCGAGGTGGCGCTGGCCGAGGAGCGCGGCGAGAGCGGCCCCGAGGTCGACCGGGCCCGTGCGCTGCGCGACGCCGTCCGCTCGATCCACGAGTCCAACCCGATGCTCGGCCTGCGCGGGGTGCGCCTCGGGCTGAAGATCCCCGGCCTCTTCGGCCTGCAGATCCGGGCCATCGCCGAGGCCGTCGTGCGCCTGCGCGAGGCGGGTCAGGACCCGCAGCCGGAGATCATGGTCCCGCTCATCGGGTCCAACCGTGAGCTGGTCATCGTGCGCCGCCAGGCGGAGGAGATCATCACCGAGGTCGCCGAGGCCCACAACCAGTCGATCGAGATCCCGATCGGTTGCATGATCGAGCTGCCGCGTGCGGCCCTCACAGCCAACCGCATCGCGCAGACCGCCGACTTCTTTTCCTTCGGCACCAACGACCTGACCCAGACGACGTGGGGCTTCTCCCGCGACGACGTGGAGACGGCCTTCTTCCCGAAGTACCTCGAAAACGGGGTCCTGACGATCTCCCCCTTCGAGACCCTCGACGCCCTCGGCGTCGGCGAGCTCGTGCGCACGGGCGTCGACAAGGGCCGCGCCACCCAGCCGGGGCTCAAGACCGGCGTCTGCGGCGAGCACGGCGGCGACCCGGAGTCGATCCACTTCTTCCACGAGGCCGGTCTCGACTACGTGAGCTGCTCCCCCTTCCGCGTCCCCGTGGCGCGGCTCGAGGCGGGCCGGGCGGTCGTGCTCACCGACGACGTCGGTACGCGCTGACCGGACCTCGTCCGGGCACGACGAAGGCCCCGCACCACACGGCGCGGGGCCTTCGTCACGTCCGGGCTGGAATCACCCCCGGACGGGCACGTCGCGGACGGTCAACGGGTGGAGAGGATCGGCTGGAAGCGGTCGCTCATCCGGTGGTCGTAGGGCGCGTGGTACTCGGGACCGGAGGTCGCCGAGGAGATCTGGTCGCGCTTGGTGATGTTTTCGTCCTGGGACATGGCGGCGAGCTCCGCGGCCATGCGGGTGTGGTCGGAGTCCGGGCCGGCACCCCAGTGGCGGTTGGCGGCGGGACGCAGGGCGTTGATGTAGGTCATCCAGAGCTTCTCCATGACCACGATGTTGGTCGCTTCAACTATTCTTATCCAATTCAGTTTTTCGGATGTTTGTGCAGTTTTGCTTCATCATCGAATACGCTCGGGGTTATGGTCGACGCCCACCGCCTGCGGATCTTCCTGTCCGTCATGGCGTCCGGCTCCGTCAACGCGGCCGCGGGCCACCTCGGCTACTCGCCGTCTGCGGTGAGTCAGCAGATCGCCGCACTGCAAAAGGAGACGGGGCTCACACTCTTCACCCGCCACGGGCGGGGGATCGAGCCCACACCCGCCGCCCACACGCTCGCCGCAGAGTCCGAGCGCCTCATGACCGAGCTCAAGCGGGTCGACGCCGTCGTCGACGACCTGCGCGAAGGGAGCACCGGCGCGCTGTCCATCGGGTACTTCGCCTCGGCCGGGTACCGGTGGATGCCGCAGCTGGCCAAGCGGCTGCAGGCCACGATGCCCGAGCTCACCCTGCAGATGGTCCTCACCGAGGGCTACCCGCCGGGCGAGGCGCCGCCCGTCGACATCGACGTCGTACCGGACGACCCGACGACCTCGATCCGACCCGGCTACATCGTCACGCCGCTCATGACCGACCACTTCGTCGCGCTGGTCCCCGCCGACCACCGGCTCGCCGGTCGCCGCCGGGTCGAGATGGCCGAGCTCGCCGAGGACTCGTGGATCAGCAACGACATCTCCGCCGGTATCACCCAGGAGATGGTCGACCGGGCCTGCCGCGCAGCGGGGTTCCGACCCCGATACACCGTCGAGGCGCAGGACCACTACACGGCCACGGCCTTCGTCGCGGCGGGTGTGGGCATCACCGTGCTGCCCGACCTGGCGAGCCGCACGATCCCCAAGACGGTGCGGCGGCTGCGCCTGACCAACCCCAACCCGGTGCGCGACATCGTCGCCCTCACCGCGCCCGTGGCCCGGTCCAACGAGGCGGCGAAGCTCGCGGTCGACCTGCTCGAGCAGATCGCCGCCGCCTCTGCCCGGCGGCGGTGACGCCCCCTTCGCCTCAGGTCCACTCCTCGCGCAGGATCCCGTAGGTGTAGCCGTCGACCCACCCGAGCTCGGCGTGCCACGAGTCCTTGACGCCGTGCTGCTCCCTGCGCATGCCGATGCGCTCCATGACCCGCCACGACGGGGTGTTGTCGGCGAAGCAGCCGGCGGTCACCCGGTGCAGCCCGAGATCGTCGAAGGCGATCGACAGCAGGCCGCACGCCAGGTGCGTGCCGTGGCCGCGACCGGCGTGCGCGGGATCGATGGTATAGCCGAGGCTGCCCTGCGCCCGGCTCCAGGTGCCGTCGCCGTCGTGGACCTGGCCCATGGCGTCCCCGATGGACAGCGAGCCGGTCCCCACGAGCTGACCGTCGACGTGCGCGGCCACGCCGAGGCTGTCGGGGTCGTCCTCGAGCCAGCTGCGCGTGTACGCCTGCGGGTCGACGGTCGTCAGCAGCAGCCATCGCGTGACCTCGGGGCGGTTGCGCCAGGTGAGTGCCTGCGCGATGTCGTCCGGTGTCGGCGGGCGAAGGGAGAGTGGCCCGGCCTGTCGTGGCCAGGCGAGGTCGGCTACCTTCACTCGCCGGACCCCGCCCAGGAGCGCTCGACGAGCTCGCGCAGGACGTCGGCGTCGACGTCCTCCAATCGCTTGATGTAGACGCAGCCCTTGCCGGTGGTGTGCTTCCCGAGCCGGTCGAGCAGGTCCTCGTTGGACCCGTAGAAGGTCAGTCCGTAGAGCGTCAGCGCTGCCTTGCGCGGCGCGAGCCCGATGCGGAACCACTGGTGCTCCCTGCCGTCCGCCGTCGTGTACGGCTGGTCCCCGAAGCCAATCATCGACGGGCCCCACACGACCGGCTCGGCCCCGGAGACCTCGCGCATGAGGTCGAGCGCGGCCTGCGCGTCCACGCGGCGGCGCTCGTCGGCCACGGCCCTGAGCACCTCGTCGGGGGAGGTGTCGGTGGGCTTGGTCTTGCGGTCGCTGGACATGGGGCGAGCGTAGGGCGTTGGACCAACGATCCGGGCCCGCTCGATGTCTGCCGCGCCCGCTACTGTGCCCAGCATGACCAGCGACGAATGGCCTGACATGATCGAGGAACTCATGTGGGTTCGCCGGCCGCAGAACACCCATCTGTCACAGTCACACACCGATCCGGGCAGCTACAGCCCACTCGCCCGGTCGGACGACACCAACGACCTTCAGGGCCAAGCGACGATGAGGCCGGCTGACAAGGAAGATCTCGACACGTCAGAGCCCGTCTTCTTCGATGACTCTCCAGCCGAGGACCCTGCAGGAAACCTGCGCGCGGAGCTCGCCGCCGCGCTCCTCATGCTCGGCGCCGTGTACGCAGCGCGACAAGCTTCGCCGCACATCGTCCGCTGGTGGGAGACACGCGGCCGTGAAGCGCTGCGGCGTGTAGCGCGTCGGTTGATGCCCAAGAAGCGGACCGAGGGCGGTGCGGATAGTGGCGCCCCTACAGAGATGACCAGCACTGCCTCAGACATCGTCATCGGCGTGCCCATCGTGGATTCCGCCCAGGCTTCGAATGCGGTGGAGGTCTACAGATCCGGGATGGCCTCGGAAGAGGCGCGCGAGCGGTTTATCTCGGCGCTGGTGGCGCAGGCCTACGCCGACGAGCAGTTGCGCACCCTCAGGTCGGCACGCATCGAAGATGGCGCTCCGAGCGCCCACCTTGCCGTGCCCATCGACGCCCTGACACGAGAACAACTCGCTAGCGGCATCCGCCACGTGCTCGAAGCGCACCCGGACTGGCCGAACGCCTCGATGGTGGATCGCCTCGGCGAAGTTCTTGAGCAGGGGCCGCCTGTGACCATGCCCAAGCCCAAGCGGGTGCGGCTGCCTCAGGTGTCACGTTCCAGCAGTCGACGGGGCTGATGCCAGCACCTGGATCTGGCCGCCTGAGGGCTACGCCCCCATCGGCTGAGCCCGCGACTCAACGTCACGCAGGATCTCGACGATGTCATCAACTGCGTTCTCGTCGAAGAGGTCGTCAGGACCGGTCGGCGCATGGTCGGTGTACGGCGACTCGTAAAGCCGGCCAGGCTGCATGACGCCGTTGAGCGTCAGCTCGTCGACGATCAGCTCGACGAAGCGCACCTGATGGACGTCGAACCTTGCCCCGTCGAGGTAGCCACCGAAGGCTTCCTTGGCCGCCTCGCGGTCCAGCCCGACGAGCGACCTCACGAAGAGCCCGAGACCGTGCGCCTCCTCAGCCGCCCGCTCGACGTCCGCGGCAGCCCCGGCGCCGCTCTCCAAGAGCATCTCCTCGAGCGCGCTGAGGTCACCCTCGGTCAGCTGCCGGTTGCGCCGCAGTCGCTGCAGGGCGATGTTGCTCTCGTGGGCGCGCAGGTAGGCACTCGCCTTCGCGCGGAAGCGCTCCATGTCAGTCCCCGGCGTCGTCCCGGGCAACGGCACCTCGGTCGCCTCCCCGAGCTCGTCGGCGAAGTCCGTGTAGACCGGGTTGCGCTTCGTCTTCTCCACCAGCCGCACGAGGGCCCGCAGCTTCAGGCGCATCTGCTCGAGCATCTGGAGCGTCACGTCGACCCACCAGTCGTCGCCCGCGACGTCTTCGAGGAGCTCGGCGCGGGCCGCGACGGACGGGATCGCCGTCTTGCCGAGCAGGGCCACAGCGACCTGCTGTACGACCTCGCGCAGGCGTTCGGCGAGGACGGTGTCCCCCTCGAGATCCGCCAGCTGCCGCCGCAGCACGACGAGGTCGAATCTCTTGGCGTCCTCGTCGTCGTCACGCTTCGCAGACGGCAGGCCTGCCAGCTCCTCGACGACGCGCCCCGCCTCCTCGGCGGTCAGACCGTCCCAGGCGCCGCGCTCGGCGTACCGCTCCACCCACTCGCGGTGCGGGCGGACGATGAAGTTGTCGAGGTTCATCCCGGCGACGACCTGGTGCAGGAGATCCGCTGCCGATGCGCGAAGGGAGGAATCCCCCTTCGCCTGGTCGAGGGCGGTGATCAGGCCGACGCGACCCTCGAAGAGTCGCTGGGCGAGCGACTTCTGGATCGAGCCCTCGCTGCCCGGCAGGTCCTGTTGGAAGAACTCGAGGTTGCCGCAGAAGTCGAAGACGAGGAAGTCCTGCTTGTCCTGCCCGGGACCGTAGAGGTCGGGGCACAGCCGGGTGCCGCGCCCGATCATCTGCCAGAACTTGCTCTTGGACCGAACGACCTTGAAGAAGACGAGGTTGACGATCTCGGGCACGTCGATGCCGGTGTCGAGCATGTCGACGGAGATCGCGATGTGCGGCGCCTTGCCCGGCGTCGCGAAATCATCGATGAGGCTCTGCGCGTATGGACTGCCGTGGGTGATGGTGCGGGCGAAGTGCCCGCCGTACTCCGGCCACGCGATGTCGAAGCGCTGCTGGATGAAGTCGGCGTGCTGCTGACTCTTGGCGAAGATGATCGTCTTGCCCAGTCGGTCGCCGCCGGCGACCTTGTACCCGTCCGACATCAGCGTGGCGAGCACTTTGTCGACGGTGTCCTCATTGAAGAGGAAGCGGTTGATCTCCTCGGCGCCGACCTCGGTGGGCGCGCCGTCCTCGCCCCAGTCGAGCTCGTCCCACCGGTCACGCTCTTCCTCGGTCAGGTCGACGTAGCGGATGCCCTGACGAAGGAACTTCGTACCGACGGAGACACCCTTGGGCGGGACGAGATAGCCGTCGGCCACGGCCTCGTCGAGGCTGTAGGCGTCGGTCGGGACTCCGTCCTCGAGCTGGAAGAGCCGGTAGGTGTTGTGGTCGACCTCGTCCTTGGGCGTGGCGGTCAACCCGACGAGCAGGCCGTCGAACCAGTCGAAGATCGCGCCGTACTTGGCGTAGACCGACCGGTGCGCCTCGTCGATGACGACCAGGTCGAAGTAACCGGGGCCGAAGGTCCGCTTGACCGTGCTCGGGTCGGGGTCGTCGCTCAGCTCGTTGATGAGGTTCATCATCGTCGGGTAGGTGGAGACGTAGACCCGGCCCTCCCCCCTTCGCTCGGTCACGAGGTTGACCGTCGCGACCTCCGGGAGGTGCTCGGTGAAGGCGCGCGCGGCCTGGTTGACGAGGGCGGTGCGGTCGGCGAGGAAGAGCACGCGCTTGACCCAGCCGGCCGCCATGAGCTGCTGCACGAGGGCAATCGTCGTGCGGGTCTTGCCGGAGCCGGTGGCCATGACGAGCAGGGCTTCGCGCTGCTTGCCGTCGAAGGCCGCGCCCACGGCCTTGATCGCTCGCGCCTGATAGGGGCGGCCTGCGATCTCGGTGTTGATCGGCTCGGTGGCGAGCGGCCGGCGCGTGCTGCGCCGCGCGATCATGAGCTCCAGCTCGTCGCGGGTCAGGTAGCCGCTGATCTTGCGAGCCGGGTAGCCGGCGGCGTCGTCCCAGAGCCACTGCTCGTGGCCGTTGGTGTAGAGGATCACCGGGCGGCGGCCGCAGGTCGCCTCGAGGCAGTCGGCGTAGAGCTTGGCCTGCTGCTGCCCGATGGCGGCGTCCTTGGTCGTGCGCTTGGCCTCGACGACGGCGAGCGGCAGACCATCGGCGCCCCAGAGGACGTAGTCGACGTACCCGACGCCGCTCGAGTTGGGCATGCCGCTGACCTCGTACTCGCGGTCCTGCGGGTCAGCCAGCGGCCAGCCGGCCTCGTGGAGCATCTGGTCGATGATGTCGCGGCGGGTGCGCGCCTCGTCGTAGTCGTGGTCGTCGACCGTCTGGGTCTTGGCGGCCTGGGCCGCGGCCACCTGCGCCTTGAGCTCCTCGATCTCAGCCGCTTGGGCTGCGGCGAGCTCGTCCTTGGCGGCGAGCTCGGCGGCATGCGCCTCGTCGGACGCCTTGATCTTCGCCGCGAGCTTGACGAGCTCGTCGCGGGAGAGCGGCGCCGATTTCTGCGCGAGGGCGGGGTCGAAGTGGCTATCGGTCGGGACGTCGTCGGGGGTGGTCGAGTAGCGGAAGGCGGCCCAGATGACGACGTGGTGCAGCTCGCGAAGGGAGGTCATCGCGTCACTTGCCGGGACGTCGCCGGCGTCGTGGACGGCGGTGTTGCCGAGCTTGCGGATGAGGTTGAGCTTCTGGGTGATGGCCGGGCCGGTCTTCGCCTTGAAGGCCGGGTCGTTGGCGCGGGCCGCGAGGTCGTCCTTGTAGGGCATGGGCAGGGACATCAGGTCGTAGAGGTGCCCGACCAGCTCTTCGACTGCCCGCCGCGCGTAGAAGCACGCGGTGCGCGGGTCGGTCGTCAGGTACGACTCGGCGTGGTGGCAGTTGGCGTGGATGGCCGGCCACGTGGCCTTGATGAAGGCGAAGTTGGTCACTGGTCCCCTTCCCCCTGGTCGCTGAGCAACAGCGTGAGGAACTCACGGTTGATGAAGAGCCGGTCACGGCCCACCTTGTGATCATCCAGCAGCCCGGCGACAGCCAGCTCGGACAACCAACGGGTGGCTGTCGGTCGGGACACGCCACACCGGTCGATCACGGTGGCGATGCGACAGTAAGGCTGCTCGAAGAGCACCGCGAGGAACTCGGCGTCGGCCCCACCCTTGGAGGCCGCGCGCGCCCGGCGAGCGAAGTCGGCCTGAAGCTCTCGGGTGGCACCGATCTTGGCGACGGTTGCCGCGGACGTCCGCTCCACTCCAGTCAGGAGGTAGAGGATCCATTCCTCCCAATTGCCGTCGCTCGTGACCTCACGTAGGAGGCGGTAGTAGTCGTCCTTGGTCTGGATGATGTACCGGGAGAGGTAGAGGACCGGGAGGTACAGGAGACCAGCCTCGACGAGCATGAGGACGTTGAGGATCCGCCCGGTGCGTCCATTGCCATCTGAGAAGGGGTGGATCGCCTCGAACTGGTAATGGGCAGCGGCCATGCGCACCAGCGGGTCCACGCCGTCGTCCGCGTGGACGAAACGCTCCCACTCGCTGAGCTTGTCCCGGATGACGTCCGCCCCCTCGGGAGGGCTGTAGACGATGGCACCGGTCGCGGGGTTGGCGATGCGGGTCCCCGGCAGGGCTCTGATGCTCATCTCCCGTGCGTGGATGGTGCTGCAGACGCGCTCCGCCGTGCGCACGGTGAGCCCTCGCTCCTGCACCATCTGAAATCCTGCGTGCAGCGCAGTCCGATACCGCAGGGTCTCGCGGACCGCGGGGTCGGTCGAGGAGTCGTCATCGTCCATGTGCCGGAAGAGGTCGTCCGACGTCGTCACGACATTTTCGATCTCGGAGCTGGCCTGCGCCTCGAGCAGCGGGATCGTGTTGATCAGCACCCCAGGGTTGGGCATGGCGCGGCTCGCCTGGTCCAGCTGAGCGATCGCGGCGCGTGCACCGATCGCCGCCTTGAGCACCGCCTTGGTCTCCAGGACATCGGCAGTCGGTGGTGGCGGCAACTCGTTGAAGGGCCGTTCCGCCCGCCATCTCGTCATGTCACATAACCTGACATGTCACGTGGAACATGTAAAGGTTTCGCGGAATCTTTTACATGTTCCCAGATCGTGTGGACCCCGACCTTCCTCACGCCCAAGGAAAAGGCTCGCGCCTCAACTCCTCAATCTCCGTGAGGCGCGTCCGACTCGAGATCAGTTGTGTCGTCAGGATCTGCCTCGATCCGAGACCCCACCAGGTCCGAAGCGTCTGACCTGGCCGCGAAGTACCGGTTCACCTGCTCGGCCAACTCGGGTGGCAACTCGTGTCCCGTGATCTTCACCGTGGTCTGCTCATCGGGGTGGACTTCGATGTCGTAGTGCGGGTGCCTGCGCTTGAGGGCCGTCAGTAGGGCGGCGATGCCCCCCGCAGCGGCCCCCGAAGCCGCCAGCAGATCACGAACAGCCACCATCAACTCGAATGGTCCGGCCCAGATCTGGAGGTGGACGTCGGCGCCCTCACCGACTTCCGCCTTGAAGTCCTTGGCCAACTGGTGGATGAGAGGCGCATCCTCGACAGAGCCCACCCGGATGTCGCCGACAGCGCACCCCCGGTGATGCTCGCCGAAGGTGACCCGAACGCGCCCAGCCCCAACAACCTCCATCAGTGCACGGTAGACCTGAGGAGCCGAAACAGTCCACGTCGTCGGCAAGAGAGTTGCCCGACCGGGATCCCCTGGAGCAGTCCCGGCCCCCCTACTCGAAGAAGTCCTCGTCCACCTCGACGATCTGCACCGACCGCCGCACCTGCACCCCGACGCCGTACCGGATTATCAGCGCCGCCAGCCGCTGCCCGTCGATGAGCACGACCCGCGTGGCCACGCCGTCGGCGTAGTCGCGAGCGCCCGCGCTGTAGCGCCCGGTGGTGATGAAGACACCTTGGTTGGCGGACTGCCCGTGCAGCGCGCCGACGAAGCCCTGGATCTCGGGGCGCCCCACGCTCGTGTCGAGGGCGTAGCGCTTGGCCTGCACGTAGACCCGGCTCAGGCCAAGCGCGTCCTGATCGATGATCCCGTCGATGCCGCCGTCGTTGGACAGCTGCGTGCGGGTGGCGCGACCGTCCGCTCCCCCGTAGCCCATGGCGACGAGCAGGTCGAGGACGGCCTGCTCGAAGAACGCGGGGTCGTTGGCGTGCAGCCGGGTGAGCAGCTCGGCCGCGACATCGGCGTGGATGCGGGCGATGCCCTCCTCCACCTGCTCGGTCGGGTCGATCTCGGGGGTGGCGGTCACCGGCGTCGGGGCCGACGGCTCGTGGGCCTTGGCCACCCACCACGTGTCACCGGGGCGGGCGTGCTGGCGCAGCTGCACCTCGGTGATGCCCTGCGGGTGGCCGGCCAAGATGCGGCGACCGATGTCGGTGATGCGGTACTCCCCGCGCGACGGCCGCTCCAAGGCCCCGACGCGGTAGAGGTAGGAGACGGCCCACCCGATGCGGTTGTCCGACTTCGCCGAGCCCGAAGGGAGGACCTCCGCGCGTTGGTCTTCGGTGAGCGTCGCATCCGCGACGCCCGTCCGGATGGAGCGAAGGGAGCGGACCTCACCGTCTGCCTGGAGCCGGAGGACCGGGATCATGAACTGGTCCCAGGAGGGGAGGGCCGTCATCAGAGGTCACCCGTGAAGGCGCGGGCCTGCAGAGAGGCGAAGAGCTCGTCACCAACACCCGCGGTTCGTGACTGCCGTCGGCGGACAGCGGACAAGGTTTGCGACGCAGCGACGAACTCACGCTGAGACGTAGGAGTGATCCGTGGCACCGACATAAGACCCAACTTGGACTTCGAAATGTTCTTCATCGAGCCACCCGTTCCGCTAGACAACCGACTGATTCGCCTTCGCATGGACGGCGTGCTCAACAGTGCGTGGAAGAAGGCCGGTTCGCTCTCCGGATCCCCCCAGACGAATCGCCATATCTTGTCGGGTAGGACCAACCCCGTCGGATCGCTGTCGACCAGTGCCACAGCTCCGACTAACTCCGTCGTGTTGGCCCGGCTCATGAGGAGATCGCCGACACGCACCATGTGCTCTGCCGGCGGTACATACTCCGGCGGCAGCGCCTTTGCTTCGCTTGGCTTAAAGCGCCCCGTAGTCACTGAACTGATCTTCAACACGCGATACTCCGACGCAGCAGCGTCGTCGTCCGCAACGAGGTTCCGACCACCCGCCAGTGTTGCGATCTCCGAGAACGGGACTTGGTCCGTGAAGTCGTCAGGGTCTCCAAACATGTCGTGGAAGATCGACTGGGTGAGGTCGTCGAGGTGGGCGAGGACCCGGCGGCGCTTGGCGCGTAGAGCGTTGGCGTGATCGAGGATGGCCGCGATCCGCCGCTGTTCCTCAATGCGAGGCCTAGGAACCTCGACTTGCTTGAGGAACTTGAAATGACGGGAGTACCCAGCGCTGGGGAGTTCTCGCGAAATCAGATAGTGATACACGAACTTCGGGTCGAAGCCCTCGCGGACCTGCAGAACCTTCACCCCGTCTGCACCCATCGCGAACGGGAAGTCCACAAACTTGATGGCCCTCGTGTGGTCTCCGAAAACGATCACGGGTCCATCCGCCTTCACGGAAGCCGACGTGTCGTACGTGTACCCGGCGATCTGCGACCTGCCCTGGTCAACCACCGCGAGGGGCCCCTCCGGCAAAAAGTCTGACTGCAAGATCTTGCGGTTGCCGCCAGACACATCCGACACCGCCTCGAGCAGAGGAACGCGCTTCACGACAGCATCGCCTTCAACTCGTCGAACCCCTGAGCGATCTCCGCCTCGAGCGCCTTGATGTCCGCGATGATCTCGAGGGGGGCACGGTGCTCGACCTCCTCGTGGACGACCTCCTTGTACCGGTTGAGCGAGAGGTCGTAGTCCTGGGCGACGATCTCCTCCTTCGGCACGGTGAAGGACTGCTCGGTCCGCGCGCGGTCGAGCTCGGCCCACCTGGCTTCGAGTCGGTCGCTGGGCGACCTCCTCAGCCAGCGTTCACGCACATCGGGGAGGTCATTGGCCTCAACGGCGTTGCGCTTGTCGTCGAGGGAGAAGCCATCGGCCTGCACGTCGTAGAACCACACGTCGTCCGTGCCGCCGGAGTCGGTCTTCGTGAAGAAGAGGATCGCGGTCGAGACACCGGCGTAGGGCTTGAAGACACCCGAGGGGAGCTTCACGACGGCGTCGAGCTTCTGCTCCTCGACGAGCATCTTGCGCAGGGTCTTGTGCGCCTTCGACGAGCCGAAGAGCACGCCGTCCGGGACGATGACCGCCGCCCGGCCACCCGGCTTGAGCAGCTTGAGGAAGAGCGCGAGGAAGAGCAGCTCGGTCTTCTTCGTCTTGACGACCTTTTGCAGGTCCTTGGCCGTCGCCTCGTAGTCCAGCGACCCGGCGAAGGGCGGGTTGGCGAGGATGAGCGAGTACTTCTCGGCGTCGCCACTCGCACCCTCGGAGAGGGAGTCGCGGTAGCTGATGTCCGGCGCCTCGACACCGTGCATGAGCATGTTCATGCTGCCGATGCGCAGCATCGTGGAGTCGAAGTCGTAGCCGTGGAACATGCTGTTGTGGAAGTGGGTCCGCTGCTGGGCGTTGGTCAGCGCAGCCGGGTGGTGCTCGCGGATGTACTCGGATGCCGCCACGAGGAATCCCGCTGTGCCACACGCCGGGTCGCAGATCTCGTCGGTCGGGGTCGGCGCCATCATGTCGACCATCAGCTCGATGATGTGCCGCGGCGTGCGGAACTGGCCGTTGGTCCCTGCCGACGCGATCTTAGAGAGCAGGTACTCGTAGAGGTCGCCGTTGGTGTCGCGCTTGTCCATCGGGATCTCGGCGATGAGGTCGACGACCTTGGACAGCAGCGCCGGCGTCGGGATCGTGTATCGCGCGTCCTTCATGTGGTCGGAGTAGGTCGATCCCTCGCCACCGAGCTTTTGCAGGAAGGGGAAGACCTCCTGGGCCATGGTGTGGTGCGCCTCCGCCGCGCCGGCGTTCTTGAGGTTCTGCCACCGCAGGTTGGACTGGCCCGGCCCGAAGATCGGGTCCTTGACTCCCCCGCCCTCGACGCGGGCCCGCCGCGCCTTCGTCGTCTGCAGCTCGTCCAGGCGACGGATGAAGAGCAGGTAGGTGATCTGCTCGATGACCTCCAGCGGGTTGGAGATGCCGCCACTCCAGAAGGCGTTCCAGACGGCATCGACCTTGCTCTTCATCTCACCCGTGATCACGGGCGTCAGGCTATCCGGCCCGGGACGACGGACGGCGATATCGACGCAACTCCCTACCGATGGTCTCTAGTCCGTGGCCGCTTGGTCCATAGATGGGCACCATGACCGACGCCCCTTGCCCACTCAGCTGGACGTACCCTGTGAGCAGGGGCAGTCTGGCCAACCTCGATCCACAGGGGAGTGACGAATGGATTCGATGTACATCGTCGAGTTGAAGGTCGAAGCAACTGATGACTCCGCCGTAGACCCGGAAGGCGTGTACGACAGGTTGGTAGCCCACGCGGTGACATGGTTGTCCCGCGACATCGAGGGCGACGGCCAACTCGACCTGTCGCAGTCTGGCACTGCAGAGTTGCCTGCACGCCGCGGGGGGTTCGAGTTCATCAAGACCCTTCGTTGGACCGTCACGCGAACCCCTCGTGTCCGGGCAGTGCACTGCAAGATGAGTCAGCCCCTAGAGCATGGCCATGGCGCCCAGTTCATCTGCGATTTCACGCTCTTCCAAGAGGAAACCGACACCGCTTTCCGCATTGAACTTGGGCGTGAATCCGTGAGCGGCTTGGTATCCCCTGTCACCGTTGACTTCATACGTCGCCCCGGACTACTCGCTTTGAGCGTCAAGGACCGGGACCTGCGGCTTACGTATCAAAATCAGGTAGTCGATGGGCGCTTCGAGTGGATCAATCCGGCACATGTTCCACTCCTCCAAGAAACACTGGCTCACGAGCGACGATTGCCGATGCTACTTATCGACGGGGGGGCAGAGGAAGCCAAGGAGATTGGGTCTCGCGCAGCACAGGAGTTCGCTGGCCTTGCCCGCGTGCTGCTCGTGGATCGGGCCTCGCGTGCCAAGATGGGCGCCTACCTCGCGTCGATTGGCGCCGAAATTCCCGAACACGGGGCGCGTCTGATTTGGCCGGTGCTCGACGCCCAACATAAGGAACTCACGAGTCTCGAGCCGCGGACTGACTTCATTTCGACCCTAATGGAGACTGTCGCTCCTGTATCCGTCGCGGCTCGCGGTACTAACCCGTGGAGGCTACGCGCCGCGGACGAGAACCGACGGGCGCGCGAGGCAACCTTCCAAGCCGCACTTGCGGAGGCGGTCGCCCACGGGGGCCAAGACGCCGAGCTTGAGACCCTGCGCACTCGTGTTGCCGAACTGGATCGAGAGTTGGCCCAGTGGCTTCAAGAGGTTGAGCGCCTCACGACTGAAATTGAGGCGCTCTCGGACTTGAAATACCAAGCCAGCTACTGGAAAGAACAAGCCGAGAGAGCCTACGCAGATACCGGGGAACGCGCAGTTGAAGGGTGGGACCCGTGTCCAGAACTGGATCCGGATGACATGTCCGAGCTGGCCGAACATCTGCAGCAGGTGAGCGCTGGGGCGATAGTTTTTACTGCGGCGGCAAAGCGCAGTTGGCGCAAGAGTGGTTATCCGCACGTGACCGCCATGCAAGAAGCCCTAATAAAGCTCGCCCGCGCCGCAGCTGAGTGGCGGAACAAGGAATGTGATCTCGGGATGGCGATGAAGTCGTGGCTCAAGACCGCGTATGGGCTTAACTTCTCACCTGAGGACGTGCCACTAGTTCGCCAAAAGCTGCACGAGTTCACACACGACGGGCGAACCTACGAGCGCGAGCCGCACCTCAAACTCGACGATCACGTGAAGCCCAACGAGGTTGGCCGAATCTACTTCGCAACCGACAAGGAGAACGCTCGCTTCGTAGTCGACCACGTCGGCCTCAAGCTATACGGAATCTAAAGGGCCCCGCTGCCACCAGGAGCTGTCCGGCTCCCTCCGCCAGCCGGGAAGGACACGGGGGCCACGCACCTCAACCAGCGTGGGAGCGCAGGTCGTGGTGGACCCAGACATTCGGCTCGACATACACCGCGTGGTCGTTGGCCAGGTCGACGTGGACCGGGGCCAGGCCCCCTTCGACCTCGACGGACCCGTCCACGTCGAAGGGCAGACCGGTCCACTCCCGCCACTGGGCCAGCGTCCCGGGGATCGTCATCGACAGCGGCGCCACCTGAACGATCCGGCCACCGAGCCGCACGTGGGCCCGCAACCACGGGTCGACCGGCAGCCCGTCCTCGCGGACCCGACGCGCGTACTCGTCGGCGGCGGTGCGGGGTTCAAGCCACTTGCGCGTCGGGCGCACCGGGCCGAAGAGATCGCGGCACCCGAGCGCCGCGTAGCGCCGACGCGCCTCGGCGAGGAGTGCACCGCTCAGGCCCTCGTCCCGCCGGTCCACCGCGACCCGCGCCTCGATGAGGCTGACCGTCGACCAGTCCGGGGCCGCCCCCTTCGCCGCCAGCCACTCGGCCTCCTGCATCGCGGCGTCCCAGCCCCGGGCCGGCAGGTCCGACAGGCCATGGCCAAAGGGCACCGCGTGCAGCCGCGCCACCGCCGTCTCGCCCTCCATGACGACGAGGTGCAGCTGCGGGAAGGCCTCGACCGCCGCCTCGTAGGCCCGGTCGGAGGTCGGGTCCTGGAGCATGAAGGTCGGCCAGTCCCCCGCGATCGACCAGAAGGCCTCCACGAGGTCAGGTCGCTCGGCGAGTGAGTGCGTCTGCATCGCTCCATCCAAGACGAAGGGAGCCGCCCAGACCAGTGGATATCGCCGGCGCAGCCTTGGCGGGCCTTCAGCCGCGGGTTCTGCTTGTTGATGACGTAGGTCCTGCCCCGGCGACGCACGACCTGACTGCCGGACTGGCGGCGCGCCGGGCCTCCTCGCCGGGAGCGGGGTCTCGAGGCTCGTCGCAGAGCTCCTCGCACCTCGACCACCGGTGGAGGGCGGGGGTCATAGGCTCGGGGCATGGACCGCGACTTCCACAACCTCTACCGCCACGGCTTCGCGCGCATCGCCGCGTGCACGCTGCCGGTGACGATGGCCGACCCGCACGCCAATGCCGCGGCGATCCTCGACCGGGCCCGGCACGTGGGCGTGCAGGGTGCGGCGGTCGCACTCTTCCCCGAGCTGAGCCTCACCGGCTACGCCATCGACGACCTGCTCCTGCAGGACGTGCTGCTCCGTGACGTCGAGGCCGCCCTCGTCGACCTGACCCGGGCCACCGCCGACCTGCTGCCGCTCGTCGTCGTGGGCGCCCCCCTTCGCCACCGCAACCGCCTCTACAACTGCGCGGTCCTCATCCACCGCGGCGAGATCATCGGCATCGCCCCGAAGTCCTACCTGCCCAACTACCGCGAGTTCTACGAAAAGCGGCACTTCGCCGCCGGCGCCGGCATCGACGACGAGTGGTTCCGGCCGACCTTCGCCCAGGGCGAGGACGCCGCGGTCCTCGACGGTGTCCCCTTCGGCACCGACCTGCTCGTCCACGTCGACGATGTGCCGGGCCTGGTCATCCATGCCGAGGTCTGCGAGGACATGTGGGTGCCGGTGCCGCCGAGCGCCGAGGCCGCCCTGGCCGGCGCGACGGTCCTGCTCAACCTCTCCGCCTCCCCCATCACCGTCGCCCGCGCGGAGGACCGGCACCTGCTCGCCCGCTCCGCCTCGGCCCGGTGCAGCGCGGCCTACGTCTACGCCGCCGCAAGCGAAGGGGAGTCCACCACCGACCTGTCGTGGGACGGCCAGACCATGGTCTACGAAGGGGGCGACCTCCTCGGCGAGTCCGAGCGCTTCCCCTCCGGTCCCCGCGAGACCCTCGTCGACGTCGACGTCGACCGGCTGCGGCAGGAGCGGATGCGGCAGGGCAGCTTCGACGACAACGGCGTCGCCTTGGGCATCGGCTCGGAGTCGGCGCCCTACCGCGACCTCCACCTCGAGCTCGAGGCGCCCACCGGCGACCTCGGGCTGCTGCGCCCGCTCGACCGCTTCCCCTTCGTCCCCGACGACGAGGCCCGCCTCGCCCAGAACTGCTACGAGGCCTACAACATCCAGGTCTCCGCGGTGGAGCAGCGGCTGCGCGCCATCGGTGGCGCCGACTGGCAGCCCAAGATCGTCATCGGCGTGAGCGGCGGGCTCGACTCGACCCACGCGCTGCTCGTCGCGGCCAAGGCGATGGACCGGCTGGAGCGGGCGCGCACCGACATCATCGGCATCACGATGCCCGGCTTCGCCACGAGCGACCACACCAAGACCAATGCCGTCGCCCTCATGGAGTCGCTCGGCATCACGTGGGAGGAGCTCGACATCCGGCCCACCGCGACGCAGATGCTGCGCGACATGGGCCACCCCTACGGGCTCGACCCCGACGCCGACCACCCCGACGAGGTCTACGACGTGACCTTCGAAAACGTGCAGGCCGGGCTGCGCACCGACTACCTCTTCCGCATCGCCAACCAGCGCGGCGGGATCGTCCTGGGCACCGGCGACCTCTCCGAGCTGGCCCTCGGCTGGTGCACCTACGGCGTCGGCGACCAGATGAGCCACTACGGGGTCAACGCCGGCGTGCCCAAGACGCTCATGCAGCACCTCGTCCACTGGGTCGCCGACACCGGCCAGCTGCCCGAGGTCTCCGAGACGCTGCGCTCGGTGCTCGCGACCGAGATCTCCCCCGAGCTCGTCCCGAGCAAGGACGCCGACCGGCCGCAGTCGACGCAGGACAAGATCGGGCCCTACGCGCTGCAGGACTTCACGCTCTTCCACGTGCTGCGTCGCGGCGACCGGCCGAGCAAGATCGCCTTCCTCGCGGAGCAGACGTGGTCGGACGCGACGAAGGGAGCGTGGCCCAGCTCCGTCGCCGAGGAGGACCGCGGCGCCTACGACCTTGCCGAGATCCGGACGTGGCTGCTCGTCTTCGTCCAGCGTTTCTTCGACAACCAGTTCAAGAGGTCGGCGCTGCCCAACGGGCCCAAGGTGCTGCCGGGCGGCGCGGTGTCACCGCGTGGTGACTGGCGCATGCCCAGCGACGCCGTCGCCACCCGCTGGCTCGCCGACATCGAGGACAACGTCCCGGGGTGAGGCTTCGAGGCTCGCTGGCGCTCGCACCTCAGCCGGCGGGGATGAGGGGCCCCACCTCAGCCGGCGGGGTGAAGGCCAGCGGGTGAGGGCTACTTGATGCCGACCGACGCGCTGTCGGTGGCGGTGTCGCCCTTGCCGTAGGTGTAGGAGCCCAGGCCCATCTTCGACATGACGACGCCGACGACGATGGTCAGCACCGCCAGCACGGCGGCGACGATGCCGAGCATGGGGCTCAGGACGACGACCGCCCAGGTGCCGACGGCACCGGCGATGATGCCGAGGGTCATGACGGTCCACCACGCGGGGTTCTGCGCGTGCCCGAGGTCCTCGACGGCGTGCGGCCCGGTCGGCGGGTGGGACAGACGAGGGGGGTGCTTGCTCATGGCGCACATCATCCCATGACCCCCGCGGCGATCGGCAAGGGCCGGGCGGTGTCGTCGTCGCCACCGGGCGGCTACCGTGAGCCGAGTCACTACATCTGACGAAGGGAGCGGCAGCGTGGCCGCCATCGACACCCTCGTGGACTACCCACCCAATGCCGGGATGGGCTGGCGCGAGCACGACTTCCCCCACCCCGCGGGCCGACGTCGTCTCCTCGGCGACGCCTTCCGCAAGGGCATGGACCCGACCACGCCGGTGCAAAACATGCTGCGCCTCGGCGCCGACCTGGGGCCGATCTTCGAGATGCTCGCGATGGGCCGCAAGTTCGTCTTCGCCCGCGGCGTCGACCTCGTCGGCGAGCTGTGCGACGACAGGCGTTTCACCAAGGCACTGGCCCCCGGCGTGGAGGACCTGCGGATGTTCGTCGCCGACGGGCTCTTCACCGCCCAGACCGACGAGCCCAACTGGCGGCTGGCCCACGACCTGCTCATGCCGGCCTTCAGCAAGTCGGCGATGCGCGGGTACCACGAGGTCATGGTCGCGGCGACCGACGAGCTGATCTCGGTGTGGGACGAGGCCGCCGGCGAAGGGAGGACCGTCGACGTCTCCCCGTGGCTCACCAAGCTCACCCTCGAGACGATCGGGCGGGCCGCCTTCAGCCACACCTTCGGCAGCTTCGCGACCGCGGAGGTCGACCCCTTCGTCACGACCTTCGTCGGCGACATGTCGCACGCTGCCAGCCGCTCCAACCTCGCCGCCCTGCCGCTCGCCGGTCGGCGCATGGTGCGGCGCAGGGACCGACGGGCCCTGGAGCGGCACCGCTACATCGACGACCTGCTCCAGCAGATCGTCGCGGAGCGCGAGGCATCGGCGGAGCGCCACGACGACCTGCTCGGCCGGATGATGCACGAGCCCGTGGACGACTCCGGCGCGCTCCTCGAGGCCGCCAACGTGCGCCACCAGATCCTCACCCTCCTCGTCGCCGGACACGAGACGACGTCGGGCGCGCTCTCCTTCGCCCTGTACCACCTGACCCGTGAGCCCGAGGTGCTCGCGAGGGTGCGGGCCGAGCTCGACGAGGTGCTCGGCACCGACCCGTCCGCGACCCCGACCTTCGAGCAGGTGCCCAAGCTGCGCTACCTGCGCCGCGTCGTCGACGAGACCCTGCGGCTGTGGCCGACGGCGCCGGGCTTCGCCCGCTCGCCGCGGGAGACGACGACGATCGGCGCCGACGGCTCGGCGGGGGTGCCGGGCGGCCTGCGGATGACGCCGGAGGACAGAGTCCTCGTCTTCATCCCGCTGCTCCACCGCGACCCGCAGGTATGGCCCGACCCGGAGCGCTTCGATCCCGACCGCTTCCTGCCGGAGCACATCCGGGCACGCCCGGCCCACGCCTACAAGCCCTTCGGCACGGGTGAGCGGGCGTGCATCGGGCGGCAGTTTGCGCTGCACGAGTCGGTCATCGTCCTGGCCAAGCTCCTCCACCGATTCGACCTCACGCCCGAGCCGGGCTACGAGCTGACGATCACCGAGCGGCTGACCCTCATGCCGGTGGGCTTCCGGGTGGGCCTGACCCGGCGCTGACGCCGGCCGGCCCACCCGGGTGCTCACCCCAGAGTGCCGTCGATCTCGTTGGGCACGACGGGCAGCTCGCCGCTGCTCACGACCTTGCCGGACTCGAGGTCGACCATGTGCAGGGCCTTGCTGCTCGGCTCGGTGACATAGGCCGTGCCGTCCTGGACGTGCACGGTGGGCCGGGGCTGCTGCCACTCGGTCGGCTCGGTCCACTCCTCGACCACGTCGATGGAGCGACTCACCTCTCCCTTCGCCATGTCGATGACGTGCAGCCGGCCGTCGGTGCCGAGGACGACGCCCTCGCCGTCGGGGCCGCGCTCGAGCGAGCGGAAGGAGTAGCTCGCGGGCAGGTCCACGAGCCGCAGCGACCCATCACGGGTGTCGGTGATGCTCACCCGCGTCGGGCGCTCGAGCTCGGCGTCGGGGTCGGTCTTGTAGTCACTCAGGACGAAAGGCGACTCCTCGCTGCCCGCCTGGTTGCCGATGCGCCCGTAGTCGTCCGGGGCGTCGACCTTGGTGATCTCGTCACCCTGGACGAGCAGGAGCCCGTCCTCGCACCCGAAGACGAGGGCGCCGCCCTGTGCCGCGGCCTCACCGTGGACTCCGGGGCACTCGTCGGAGGAGGCGACCCTCTTCCCCTTCGCATCGCGGATGACGATGCCGGTGCGCTCGTCCTCCGTCCCCACCGTCGTGACGACCGAGCCGTCCTCCCGCTCGACGG
This sequence comes from Janibacter hoylei PVAS-1, assembly GCF_004025845.1. Lineage (NCBI taxonomy): Bacteria > Bacillati > Actinomycetota > Actinomycetes > Micrococcales > Intrasporangiaceae > Janibacter > Janibacter hoylei. The sequence continues at coordinate 75,528 of NZ_PIPF01000005.1, forward strand.
CCACCCCGTGGTGCGGCGTGCGCTCGGTCCGGGTCGTCACCTCGGGCTTGCTCGTCGCGCCCTCCCGCAGCGCGTCGGAGTCGAAGGAGCGGATCGAGCCGTCTCCGTCGCCGTAGAGCACGGTGCGCCCGGCGTGGACGACGACGTGGCCGGGGCACTTTGCCGCGAAGGTCATCTCCGTGAGCGTGGGCTCGGTCGAGTGGTGGTGGTCGTGGTCGCCGTGAGGGAGGGAGTAGCCGCCGAGGTCGAGGACGCGGAAGCCCTCGCCCTCGGTGACCATGAGGTGGCGCTCGTCCCCCACGGGGTTGAGCCGGGTGAAGCCCTCGAGCGGGAACTCGCCGAGCAGCTCCATCGTGACGGCGTCGAGGACGATCACCCCCTCGTCGTGGGTGAGGGCCACGCGCGGGGTGCGGGCGCCCTCCTCGACGGTCGCGCCCGAGGGCGCTCCCACCGAGGTCGAGACGTCATCGGCGCGGGTGATCGGCGTCGGCGTCGAGCTCGCCGACGGGTCGGCGGTCGTGCCGGACCCGCATGCGGTCAGGCCGAGCGTGAGCACGGCGGCGGCAGAGAGGACCTGGGTGTGGCGTCGCGTGGTGCGCATAATTGAGAACGATTATCGTTTTTGATGAAATCGTCAAGTCACGACATGCCTTCACGGGCACTGCCAGGCGTGGCCTCACCGAGTCCGAGCACCTCCACGACTGGTTCCCGGCCCACGTCGTCGGCGAGCGGGCGAAGGGAGCCCGCGTCACCCTGCCCTCCTGGCCGGAGGCGGACCAGCAGCCGCAGGACACGCCCACCCTCCAGGGCGAGATCCTCGAGTGGGACCCACCGCACACCTTCGCCTTCATGTGGGACAGCGAGCGGGGCTGAGGCTCACCGCAGGTCGCGCCGGACCACCTTGCCGTTGGCCGTGCGCGGCAGCGCGTCGACGAAGCGCACCTCGCGGGGTCGCTTGTAGGTGGCCAGCCGCTCGCTGGCCCGCTCGATCACCCTCTGCCGCAGGGCATCCGGGTCGTCATCTGGATCCGTCGGGACGATCCAGGCGCACACGATGCTCACCCCGTCGCCGACGTCGAGGGCCGTCACGGCCGCCTCGGCGACACCGGTCACCCCGGCGAGCGCGTCCTCGACCTCGACCGGCGAGACGCGGTAGCCCATGGCGTTGACGACGTCGTCCGAGCGACCGTGGTACGTCAGGTAGCCGTCAGCGTCGACCTCGGCGAGGTCACCGCTGACGAACCACTCCCCCCGCACGACCTCGGCCGTCTCCTCGGGTCGCTGCCAGTAGCCGAGCATCAGGCCCGGGTCGCTGCGGTGGACGGCCAGGCGCCCGACCTCGCCGACGCCGAGCTCCACGGGCGAGGCCACCGGGTCCTCGAGCGCATCGGGGTCGAGGACGCCGATGCGGCGACCCGGCTGCGCCCGCCCGGGGCTGCCGGGTCGCACCGGCACATCCGGCCCCGTCGAGACGAAGGTCGAGATCTCGCTCATGCCGAGCGACTCATGGAGGGGCACGCCGGTCACCTCGCCCCACTCCTCCAGCAGCGCGGCGGGCAATGCCTCGCCGGCGACGAGCGCGGCGCGCAGCGACGACAGGTCCCACTCCCCCGGGTCGCCGTGACGCAGCAGGTGTCGGTAGACCCCGGGCACGGCCGCGACGTGCGTCGCCCGGTGCTCCTCGACGATCCGCGGCCAGACCAGACCGTCGCGCGGCCCGTCGTAGACGATGGCCGTGGCCGCGTTGGCCCACGGGTCGGTGAGGCCGACGCCGAGCGTGTAGGTCCAGTTGAGGGCACCGGCGTGGACCATGACGTCGCCCTCGTCGAGGCCGTACCAGCCGCGGTACATCGGGCGCCTGCCCCAGGCGCTGCGGTGGGCGTGGACGACGCCCTTCGGCCGTCCGGTGGTGCCCGAGGTGTAGGTGACGAAGGCCGGCCGATCCGGGTCGCCGAGGTCGTGCTCGGCTCGGTCGCTGCTGGCCACCCAGCCGTCGACGTCCTCGGCGGTGACGACCGAGACCCCCTGCGGCACAGCGAGATCGAGGTCCGGGTCCAAGGCGACGGCCCGCGCCCCAGAGTCGGCGAGCAACCCAGCGGCCTCGTCAGCAGTCAGCTGTGCGCTCGTGGGCACCGCGACGAGCCCGGCCGCGATAGCCCCGAAGAAGACAAAGGGGAACTCCGCCCGGTTGCCCATGCGCAGCAGCACCCTGTCACCCGGGTGCAGCCCCCGCCCGAGCAGGCCGGCGGCGACGGCCCGCACGACGTCGTCGACCTCGGCGAAGGTCCATCGGGAGTCGTCACCGGTCCCGTGGACGACGACAAGGGCGTCGCGGTCGGGGGCATGCGCTGCCGGGTCGCCGACGCAGTAGGCAGACATGCCAAAGGGGGTCGGCACCGCCTCGGCGGGCACGGGGCGCACCGGCCAGCGGCGGTCGGTCACATCTCCTCGTGCGTGTCCGGGTCGGCGTCGAAGAGGCGCCCGTCGGGGCGCCCGAGTGCGGTGATCGCCTTCACCTCGGCCTCCGACAGGTCGAAGCCGAGGACCTGGAGGTTGGCCTGCTGACGCCGCGGGTCAGCCGACTTCGGCAGCGGGAGCGACCCGAGGTGCAGGTGCCAGCGCAGGACGACCTGGGCGGGCGTCACGTCGTGTGCGCGGGCGGCGGCGGCGACCGGGGCGGCCTCGAAGATCTCCCCGCGCCCGATCGGACTCCACGCCTGGGTGACGACGCCACGGGCTTCGTCGTCGGCGCGCTGCTCCGCCTGGGGGAAGCTCGGGTGCATCTCGATCTGGTTGCTCGCCGGGGTGACCCCGGTGGCCTGGATGATCGCGTCGAGGTGGTGGGGGTGGAAGTTGCTCACGCCGATGGAGCGGACGAGCCCGGCCTCCTGCGCCTCGACGAGCCCCTGCCAGGCCTGCACGTAGGCCCCCTGCGAGGGATTGGGCCAGTGGATGAGGACGCTGTCGAGGTACTCCAGGCCCATGACCTGCAGCGAGGTCTCGATGCAGTCGCGTGCACCGCGGTGGTCGCGGCCGGGCACCTTGGTCTGGACGAAGACGTCGCCACGGTCGACCCCGCTCGCCCGGATCGCCTCGCTCACCTCACGCTCGTTGCGGTAGTTGACCGCCGTGTCGATGAGCCGGTAGCCGACCTCGAGCGCCGACGCGATGGCGCGCACGCCGTCGTCGCCCCGCAGGGGGTAGGTGCCGAATCCGAGGACCGGCACCGACGTGCCGTCCCCGAGGACGCGAGTGGGGATCTCAGCCATGCCCCCCACGCTAGGCCCCGGGACCCGGCACGTCGAAGGGTGTCTCGCGCCTACTCCCCGAGGACCGCGAGCAGCTCCCCCTTCGCCTGGGTGTACTCGGCCTCGAGCTGGTCGACGAGCTCGGCCACGGGGACGACGGAGTCGATGCCGGCGACGGACTGGCCGGCACTCCAGACGTCCTTCCACGCCTTGGGCGCGGTCGTCGTGGCCTGCGACTCCTCGGTGTGCGGGTTGGTGACGTGCGCGAGGTCGACCCGCTCGGGCACGGGCAGCGCGTCAGGGTCGAGGCCGGCGGCGACGATGCTGCCGCGCAGGAAGCTCGCGGGGATCGAGCTGATCGACGGGGTGTAGACGATCTGCTCGGCCGTGTGGTCCACGATCATGTCGCGGTACTCCTGGGCGACGAGCGACTCAGTCGTCGCGAGGAAGCGCGTACCCATGTAGGCGAGGTCGGCTCCGGCCGCCTGCGCGGCGAGCACGTCACGGCCGGTCGACAGGGCGCCACCGAGGACGAGCGGACCGTCCCACACGGCCCGCACCTCGGTGATGAGGGCGAAGGGGTTGAGCCCGCCGGCGTGACCACCTGCACCGGCCGAGACGAGGATGAGTCCGTCGACCCCGGCCTCGGCCGCCTTGGCCGCGTGCTTGGCGTTGGTGACGTCGTGGAAGACGAGGCCGCCGTAGGAGTGGACGGCCTCGACGACCTCGCGGGCCGCACCGAGGCTCGTGATGACGATCGGGACCTCGTGCGCGACGATCTGCCCGAGGTCGGCCTCGATGCGCTTGTTGGTGTGGTGGACGATGAAGTTGACGCCGAAGGGGGCGGGCGGGCGACCGCTCGGGTCGGGCTCGGCGAGCGCCGTCTCGATCTGCGTCAGCCAGGCGTCGAAGTCCTCTGTGGTGCGCAGGTTGAGCGCGGGGAAGGTACCGACGACGCCGGCGCGGCACGCACCGACGACGAGGTCGACGCCCGAGCCCAGGAACATCGGCGCAGAGATGATCGGCAGGCGCAGTCGGCCCTGGAGCTGCTGGGGCATAGTCATGGCCGCATCGTCCCACCCGGTCGGTGCCGGCGGACACCCCGGGTCCACACCGTGGCGCCGGCCCTACGAGCGCTTCGCCGCGAGGGACATCGCGCGCCCCATGAGCGACCAGTAGCGACCCGGCAGGACCCGGGCGACCGCGTCGAGGGCCCGGGCGTCGTTGCCGATGAGCAGGCGCGGGCGACGGGCGATCGCGGCCTCGATGATCTCCTCCGCGGCCCGGTCGGCTGGGTACCGCAGCACCTTGTCGAAGTCGCGGACGCCCTCCTCGGCCTCCTGGCGGTCGACCCCTTCGGGGTTGCGGGCATTGCGGGCGATGCCCGTGCGGATGCCGCCGGGGTGCACCGAGGTGACCCCCACGGGCCGCCCCTCCGCCTCGAGCTCGCTGCGCAGTGACTCGCTGAAGCCGCGCAACCCGAACTTGCTCGTCGAGTAGGCGCTCTGCCCGGGCGGGCCGATGAGCCCGAAGAGGCTCGAGGTGTTGACCACCTGCCCCTCGCCGTTGCCGAGCATGAGCGGCAGCAGCGCCCGGGTGAGCCGGATGGGGACGAGCAGGTTGATCTCGAGCAGCCAGTCGAAGTCCGCCGCACCCACCTCGGTGAAGCGACCACCGACGGCGACGCCCGCATTGTTGAAGAGCATCGTCACGCCGGGGTGCTCGTCACGGATGCGCTCGATGGTCTCGTCGGCGGCGGCCCGGTCGGCCAGGTCGACGACGAAGGGGGTCACTCTCGCCCCCGGCGTCTCCCGGCCGATCTCGGCGACGACCCGGTCCAGACCGTCGGCATCGCGGTCGAGGACGACGAGGTCGGCACCACGTCGGGCCAGTCCCGTGGCGATGTGCTCGCCCATGCCTCCGGCCGCGCCGGTGACGACCGCTGTGCCGCCGGCGACGACGAGGTCGGGCCGCTTCACGGCACGACCGCTGCGGTGGCGTCGACCAGGTCTCCGGCGGTGCCGTCCGCATTGCTCGACGAGCCCGGCAGCGGCAGCTCGGCAGGCGCGGGTGCGCTCTGGGGCAAGGCCACTGCCTTCGCCCCGAGCGGAGCGAAGAACATGTCCTGGGTGACGTCGGCGCGGCGGAAGGCGATCTTGTCCTTGACGTAGCTCTGCGGCATCGTCCACGGCGCCCGGTCGCCGACCTTGGGGAAGGTCGCGATGACCCGCTGCACGTAGCCCGCCGTCAGGTCCAAGATCGGGCCGGCGGTCATGCCGTCGGGCGCAACCGGGACGGCGGTGCCCAGGCCCCGGTCACGCAGGTGCCCGAGCAGGCGAGCAACGTAGCGGCTCACGAGGTCGGCGCGCAGGGTCCACGACGCGTTGACGTAGCCGACGGTCATCGTGACGTTGGGGACGCCCGCGAGCATGAGGCCCCGGTAGGCAAATCGGCGGGCCATGTCGACCGGCTCGCCGTCGACGGCCACGCTCGCGCCACCGAAGAGCTGCAGCCGCAGACCCGTGGCGGTGACGACGATGTCGGCCTCGACGACCCGGCCGTCGGTGAGGCGCACGCCCTCGGGGACGAATCGGTCGATGTGCCCGGTGACGACGTCGGCGGCGCCGCGCCGGATCGCCGCGTAGAGGTCGCCGTCCGGCACCGCGCACAGGCGCTGGTCCCACACGTCGTAGGGCGGGGTGAAGTGCTCGGCGACGACGTCCTTGGGCAAGAAGGCGCGCACCTGTCCGAGGACGATCGCGTTGGCCGCCCGCGGGCGCTTGCGCGAGAGCTCGTAGAGGAAGGACTGCATGCCGAGGTTCTTGATCCGGGTGAGCGACTGCACCCGCTGCGGGCTCAGCCGCTTGCGCAGCAGCTGGACGAAGGGGTCGACCCCCGGCTGCGAGAAGACATAGCTCGGTGTGCGCTGCAGCATCGTCACGTGGGCCGCCGTCTGCGCCATCGCCGGGACGACGGTCACGGCCGTCGCACCCGAGCCGATGACGACCACGCGCTTGCCGGCGTGGTCGAGGTCCTGCGGCCAGAACTGCGGGTGCACCACGGTCCCGGAGAAGTCCTCGACCCCCGCGAAGCCCGGGTCGTGGGCCTGCTCGTAGTCGTAGTAGCCGCTGCCGAAGTGGACCCACCCGGCGCGCACCTCGCGCCGGCCCCCGGCCGTGTCGACCTGCACGGTCCACTCCTGGGCGCCGCTCGACCAGTCGATCGCGGCGACCCGGCAGCCGGTGAAGGTCCGCTCGTCGAGCCCTCCGTCGCGCGCCGTCTCGCGGATGTACTCCCGGATGTCACCACCGTCGGCGATCGCCTTGCGCCCCTGCCACGGCCGGAAGGGGAAGGAGAGGGTGAACATGTCCGAGTCCGAGCGCACGCCCGGGTAGCGGAAGAGGTCCCAGGTGCCACCGGTCGCCTCGCGGGCCTCGACGATCGCCAGATCGACGTCGGGCGTGGCCTCGAGGATGCGGTGGGCAGCACCGATGCCGGAGATGCCGGCGCCCACGACGAGGACGTCGACACGGTCCGGCAGCTCGCGGCGGGTGGTGCCCTGCGGGTGGCGCTCGGGCGCGGCAGTCATCGGTGACCTTCCATCCAATGGTTTGTTTCTCGCCAGTAACCTACGCCTCGCCGAGAAACCTCGCACCCCCGCTCAGCCGGCGAGGGTCTTGCCCGCTGCGCCCCAGCCGATGACGAGGACGTCGGTCTGCACGGTCGTCGCCTGGTCTGCGCTCTGGGTCATGCTCGGACGCTACTCATCGGCGGGCACGCCGGCGCCCGGGGGCCGCGTGACCCCCGGGCGTCGGCAGGCAGTCACATCGGCTGGATCTCACCGACCTTGCCGTAGCGGACCTCTTCGGCCCCGGGCAGCACCCTCCAGCCCACGCTCCCGCCGCCGAGGCTCCCGGTCCGGCCACCGCCGCCGCCCGACGTGCGCGGCCCGATCTCGACATCCGGCGTGCCGTCCGTGTCGTCGCGGTCGCACTCGACCCGCCGGGGCATGAGGCGGTCGGTCACGTCCCAGACCTCGTCCTGGACGTAGGTGTCCTGCGTCGTCCTGTAGCGGACGAGCCGCCGCGTGTTGTAGCCGTAGCCCACGGTCGTGGTGGACCGGACCTGCACGCCCCGGATGCTCACCCCGTCCCGGGCGTAGTAGGTGTTGGGCGACGGGGGACGCTGGTCGGCGGCGGGGCAGTCCCCGCCCCCACCGGCAGCCGTCGCCGGTGCCGCCGCGATCGCGGCCCCGGCCGCCATCATCGACATGGCGGCCACCACCGCACCCGCTCGTCGCACCCGTCGCGATCCCTGTGACATGTTCATCTCTGCTCCTCCTCCCGGACCGGGGGCCTCTCCCCGGGTCCCTGCGGCTGCGCCGCTGGACCGAGAGTGCCCGTGCGTCCACAGGAGGCAGCACGGGAGAAGTACTCATCCACAGGTCGGCTGATGAGTAGCCGTCCCCGTCCCGGATCTGCTAGACGGCGGGCTGCCGAGAGCTCGCCCGCTCGATCGTCGCGAGGACGGTGTCGACGACGAGCTCGGGGTGGTCGATCTGGGGGCAGTGCCCGCAGTCCTCGAGCGAGACGTGGGTCGCCTCGGGGAAGCGGGCCCGTGCGGTGCCGGCCTCGGAGGGCAGCAGCAGGCGGTCGGTGTCGCCCCAGGCGATGGTCGTCGGGACGGCGAGCGGCGCGGTGACGCGCAGGAAGGTCGCCCGGACGAAGTGCGGCCAGAAGCCGGGTGCCCGGCGCAGGTTGAGGGTGTCCCCCACCGCCGCCTCGACGGTGACCTGCTCCGGGTGCGTGTAGAGGGCGCGGAAGGCCAGCTTGCGAAACCAGACGTGGGCGGTGAGGCGGCGGTGCAGCGCCTCGGGGAGGTGGCTGCCGGCCTTCATGCAGAGCAGGTTGGCCGCGACATTGGGCAGGTGCCAGGGCGGGAAGAACCCGGCCGGCGACAGGGCGGTCACGCTGCTGACGACGCCCTCGCGGACGGCCATCTCGAGGGCCATCGCGCCACCGAGGGAGTTACCGACGATGTGCGGCTGCTCGATGCCCAGCTCGCGGAAGAGCCGCTCGAACTGCTCGGCATGACTGCGCATCGACCAGCCGTCGGGGCGGGAGGGCCGCGGCGACTCCCCGTGGCCGGGCAGGTCGACGACGTAGACGTCGTGACCGCTCGCCGCGAGCAGCTCCGGCACCTCGCCCCACGCCTGCCGCCGGTGGCCGATGCCGTGGACGAGGACGACGGGCGCGCCGTCCCCGGGGACGTGGGTGTACTCGATGGTGCTCCGCATGGCGCTGGACGTTACCGGCGGGTCACCTGACGCGCCACCACATGACGAAGGGTGGTCCCTGCCCTTCGAGACGTCGGCCGCGGACGGCCTCCTCCTCAGGACCCGGAGGTCGCCTCGCGAGCGTCAGGAAGGGTGGGACCCACCAGCTGGCGGGTCCCACCCTTCGTCGTGATCAGTGCTCGTTGGGGTCGGCGTCCTGGTCGGCCTTGGTCGCGTGGACCGTGCCGTGGACGTGCTCCGGCGGGCCGTAGAGGGAGTAGACCTTGAGCGGCACGTCGCCGATGTTGGTGACGTTGTGCCACTGACCGGCCGGCACCATGATGATGTCGTCGTCCCCGACCTCGCGGTCGAAGCTCAGGTCGTCCTCGGCCGGCCCCATCTGGGCCCGGCCGCGTCCCTCCTCGACCCGGATGAACTGGTCGTGGTCCTCGTGGACCTCCAGGCCGATGTCGTCACCGGGCGCGATGGCCATGACGGTCAGCTGCAGGTTGGTGCCGGTCCACAGGGTGGAGCGGTAGTTGGAGTTCTGCAGGGTTGCCGACTCGATGTCGACGACGTAGGGCGCGGGGCCGTGGTCGGTGAGGTCGGTCTGCTCGCTCATGGAGTCTCCTGATCAGGTCGAAGGGGGGACGACGCTGACGCTACCGAGGCCTCAGGCCCGCGCGCCCACCGAGTCCGGGACGTCGATCTGGTCGCCGGCCTCGAGCGGGCCGTCGGCAGCCTTGGTCCCAGCGATCGCGGCCTCCTCGCTCGGGGCGCTCGTGCGGATGAGGTGGTCGAAGGCGCTCAGCGAGGCGGTCGAGCCTGCACCGAGCGCGGTGACGATCTGCTTGTAGGGCTCGACCGTGCAGTCGCCCGCGGCGAAGACGCCCGGCAAGTTGGTCCGGCCGACGCCGTCGATGACGATCTCGCCACGCTCGGAGAGCTCGACCGCGTCACCGAGCCACTCGGTGTTGGGCAGCAGACCGATCTGGACGAAGACGCCCTCGAGGGCCAGGGTCTCGCCCTCGCCGCCATCACGCGGCTCGACGACGATGCCGGTGACCTTGCCGCCGTCACCGACGACCTCGGTCGTCTTCGTGCCGAGCCGGATGTCGACATTGGGCAGCGAGCGCAGCTTGCGCTGGAGCACCTCGTCGGCGCGCATCTCGTCCATGAACTCGACGAGGGTCACGTGACCGACGATGCCGGCGAGGTCGATCGCGGCCTCGACGCCGGAATTGCCGCCGCCGATGACAGCGATGCGCTTGCCCTTGAAGAGCGGACCGTCGCAGTGCGGGCAGAAGGTGACGCCCTTGTTGCGGTACTCCTCCTCGCCGGGGACACCCATGGTGCGCCAGCGGGCGCCGGTCGCGAGGACGACGGTCTTGCCCTTGAGCGCGGCGCCGCCCACGAGGTCGACGACCGTGAGGCCGTCGTCGCCGGCGGACAGGCCCGCAGCAGCCTGGCTGCGGATCATGTCGACCTCGTACTCGCCGACGTGGCGCTCGAGGTCGGCCGCGAGCTTCGGGCCCTCGGTGTGCGGGACGGAGACGAGGTTTTCGATCGACATGGTGTCGAGCACCTGGCCACCGAAACGCTCGGCGACGAGACCGGTGCGGATGCCCTTGCGCGCCGCGTAGATGGCGGCGGAGGCACCGGCGGGGCCGCCGCCGACGACGAGGACGTCGTAGGGCTCGCGCGCGGAGAGCTCCTCGGCGGCCTTGGCCGCGGAGTCACCGCCGGAGAGCTCGTCGACCTTGCCGACGATCTCGGCCAGCTCCATGCGGCCGGAGCCAAAGGACTCGCCGTTGCGGAAGACGGTGGGCACGGCGAGCACACCGCGCTGCTCGGCCTCGGTAGGGAAGACCGCGCCGTCGATGGCCGTGTGCGTGATGCCGGGGTTGAGCACGCTCATGAGGTTGAGCGCCTGCACGACGTCGGGGCAGTTCTGGCAGCTCAGCGAGAAGAAGGTCTCGAAGTGGTGCTCACCGGTCAGGCCCTTGACCTGCTCGATGAGGTCCTGCGACGCCTTGCTCGGGTGCCCGCCGACCTGGAGGAGGGCGAGGACCAGCGAGGTGAACTCGTGGCCCATCGGGATGCCGGCGAAGCGGACGGAGACCTGCGGATCGGACGCGCGGGTGATCGCGAAGGAGGGGACGCGGGCGTCCAGCTCGGCGCCCTCGACGACGCGACGGGTGATCTGCGGGCTCATGTCCGCGATCTCGACGAGCAGCTCGTCGAGCTCACGCGACTTGGGGCCCTCGTCGAGGGAGGCGACGAGCTCGATCGGCTCGCGGAGGTTGTCGAGGTAGGCCTTGAGCTGGGCGGCGAGGTTGGGATCGAGGGCCATGGTGCGAGCGACTCCTGCAGGACGAAGGGGGGTGGTCAGTGGGTGCCGGTGGGGGCACGGGTGAGGGGCGACGGGGCTGCGTCGCCCCTCACCGAGATGCTGTGCCGGGTCAACGACCCGACAGACCCGTCAGGGCTCGATCAGATCTTGCCGACGAGGTCCAGGCTCGGGGCGAGGGTGTCAGCGCCCTCTTCCCACTTGGCCGGGCAGACCTCACCGGGGTTGTTGCGGACGTACTGGGCGGCCTTGACCTTGCGGACGAGCTCCTTGGCGTTGCGGCCGATGCCCTCGGCAGTGATCTCGAGGAACTGGATGACGCCGTCCGGGTCGACGAGGAAGGTGCCGCGGTTGGCCAGGCCCTCGTCCTCGCGGAGGATCTCGAAGTTGCGCGAGATGGTGGCGGTCGGGTCGCCGAGCATCGGGTAGGTGACCTTACCGACCGCGTCGGAGGTCTCGTGCCACGCCTTGTGGGTGAAGTGGGTGTCGGTCGAGACGGAGAAGACCTCGACGCCCAGGCCCTTGAGCTCCGCGTCGTACTCGGCCGCGAGGTCCTCGAGCTCCGTCGGGCAGACGAAGGTGAAGTCGGCCGGGTAGAAGAAGAAGATCGCCCACTTGCCGGCGATGTCCGCCTCGGAGAAGTCCTTGAACTCACCGTTGATGTAGCCGGTGGCCTGGAAGGGCTTGATCTGGGTGTTGATGAGGGACATGCGTTGAGCTCCTGTGCATCTCATTGGGGTCAGTGGTCCCGCCTCACGGTGCACTTGAGTGCTCCGTGGATTGGAACGATTCCAGATTAGCGAAGACTTCCCCGGGGTGCAAAACGGGGGACGTGAAGTCGACGTGAACGTTGCGCGCACCCCTCGCGAAAAGGTCCGGCGGGAGTCAGCGCTTGCGCGTGCTTGTCACCGGGGACGGTCAGTCGCGTCCGGACTTGGTCAGATCGCGTGGCGCGGGTCACATGCTGCCGCCACCTTCGACTCACGAGCCGGACACCCCGGCCTGACGAAGGAGAAGGCAATGACCCTGCGCACCACCCTCACCCTCACCGGGGCCGTCCTCGGCGCCGGCATCGTCCTGGCCCCGGCCGGTAGCGCGGCGCCCGTCCCCGACGACGGCATCAACCGCGCCGACCCGATGACCTCGTACGTCATGGAGCGGGACGGCCGCACCCACGCCCAGGCCACGAGCTACCTCGCCGCCAAGGACCGCAAGCAGACCTCCCTTCGTGGTCTCGAGGCGAAGGGGGTCGACGTCGACGGGGCGTGGTTCGACGGGACCCAGCTCGTCGTCGGCGTCGACTCCACCGCCGACGCGGACGCCGTCCGCGCGGCCGGCCTCCGGCCGAGCACCTCGGTGACCCAGAGCTCGCTCGACAAGGTGGCCCAGGCCGTCATGCGTCGCGCCGGCGCCGCCCAGCACGTCGTCACGGTCGGACCGAACCTGCAGAAGGGCACCGTGGAGGTGCGGATCGCCGAGGACGCGCCCGCCTCCCTCCGCCAGCGTCTGGCTGCCATGGACCGGGTGAGCGTCACCACCGCCGACGAGCTCACCACCCAGGCCGACGTCTACCCGGGCCGGATCATGGACCTGTCCCCCGGGACCAACTGCAGCCTCGGCTACCCCGGCCGCACCTCGTCGGGCAACAACGTGCTGCTCACTGCCGGTCACTGCGTCGAGGGGCTCCCCGACATCCTCGACGCCAACGGCACCCACATCGGCAAGGGGACGCACACGCGCTTCCGCACCGGGTACAGCAGCGTCGACATGGGCCTCATGGACATCGATTCCGAGGACACTGGTCGGCCCTATGTCGACAGCCGCGGTCATTCGGGTTACTACTCCGTCGCGGGCGCGAGCAAGAACGCAGTCGGCTCCGAGATCTGCAAGGCCGGCAACACGACCGGCTGGACCTGCGGGACCATCAAGGCCTACAACCGCACCGTCAACTACGGCGGCACCGTCGTCTCCGGCCTCGCCGAGGCGAGCGTGTGCACCGAGGGCGGCGATTCCGGCGGCGCCTACATCGGCGTCGGCAACCTCGCCCAGGGCATGACCTCCGGCGGCCCGGTCGGCGTCGAGTGCGGCTACAACCAGGGCTACAACGCCGGGTCGTACAGCTTCTACCAGCCGGTCGTCGACGCGGCGAGCTACTACGGCGTCAGGATCGACACGGCCAACTGAGGTATCTGCCAGCACCAGCCCGGCGTCGTTGGTGTCGCCTGGTCCCCCTGCTCCGGGCCACCAGGTGACATCAACGACGTCAGGCGGAGTGGGTCAGGCGCCCGCCGACGAATGTCGCGAGCACCCGTGTCGCTCGAAGGTGCGCGGCCTGCTCGGCGGTGCCGGACAGACCTGAGGGGCACGGATCCTCGGCGAGGAGCACGACGTCGGCCGGGGCCCCGACGGCGAGCTGGGTGACCCCGTCGGTCGAGGCGAGCAGCGCCTCGCGGGGCGTGATCGCCTGCTCCGGCGCCCACGGCTCGCGCTCGTCGGCACTGCGGTGGACCGCCGCCGACATCGCGAGCCACGGGTCGAGCGGGGAGACCGGCGCATCCGACCCCAGTCGAAGGGGGATCCCCGCCTGCGTCATCGACCGCAGGGCGAAGCACCGCTCCAGCCGGTCGGGCCACAGGGCTTCGGTCGAGTCCCGGTCGTCGAGCAGGTGCGCGGGTTGGACGCTCGCGACCAGCCCCAGGTCGGCGAAGCGCTGCAGCGCCTCCATCCGCACCAGCTGTGCGTGCTCGATCGTGCCGCGTGCGCCGCTCGCGGCGTAGGCGTCGAGGGCGTCGAGCAGCGCCTGGTCGCCGATCGCGTGGACCGCGCCGTCGAGGCCGTGCGCGTGGGCGCGCCGCAGCAGCCCGGTGAGCTCCTCGGGACCGACAGTGCTCTTGCCGTGAGGGTCGCCGAGGTCGTCGTCGGTGACGAAGGGCTCGCAGCACCAGGCTGTGCGCGTGTTGAGCGAGCCGTCGGTGATGACCTTGAGCGGGCCCATGGTCACCAGGCCGGTCTCGTCCAGCACGTCGCCGGTGCGCACCCCGGCGGCGATCGTGTCGTCGAGCCCCTCGGGGTAGGTCGCTGGCCGGACGCGCAGCAGGTCGAGGCCTGCGGCGGTGCGCTGCGGCCACTCGAGGCGCCCCGCCTCGAACTCCATGTCGGCAACGCCGACGACCCCCTTCGCCGCAGCAGCCCGCATCGCGGACTCGAGGCTGCCGCGCACGACGGCCGGGTCCTCCGGCAGGTCGGCCAGCCGCTGGTAGATGGGGAACCACTCGTCCTCGTCGAGGTGGCCCTCGTGCACCGGCAGGCCCAGCGCGCGGAAGGCGGCGCTGCTCAGCCAGCCCGCGTGGCAGTCGCCGCTGATGAGGACGACCGGCCGGTCGCCGGCGACGGCGTCGAGCTCGGCGGTGCTCGGCAGCCGGTCCCAGCCGGCCACCCGCCAGCCGAAACCCTGCACGACGGTCCCGGGCGCCGGCCGCTCCACGTCGAGGTGACGCGCGACCCTGGCCGTGACCTCCTCGGGGCTCGCGGTGTCGGCGACGTCGACCCGCCGGCTCATCGCCGCCCACTGGCCGAAGTGCACGTGCGCGTCCCACAGGCCCGGGACCGCGAGCGCCCCGCCGGCGTCGTGGACCTCTGCCCCCGCGGTCGTGAGGTGCTCGCCGATCTCGGCGATCCCCCCTTCGCGCAGCCGCAGGTCCACCGGTGCAGCGCCGGGTCGCAGGCGGGCGCCACGGATCAGCGCGTGCGGGGCGAAGGGGGCCATGCTGGGCACGATACGACGGATACGGTGACGCCATGCACCTGCTCGTCGTCGCCGCCATCGAGGCCGAGGCCGCCCACGTCCCCGACGGGCTGGAGGTCCTCGTCACGGGGGTCGGCAAGTCGCTCGCCGCGGTGCAGGTGACGCGGGCGATCTGCGAGCACCCGCGGCGCGACGAGCTCGTCGTCGTCAACATCGGCACGGCCGGCGCCCTGCGCGACGACGTCACCGGCCTGCACGAGATCGGGACGGCCATCAACCACGACCTGTCGGCCGAGCCGATCCGCCAGCTCGGTCTCGACCCCCGCGAGGTCGTCGAGCTGCCCGGCGGCCACGCGACGGTGCTGGCGAGCGGAGATCTCTTCGTCACCGACCCGGTCGTGCGGTCCGCGCTCGCCCAGCGCGCCCACCTCGTCGACATGGAGGGCTACGCCATCGCCCTCGCGTGCACCGAGCTCGGCGTGCCCGTGCACCTCGTGAAGGTCGTGAGCGACAACGCCGACGAGACCGCGCACGACTGGTCCGCGGCGGTCGACGGCTGCGCCCGCCTGCTCGGGGACTGGCTGGGCCCCTTCGCCGCCAGGCACTGACTGGGAATGGTTATCGACCGCTCGGGGTTGAGGACGACATGACCACGACGACGCGCGAGCTGTACGGCTTCGAGCGCTACGAGCGCGCGAAGCACGCCTTCGACGACGGCCGGTACACCGATGCCGCCCGCGACCTCGAGGACTTCTTCACCGACCTCGCAGCGGCCCGAGCCGAAGGTGCGGACGACCCGGTGGGGCACGGCACCGCCGAGATGCACCTGATCCTGGCCCGCGCCTACTTCCACTCCGCCCAGCTGGAGCGGGCGGCTGCCGCCGCCCGCGAGGTCATCGCGGCCTGCCCCGACGACGCCTACGCCCACCTGCTCCTCGGCCGGTCCCTCGAGCGGGCCGGGCACAAGGACGAGGCGCGCGGCCCCCTTCGCCTGGCGGAGCTGCTCGGTGGGTACGGCACCGGCGGCGGCCCGAGCGCCGAGGTCAGCGACGAGGGGCTCTGACCGGCCCGCCCCGCAGCTGAGCAAGAGAAACCCCGCCTTCGCAAGAGTTTGATACTCCTGCGAAGGCGGGGTTTCTCGGGTCACCCGAGAATCCGCGGGCGGGTGGGGCGTCGCCGCTCAGGCGCTGGGGTGCGTCATGTCGGCCGGGACCACCCAGGCGTCGAAGTCTTCGCCGGAGATGTCACCGGAGGCGACGGCGGCCTCGCGCAGGCTCGTGCCCTCCTTGTGCGCCTTCTTGGCGATCGCCGCGGCCTTGTCGTAGCCGATGTGGCGGTTGAGTGCGGTGACGAGCATGAGGTTGCGCGAGAGGTTCTCGTCGATCTTCTCCCGGACCGGCTCGATGCCGACGGCGCAGTTGGTGTCGAAGGAGACACAGGCGTCGGAGATCAGGCGGATCGACTCGATGACCGCGTGCGCCATGACCGGCTTGTAGACGTTGAGCTGGAAGTTGCCCTGGCTGCCGGCGAAGCCGACCGTCGCGTCGTTGCCGAAGACCCGGGTGGCGACCATCGTCATCGCCTCGGCCTGGGTGGGGTTGACCTTGCCCGGCATGATCGAGGAGCCCGGCTCGTTTTCCGGGATCGCGAGCTCGCCGATGCCGTTGCGCGGGCCAGAGGCGTACCAGCGCACGTCGTTGGCGATCTTCATCAGGGCGCCGGCGAGGGTGCGAAGGGAGCCGCTCACCTCGACGAGCGCGTCGTGGGCCGACAGGCTGGCGAAGAGGTTGGGGGCCTGGACGAAGTCATAGCCGGCCTCGCCGCTGATCTTGGCCGCGCAGAGCTTGCCGAAATCGGGGTGGGCGTTCAGGCCCGTGCCGACCGCGGTGCCACCGATGGCGAGCTCGCGGGCGCGCTCGTCGGCGTGCTTGACCGCGTCCAGGGCGAAGTCGATCTGGGCGACCCAGCCGTCGATGACCTGGCCAAGGGTCACCGGGGTGGCGTCCTGCAGGTGGGTCCGGCCGACCATGACGATGTCGGCGAACTCCTTGGCCTTGGCGGCCAGGGTCTCGCGCAGCTGCGTGACGGAGGGGTAGAGGCGCTCATTGAGGTCGAGGACGATCGCGATGTGCATCGCCGTGGGGAAGGTGTCGTTGCTCGACTGGCCGCGGTTGACGTGGTCGTTGGGGTGGACCGGGGTCTTCGAGCCCATCTCGCCGCCGGCGATCTCGATGCCGCGGTTGGAGATGACCTCGTTGGAGTTCATGTTGGACTGCGTGCCCGAGCCGGTCTGGAAGACGACGAGCGGGAAGTGGTCGTCGAGGTCGCCCGAGATGACCTCGTCGGCCGCCTGCGCCACGAGGTCGGCGACGTCCTGCGGCAGCTCGCCGAGCTCGGCGTTGGCCAGGGCGGCGGACTTCTTGAGGATGCCGAGGGCGCGGATCATCGAGCGGCCCCAGACGAAGGTGTCACGACCGATGTCGAAGTTGCCGAGCGAGCGCTGCGTCTGCGCCCCCCAGTACTTGTCCGCGGCCACCTCGATGGTGCCCATGCTGTCCTTCTCCGCGCGCATCTGAGTCATGAGGTCAACGCTACTCGGCAGCGAGCGACGCCCCGTGCAATACCCCGGAAACATCCGGGCAGCAGTGGCGAAACCCTTGCAGCGCACCATCACTCGCATGCAGCGCCACACCCGCCCCGTCCGTCGCCTCACCGCGCCCGAGCTCGCCCGCCCCGCCGAGGGGCCGCGGATCGTCGCCTACCGGTGCGGCGTGCACGAGACCTTCCGCATCCTGTGGCCGGAGGTCGACGCGCCCCTGGTCCACCCGTGCCCGGAGTGCGCGGGCGCCTCCCTTCGCCTCATCGGCACCCGTCCCGACGCCGCCTGACGAAGGGGGTCAGGTCACCGCCCGCAGCAGCCGGGTGCCAGAGCCGCGGGCCTCGAGGCCGGCGAGCGCGGCATCGAGGTCGGGCGCGACGACGACGTCGTCGAGGCTCGCCTGCGACATGAAGCCGGCCTGCGAGATGCCGCGGAGGGACTCGAGCAGCGGGGTCCAGAAGCCGTCGGCGTCGAGGAAGCCGACCGGCTTGTCGAGCAGGCCGATCTGCCGCCAGGTCCACACCTCGAAGACCTCCTCGAGCGTGCCCATGCCGCCCGGCAGCGCGAGGAAGGCGCTCGTCAGGTCAGCCATGAGGGCCTTGCGCTCGTGCATCGTCTCGACGACGTGCACCTCGGTGAGGTCGTCGCGGCCCCACTCCCGCTCGATCATGAAGGAGGGGATCACGCCGATGACCTCGCCCCCTGCGTCGAGCGCACCCTGGGCCACGGCGCCCATGAGGCCACCGCCGCCCGCGCCGTAGACCAGGCCGATCTCCCGGCGGGCCAGCTCGGCCCCGACGTCGTGCGCGAAGTCCACCCAGCGAGGGTCGGTGCCGGGGGTCGAGCCGCAGAAGACGGTGAGGCGCGTGATCACGGGTCGACGATAGAGCCCTTCGAGACGCTTGCAGAGCAAGCTCCTCAGGGACCGGGGCAGACGACAGACTGGGGGCATGTGGCAGCCACTGACGCGCGGGCAGCGCGGGTACCTCCTCGCGAGCCTGACCCTGGCCAACGTCGTCAACTTCTACGACCGGACGATCCCGGCCGTCATCGTCGAACCGCTCAAGGAGGAGTTCGGCCTCACCGACACGATGGTCGGCGTGCTCGGCGGGTCCTTCACCGTCGTCTACGCCATCGCCGGCGTGCTCCTCGGTCGGCTCGCCGACCGGGTCCCGCGTCGCTACGTCATGGCGGCCGGACTCGTCGTGTGGAGCCTCTTCACCGGGGCGAGCGGGCTCGTGCAGGGCTTCCTCTTCCTCTTCCTCTTCCGCCTGGGTGTCGGCATCGGCGAGGCGAGCTACGGCCCGGCGTCCAATGCGCTGATCTGCGACGTCTACGCGCCGAAGCGCCGAAGCCGCGCCATCAGCATCGTCTCACTCGGGATCCCCGTGGGCCTGCTCCTCGCCTTCCTCACCGTCGGCGTGCTCGTCGAGGCCACGGGGACGTGGCGGGCTCCCTTCGTCATCGCGGCGGTACCCGGCCTGCTCCTCGCGATCGCCGTCCTCTTCGTCAAGGAACCGGCCCGCGGAGCCACCGACACCGTCGAGCTGCGCGCGCAGGAGCAGGAGCGGCACCCCTATCGCGCGGTGCTGCGTATCCGCACGATCACCTGGCTCATGGTCGCCGGCATCGGGCTGCAGATCCCGACGTACGGCGTCGCGACCTTCGTCGTGCCGCTGCTCCAGCGCTACTTCGGCCTGTCGATCGGGTCGGCGTCCATCGGCGCCGGCGCGATCCTCGGGCTCGCGGGCATCGTCGGGCTGCTGCTCGGCGGGCGCCTGGCCGACCGGGCCTCCGACCGACACCCCGCGGGTCGACTCGTCGTCGCCGCAGCCGGCTTCGCCGCCGCAATCCCCCTGACGCTCGCCGCCCTGCTGCTCGGCCCCGGGAGCGCCGCGGCCTTCGTCGCGCTCTTCGCCGTCGGGTGGACGGGCACCCAGTTCCTCTCCGCGGCAGCATCACCCGCGATCGCCGACGTCACCCCACCCCAGCTGCGGGCCACCGCGATCGCGGTCTACTTCGCCTCCTTCAACCTCGTCGGCGCGACGATCGGGCCGATCCTCGTCGGCGCCCTCTCGGACGGCCTCGCCACACCGGTCGACGGCCTGGCCGCCGATGCCGTCGGCCTGCACCGCGCACTGCTCACGGTGATCCCGATCGGCCTGGCGATCGCCGTGCTCGGTGCGTGGCGGGCCAGCCGGGCGCTGCCCCACGACCGCGAGGCGATGACGCCCTTCGAGACGGCTCGTCCCTCGCCTCCTCAGGGACCGGGCCCTGTCACCCCCGCAGCGTGACCGCGGCCAGCAGGCGGGTGAGCCGCTGCGCCATTTGCTCTGCGGTGTGGTCGTCGTGCTCCTGCCACCACGCGACCGCGGCCTCGACGATCGACTCCCAGATGCGGTCGAGCAGGTCGTGGTCGAGCGGGTCGGTCAGGCCTGCCGCCTCGAGGACGTCGCGGGTGCCGGCGGCCCCCATGAGGTGCAGCTGCTCGCGGTAGCCCTCGGCGAGCTCGGCCGCCCCCGACCCCGCGGGCAGGGTCTCGTCCTTGACGAGGGCCCAGGCGTACCGGTGCTCGGCCATCGCCGAGAAGATCGCGGTGAAGGTGTCGACGGCGCGCTCCCCGGGGTCGGTCGCCGTCTGGGCCTGCGCGATCGTGGCGACGAGGCGCGGCCCGACCTCCTCGAGGCAGGCCAGCGCGAGGTCGGCCTTGGAGCCGAAGACGTTGTGCACCATCGCCTTGGAGACCCCGGCGCGTGCGGCGACGTCGGCCATCGAGGCGCGCGCGTAGCCCTGGCTGCCGAGCTCCTCGACCGCCTCGTGCACGAGCTGCCGCCTGCGCTCGGCGCGGGCGACGCCCTTCGTCCCGATCGTGCTCACGGGGCCTCCTCCTGTGATCGGGCACATCTTGTCAGGCGCGCTAACTGACCCTATGGTCAGTTACGTTCGCCCACGGCAAAGGAGCCCCCATGGCACGCCCCGACCTGACCGTCCTCGCCATCCCCGCGTACATCGGGGCCATGGGTTTCGAGTTCTGGTGGCAGCGCCAGCACCCCGCCGCCGACGGTGAGGACCGCCCGGGCGACTACGAGCTCAACGACACGATCGCCAGCCTGAGCATGGGCATCGGCAGCCTCGTCGTCCCCCTCGCCACCGCTCCGCTCCTGCGCCGCCTCACTCCCGGCCAGTCGAAGGGGGGCACTGCCCTCCTCGCCGTCGCCGCGGCCGCCGGGGTCACGACGACGATCGGTGACGTCCTGCGCAGCCGTCGCCGCCAGGGGGGCGAGCTGCCCGAGGCCGGCACACTGCCCTCCGACGCACCAGAGCCGGTCACCGTCCGCTCCCGCGTCGACGCCCTCGGCCTGATGACCAGCGGATCCGCGGTCGCCGCCGTCGCCTCCTCGGCCGTCGCCGCCGCGACGATCTGGGCCGCCCAGACCTCCGCCACTCGGCTGACGAGACTCTCCCCCTTCGGCATGCGGACCGGCGCCGCCAGCTACCTGCTCGGGATCGCGGCCTGGGACTTCGTCTACTACTGGAACCACCGCCTCGCCCACGAGTCACGCTGGATGTGGGCCGTGCACGTCGTCCACCACAGCAGCGAGCGGTACAACCTCTCGACCGCGCTGCGGCAGCCGGTCGCCGAGGGATTCACGATGGTCGTGCCCTACGGGCTGCTCGCCCTCATGGGGATCCCGCCGCGCTACATCGAGGACGCGCGGGCGATCAACCTCATCTACCAGTTCTGGATCCACACCGAGGCCGTCCGCTCGATCGGCTGGCTCGAGAAGGTGCTCAACACCCCGAGCCACCACCGCGCCCACCACGGCAGCCAGCGCCAGTACCTCGACATCAACCACGGTTCGATCCTCATCCTGTGGGACAAGCTCTTCGGCACCTTCGAGCCGGAGGTCGAGCGGGTGCGCTACGGCCTGACCCGCAACATCGACACCTTCAACCTCGGGACGATCGCCACGCACGAGTGGCGCGACATGGCCAAGGACATCTCGACGGCGCCGACCTGGTCGGACCGCTTCGGCTTCCTCTTGCGCGGCCCGGGCTGGGCCTACGAGCGGCGCGAGCAGCTCGCGCCACCGGCCAACGAGCCGGTCGCCACGCCCGTCGCGGGCTGAGCCGGCAGGTCGGTCGACGGGGCGGGCGCTCGTGGAGCCCCACCGAACCGCAACTCAGTAGTACACGGCGAGCGGGCCGCGCGGCCCGTCGACCACCTGGACCGCGGTGTCGAAGACGCGGGTGAGCACCTCGTCGGTCATGATCTGCTCCGGCGGGCCGAACTCGACGACCCGCCCGTCCTTGACTGCGCAGATCCGGTCGGCGTAGTGGCCGGCGAAGTTGATGTCGTGGAGCACGACGATGATCGTGCGGCCGAGCTCGGTGGCCGCCCGGCGCAGGTGCCGCATCATGTGCACCGAGTGCTGCATGTCGAGGTTGTTGAGCGGCTCGTCGAGCAGCACGTAGTCGGTGTCCTGGGCGAGCACCATCGCGACGTACGCCCGCTGCCGCTGCCCTCCGGAGAGCTGGTCGAGGTAGCGCCCCTCGAGCGCGGTGAGGTCGAGGAAGTCGATCGAGCGGGAGATGACCTCCTCGTCCTGCACGGTCAGCCGCCCCTGCGAGTGGGGGAAGCGGCCGAAGCCGACGAGCTGGCGCACGGTGAGCCGGGTGATGAAGTGGTTTTCCTGGCGCAGGATCGAGACGATCTTGGCCAGGTCCTTGGACTTCGTACTCGCGACGTCGTAGCCGGCGATCTCGATGACGCCCTCGTCGATGTCGAGCAGCCGGCCGACCATCGTCAGCAGCGTCGACTTGCCCGCGCCGTTGGGCCCGACGAGCGCGGTCACCCCGCCCGCCGGGATCTCGAGGTCGACCGGACCGATCGTCACCTCGCTGCCATAGGTCTTGCGCACATCGGTCAGGGTGATCACAGGCGCCCCTTCTTGAGGATGACGAGGAGGAAGACCGACCCGCCGACGAGCTCGATGATGATCGAGACGACGCCTTGGGCGTAGAAGACGTGCTTCATGACGACGTAGGCGCCGCAGAGCACGACGAAGCCGGTGAGCACCGCGACCGGGAAGATCCGCCGGTGGTCGTGGGTGTCGGCGAACTGGTAGGCGAGGGTCGCGACGAGGAACCCGAGGAAGGTCATCGGCCCGACGAGCGCGGTCGAGACGGCCATCAGCACCGAGACGAGGAAGAGCGTCACCATGAGCTCGCGCCGGTGGTCCAGCCCGAGGTTGGTCGCCGCGTCTCGGCCGAGGGCGACGACGTCGAGCCGGCGGGCCCGCCACCACAGCAGTCCCGCCGCGGCCAGGCACAGCGGGATCGCGATGGGGAAGTACATCGGGTCGGCGTTGGTCATGGAGCCGAACATCCGTGCGGTGAGCACGTCGAACTCGCTCGGCGTGAGCATCCGCCGCATGAAGGAGGAGACCGACGCGAGCCCACCGCCGATGACGATGCCGATGAGCAGCATGATCTGCACGTTGGCATAGCGCCCCGACAGCAGCCACCCGTAGAGCGCCAGCGAGAGCCCGACCATGAGCGCGATCTGCAGGACGAACTGCGGCAGCCCGGTGAGCATGCCGAGCCCGGACACGCCGAGGAAGTACACGGCCGCGGTCTGCACGGCGACGAAGAGCGACTCGAAGCCCATGATCGACGGCGTGATGATCCGGTTGTTGGTCACCGTCTGGAAGCTCACCGTCGCCATCGCCTGGCAGACCGCGACCACCGCCATCGCGACGAGCGAGCTGCCCCGCATCTGCGCAACGAGCCAGAACCCCTCGCTGCCGACCGGCATCGGGTTGTCCACCGCGAGGTGGGCGAAGCCCAGGCCGACGGCCAGCACGAGCAGGCCGACGAGCACGACCCGGTAGCGCCGGCGGGAGCGGGCGGTGGGAAGGGGGCCGGACTCGCGTGCTCCGCCGGTCGCCACGGGTGCGGTGAGCGGCGGGGTGGTGCGCGGCTGCGCGGGTGCCTCAGCCACGACGACGCTGCCGCAGGAGGAGGACGATGAAGACGACCGCGCCGACGACGCCGAGGATGAGCGATACGGGCACCTCGAAGGGGGCGATGATCGTGCGCCCGACGAGGTCGCAGACGGTGACGATGGCGATGCCTAGCAGGCAGACCCACGGCAGGTTGCTGCGCAGGTCGTCGCCGCGCCACATCGAGATGATGTTGGGGACGATGAGCCCGAGGAAGGGCAGGTTGCCGACGACGACCGTGACGACCCCGGTCGCGACGGCGACGAGGACCGTGCCGATGAGGACGACCTGGTTGTAGTTGAGCCCGACATTCGTCGAGATCTCCTCGCCGAGGCCGGCGACGGTGAAGCGGTCCGCGACGACGAAGATCGCGATCGCGACGAGGGCGACGATCCACAGCACCTCGTACTGGCCGCGCAGGACCGAGGTGAAGCTGCCGGCGAACCAGATCCCGAGGTTCTGCAGCATGTCGGTCTGCAGCGCGATGAAGGTCGAGACTGACCCGACGACGGCGCCGAGCATGATCCCCACGATCGGGACGATGAGCGAGGACCGGAGGGTCACCCTTCGCAGGAAGAGGAAGAAGACCATCGTGCCGATGAAGGCTGCGATGATCGCCCCGATCATCCGCTCGAGGAGGCTGGCCCCGGGGAAGAGGATCATCACGGTGAGCAGGCCCAGGCCGGCCCACTCGGTCGTGCCGGTCGTCGTCGGCTCGACGAAGCGGTTCTGGGTCAGCAGCTGCATGACCAGGCCCGACATCGCCATCGCGGCGCCGGCGAGGACGAGGGCGACGGTCCGCGGGATGCGGGTGATGGCGAACATCTCGCCGCCCCGGTCGCCGTCGAAGATGTCGTACACCCCGGTGAGCAGCGACACGACGAGGAGCCCGCCCACGGCGAGGATGCCGAGGACGAGCTTCGCGTCGAGGAGGCGCCCCTTGGAGGCGACGCGCTCCGCCGTCGTGGTCGTCAGCTCTTCTTCCCCTCCAGCGCGTCGGCGAAGTCCTCGAAGAACTCGGTGAAGGTCTGGATGCCCTCGTTGGTGTAGGTGTCGGCCGGGGCGAAGACGACCTGTCCCTCCTTGACCGCGGTGACGTCCTGGAGCGCCTCGGAGTCCTCGATGAGCTGCTTGGCAGGCGTGTAGCCCTCCTCGTCGGCGGCGATGGCGGCGTCCCGGTCGAGGACGAGGATCCAGTCGGGGTCGGCCTTGGCGATCGCCTCGACGGACACCTCGTCGCCCTGGTGGTCGTCGCTCGCACCCTCGACCTCGAGGGCGGGCTCGAGGTCGAAGAGGTCGAAGACCGGGCCGAAGGTCTGGCCGACGGTCGGCGCGATGTAGCCGAGCTCTCCGCCGGAGGTGTTGATCGCCATGACGGTGTCGCCCGGCTCGTAGGCCTCCTTGACCCGCGCGACCTGCGCGTCGAGGTCCTCGCCGAGGGTCTTGGCCTCGTCCTGCTTGCCGAAGACCTCGCCGAGCACCTCGGTCTGCCGCTTGAGCTCGGTGTCGAGCGGCTCGCCCTCGCGCGGGTCGAGGTTGAGGAAGGCTGCGTCCGGCGCGAGCTCCTTGAGCTTGGCCTCGTGCTGGGTGAAGCGCTGGCCGTTGATGACGAGGTCGGGCTTCGCGGCGACGATGGCCTCGAGGTCGGGTTCGCGATGGGTGCCGAGGTCGACGAGGTCCTTGTCCTTCGTGTAGGAGATCGTCTCGGGCATGAGGCTCACCGCGGCGGCGGAGAGCTCGACGTCCCAGTCGGCGAGGGTCTCGAAGGTCCGGTTGTCGGTCGCGACGACCGAGGTCGGCTCCTGCGGCACCTGCTGCGTGCCGTTGTTGTCCTCGACCGCGATGGTCGGGCCGGATGCGGAGTCGGAGTCGGACGATCCGCAGGCGGACAGGGCGAGGGCGAGACCGCTGACGAGGGCCAGCGAACGAGTGCGGCTGAGCACGATGAGGTCCTTTGCGAAGGGGGGTGGCCGCGTCGGGTGGGCCACCTCGCCGCGGAGTTTGTAAGGATAGCCTCAGCAACCCCGAACCTGTCACGCGGGTTCCGCTGTGCGGAACGCTCCCGCCCCGCCCCGGGTCAGGGTGAGCGTGTCCCCCTTCGTCCGCCGCGGCCAGCGAGGTGTCGGCGCAGCGGTGCACGATGGCCTCGTGACGACCACCGTCTTCTTCCACGCCCACCCCGACGACGAGGCCAGCGGGACCTCCGGATCCATGGCTCTCACCGCGCGCGCCGGCGGCCGCGTGGTCGTCGTCTACGCCACCGGTGGCGAGCACGGCACCGTCCCCGACGACCTGGGCGAAGGGAGGAGCCTCGCCGACCACCGTCGGCAGGAGGCCGAGGCCTCGGCCGCCGTCACGGGCACCGCCCGCGTCGTCTGGCTGGGCTACGTCGACTCCGGCATGACCGGCTGGGAGCACAACGCCTGGGACGGGTCCTTCCACGGCGCCGACCTCGACGAGGCCGCCGCCCGGCTGGCCGCGGTCCTCGACGAGGAGGACGCCGACATCCTCGTCGGCTACGACTGGCACGGCGGCTACGGCCACCCCGACCACGTCAAGGTGCACCACGTCGCCCACCGCGCGGCCGAGCTGGCCGCCCGCCGCCCCCGCGTGCTCGAAAACACGATGAACCGCGACCGGATGCGCGAGCAGATCGAGGCGGCCAAGGCGATGGGCATCGACCCGGGCTTCTCGCCCGACGATCCGATGGACGACGGCAACCCGATGGGCCTGCCGCAGAGCGAGATCCACCACGCCGTCGACGTCACCGAGGTCATCGACGTCAAGCGCGCGGCCCTGGCCTGCCATGCCTCGCAGAGTGACGTGCAGCAGATGCTGCAGATGCCGCGCGAGATCTTCGCCGCGGCCTTCGGCGTCGAGCACTACGCCGAGCCGGCGCGACCCGAAGGGATGGGCAGCGCGCTCCCCTTCGCCTGACCGGACCGCGGGGACCACGCGGGAACCAGGACCCCTCCTCGGCACCGGTTCCCGAGGAGCAAACGCAGGGTAGGCGTGCCTTACCCCCATGGCCTACCGTGCAGCCATGGGCAAGAAGGTGAAGATCGGCAAGGTCAAGGTCAAGGAGAAGTGCTGCGTCAGCAAGAAGCGCTGCAGCTCCTGCCCGATCCGCCTGCTCAAGGAGGGGCGCCTCCCTGACGGCTATGCCGTCCACAAGCGCAAGCTCGTCACGGCCAAGGCCAAGGAGCGGCTCCGCAAGGCCGCGTAGGGTCGCCTGTCCTTGCTGGAACGGTTCCAGACACGGGTCTAGCGTGAGGCCCCATGACCACGTCGAAGTTCGCCGCCCAGCTGACCGCCCAGATCGGCGAGGAGTTCGCTGCCCACCACCAGTACCTCGCGATCGCCGCCCACTACGAGAGCATGACGCTGCCGCAGCTGGCGGGCTTCTTCTACCGTCAGGCCGCCGAGGAGCGCGGCCACGCGATGATGATGGTCCAGTACCTGCTCGACACCGACCAGCCGGTGCGCATCCCCGCAACCCCGGCCCCGACCAGCGACTTCGACGGCGTGGTCACGCCCATCGAGCTCGCCGTCGCCCAGGAAAAGAGGGTCACCCAGCAGATCAACGAGCTGACCCGGGTCGCGCGGGACGACAACGACTTCGCCGCCGAGCAGTTCATGCAGTGGTTCATCAAGGAGCAGGTCGAAGAGGTCTCGACGATGCAGGACCTGCTGACCGTGGCCCAGCGCAGCGCCGACGACCTCAACGACATCGAGACCTACGTCGAGCGGGACCTGGGGACCGGCGGCGCGGACGCCACCGCCCCGCCGCAGGCCGGCGCCTGATCGACGGGAGCCAGCGCGAAGGGGGTCAGCGCGGGCTGACCCGCACCCGACCGTCCACGACCGCGAAGGTCACGTCGACGAGCGAGCTCACCACGAGGTCGGCGTCCGAGAGGGCGCCGGCCTCGCTCGTCGTCGTCACGGCGAGCACGGCGCAGCCGGCCGCCCGGGCCGCGGTGATGCCACTCGGCGCGTCCTCGCACACGAGGCAGTCGGCCGGGTCGACCCCGAGACGCTGCGCCGCGAGGAGGAAGGGGTCGGGGTGCGGCTTGCCCCGCTCGACGTCGTCGAAGGTGACGACCTCGTCGATGGCGATGCGGGCGGCCGCGAGCCGGACCGTGGCAAGGTCACGGGTCGCCGAGGTCGCCACGGCGACAGGCGCGTGCGCCAGCGCCTCCAGCGCGTCGTGCACACCGGGCAGCGCGATGACTCCCTCGACGTCGTCGACCTCGAGCTGCTCGATCCGGCGCAGTGCCGCGGCCGCGTCGAGGTGGGGCGCGACCGAGGCGATGATCGCCGCCGCCGGCATGCCGTGGTGGCCGACGAGCGTGTAGGGGTTGACCCCGTGCTCGACCGCCCACCGTACCCACGAGCGCTCGACCGAGCCGGTCGAGTCGACGAGGGTGCCGTCGTTGTCGAAGATGACGGCGGCGAAGGTGCGGTCGGCGAGGCTCATGGCTCGACCCTAGGTGTCCCGTCCGGACGAAGGGAGCCGCTCCGCTCCCGGCGGGGAGGGGCAAGGGGCTGCGCCCGCCACATGGCCTGCGCATTTCCCTAGGCAAATGCGCAGGGGGTGCGCATTTGCCTAGGGAAACGGCGGGGGGATCGCATTTGCCTAGGGAAATGCGCAGGTGGCGGGTCGGGGTGGGTGTGGGCCGTATCCTCGAACCCCGTGAGCACCACCCCTGACGACGCCTCGACCACGCCCGACGTGGCCGGCGTCGACCCCGAGGACCTGGCCACCACCCTTCGTGTCCTGGGGATGCTGCACGAGCTGCCCCCGGGCCACGAGGACATCGCCAAGGTCAAGCGGGCCGCCGGCACGATGTACAACCGGGTGAAGAAGGCCCGGCGGCGGGAGGCCCGGCAGGCCGAGCGCGGCCCCAAGATGGCGCACGACCAGGCCGTGCTCGACAAGACCGCGACCGGCTCACCGCTGCGCATCGACGACGAGACGAAGGGGATCCCGCTCGCCGCGACGAGCGAGAGCCGCTTCGTCGGGGAGCTGCAGATCCCGCGCGGCTGCTACATCTGCCACGCCGACTACACGCTCGTCGACGCCTTCTACCACTGGCTCTGCCCGGACTGCGCCGCGATGAGCCACACCCGCCGCGACCAGGGCACCGACCTGCGCGGTCGCCGTGCGCTGCTCACCGGTGGGCGGGCCAAGATCGGCATGTACATCGCGCTGCGGCTGCTGCGTGACGGGGCCGACCTGACGATCACGACCCGATTTCCGCGCGACGCGGCCCGGCGCTTCGCCGAGCTCGCGGACTCGCCGGAGTGGATCGACCGGCTGACGATCGTCGGCATCGACCTGCGCGACCCGACCCAGGTCGTCGCGCTCACCGACGAGATCGCCGCCCGCGGGCCGCTCGACATCCTCATCAACAACGCCTGCCAGACGGTGCGCCGCTCCCCCGGCGCCTACAGCCAGCTCGTCGACGGCGAGTCGCAGCCCCTCGAGATCGCCGGGCCGACATCGGCGACGATCTCCTTCGACCGGGTGAGCGATGCCCACCCCGCCGCGCTCGTCGGGACGCTCGGCGAGCATCCCGTGCCGCACGAGGAGCTCACCGGGCGCAGCGCCGCCGACCTGACCCGGCTGGCCCTGTCCGCCGGCAACGCCTCCCTCGAGGCCCACCTCGCGGGCACTGCCGTCGACGCCGGCGGGCTGCTCCCCGACGTCGTCACGACCAACTCGTGGAAGCAGACCGTCGACGAGGTCCACCCCCTCGAGCTGCTCGAGGTGCAGATGTGCAACTCGGTGGCCCCCTTCCTCCTCGTCTCGCGGCTGCGCCCGGCCATGCGGGCGGCAGTCGAGCGCCGCCGCCAGGTCGTCGGCGACGCCGCCCGGGCCTACGTCGTCAACGTCTCGGCGATGGAGGGGCAGTTTTCCCGCCGGTACAAGGGCGCCGGCCACCCACACACCAACATGGCCAAGGCGGCGCTCAACATGCTGACCCGCACCTCCGCCGGCGAGATGTACGACACCGACAAGATCCTCATGACGGCGGTCGACACCGGCTGGATCACCGACGAGCGACCGCACCACGAAAAGCTCGAGATCGCCGCCCAGGGCTGGCACGCGCCCCTCGACCTCGTCGACGGCGCCGCCCGCGTCTACGACCCGATCGTCCGTGGCGAGCGCGGCGAGGACCTCTACGGCGTCTTCCTCAAGAACTTCGAGCCCTACGCCTGGTAGGCGGGCTGGCGTCCCTTCGAGACGGTCGCGGGGCGACCTCCTCAGGGACCGGAGGTCGGCAGGCACAGGCGGCCTCACTCCTCAGGGACCGGAAGGGGCTACGGTGATCCAGAGCACGTCGTCTCACGAAGGGAGAAGCAGCGATGGCACCGAAGGACTCGACCTTCCTCGGCTGGCCCGTGCTGCGGCAGCTGGCCTCGGGCGACTTCCTCGGGCGCGGCAACGCGGTCACCTCGCGCCGCACGCGCGAGACCGAGCCGCGCACCTCGACGGCAGACCGCGTCGTGCAGAGCGTCTGCCCCTACTGCGCCGTCGGCTGCGGCCAGCGCGTCTTCGTCAAGGACGAGCAGGTCGTCCAGATCGAGGGTGACCCGGACTCGCCGGTGAGCCGGGGGCGCCTGTGCCCCAAGGGCGCTGCGAGCGAGCAGCTGGTCAACTCGCCGACCCGGCAGACGCACGTGCTCTACCGCGCGCCGGGGGCCACGGACTTCGAGCGGATCGAGCTCGACGAGGCCATCGACATGGTCGCCGACCGCTTCCTCGCCTCGCGCCGCGCGAAGTGGCAGGACCACGACGAGCACGGCCGCCCCCTTCGGCGCACGATGGGCATCGCCTCGCTCGGGGGAGCCACCCTCGACAACGAGGAGAACTACCTCATCAAGAAGCTCTTCACGGCGGCCGGCGCGATCCAGATCGAGAACCAGGCGCGTATTTGACACTCCGCCACGGTTCCCAGTCTGGGAGCCTCCTTCGGGCGCGGCGGCGCCACCCAGTCCCTTCAGGACATGGCCAACGCGGACTGCATCATCATCCAGGGCTCCAACATGGCCGAGTGCCACCCGGTGGGCTTCCAGTGGGTCTCCGAGGCCAAAGCCCGCGGTGCGCGGATCATCCACATCGACCCGCGCTTCACCCGCACCTCCGCGATCGCTGACACGCACGTCGCGATCCGGGCGGGCACCGACGTCGTGCTGCTCGGCGCGCTCATCAAGCACGTCGTCGACAACGACCTCTTCTTCCGTGACTACGTCGTGGCCTACACCAATGCCGCGACGCTCGTCGGCGAGGACTTCGTCGACACCGAGGACCTCGACGGCGTCTTCTCCGGCTACGACGAGCGGACCGGCACCTACGACATGAGCTCGTGGGCCTACGCCGAACGCGAGGACGGCGAAGGGGCGAGTGACGACGAGGTCGGCGGCCCGAGCGGTGGTCACGAGCACGGAGCGCACAAGAGCGCCCGCGCCGCGGGCGACCAGCACGGCGCGGCCGGGCCCGCGCTCGAGCACGCGAAGGTCGAGCGCGACGAGACTCTGCAGCACCCCCGCTCGGTCTTCCAGGTGCTCAAGCGGCACTACGCGCGCTACACGCCCGAGATGGTCGAGGAGGTGTGCGGCATCCCGCAGTGGCAGTTCCGTGAGATCGCCGATGCGCTGACGAGCAACTCAGGTCGCGAGCGCACGACCTGCTTCGCCTATGCCCTCGGCTGGACCCAGCACAGCCTCGGCGCGCAGTTCATCCGCACCGCCGCGATCCTCCAGCTGCTCATGGGCAATGTCGGCCGACCGGGCAGCGGCATCATGGCGCTGCGCGGGCACGCGAGCATCCAGGGCTCGACTGACATCCCGACCCTCTTCAACCTCCTGCCCGGCTACCTGCCGATGCCGGTGGTCGGCACGCACGACAGCCTCGAGCAGTACCTGGCGAGCATCTCCTCGCCGCTGCAGAAGGGCTTCTGGACCGAGGCGCCGGCCTACACCGCGAGCCTGCTCAAGGCGTGGTTCGGTGACGCGGCGACCCCCGACAACGACTTCTGCTTCGACTACCTGCCGCGCCTGACCGGCGCCCACGGCACCTACCAGACGGTGATGTCGATGCTCGAGGACGAGGTCGAGGGCTACTTCGTGCTCGGGCAAAATCCCGCGGTCGGCTCCGCCCACGGCAAGATGCAGCGGCTGGCGATGACGCACCTCAAGTGGGTCGTCGTCCGCGACTTCCAGCTCATCGAGTCGGCGACCTTCTGGAAGGACTCCCCCGAGATCGCCAGCGGCGAGCTCAAGACCGAGGACATCGACACCGAGGTCTTCTTCTTCCCCGCGGCCAACCACGTGGAAAAGTCGGGCACCTTCACCCAGACCCAGCGGATGCTCCAGTGGCACCACCAGGCCGTGCAGCCGCCGAACGACGCGCAGAGCGAGCTCGAGTTCTTCCACGAGCTCGGCGTGCGCATCCGCGAGCGCCTCGCCGACTCGACCGACGAGCGTGACCGCCCGCTGCTCGACCTCACGTGGGACTACCCCAAGGACGAGCACGGCGAGACCGACGCCGAGGCGGTCCTGCGCGAGATCAACGGCTACCACGTCTCCGGCGAGCGGGCCGGGCAGCTGCTCGACAAGTTCGCCGACATGAAGGCCGACGGCTCGACCTCGGGCGGCTGCTGGATCTACACCGGCGTCTACGCCGGCGGGGTCAACAAGTCGGCCAACCGCGTGCCCGGGCCGGAGCAGGACGAAACCGCCGCGCAGTGGGGCTGGGCCTGGCCGATGAACCGGCGCATCCTCTACAACCGCGCCTCCGCCGACCCCCAGGGGCGGCCGTGGAGCGAGCGCAAGAAGTACATCTGGTGGGACGAGACGGAGCAGAAGTGGACGGGCAAGGACGTCCCCGACTTCCCCGTCGACCGCGACCCGTCCTTCCGGCCCGACCCTGACGTCGGCGGGCCGGCGGCCATCGCCGGCGACGACCCCTTCATCATGCAGGCGGACGGCAAGGGCTGGCTCTTCGCGCCCAAGGGCATGGTCGACGGTCCGCTCCCTTCGCACTACGAGGCGCAGGAGTCACCGGTCGCCAACCCGCTCTACGGGCAGCAGCGCAACCCGGCCCGGCTGGTCTACCCGCGCAAGGACAACCTGTGGAGTCCCTCCGGGGACGAGCCGGGGTCGGACGTCTACCCCTTCGTCTTCACGACCTATCGCCTGACCGAGCACCACACGGCCGGCGGCATGAGCCGGTGGCTGCCCTACCTGTCGGAGCTGCAGCCCGAGATGTTCTGCGAGGTCTCGCCCGAGCTCGCCGAGCAGCAGGGCCTCGTCAACGGAGAGTGGGCGACACTCATCTCGGCCCGCAGCGCCATCGAGGCACGCGTGCTCGTCACCGAGCGGATGACCCCGCTGACGATCAAGGGCCGCACGATCCACCAGATCGGTCTGCCCTACCACTGGGGCGTCGGCCGCGATGCCGTCGTCGAGGGCGACGGGGCCAACGACCTGCTCGGCATCGCGCTCGACCCCAACGTCCAGATCCAGGAGTCGAAGGTGGGTTTGTGCGACATCATCCCCGGCCGTCGGCCGCGTGGGGAGGAGCTGCTGCGCTTCGTCGCCGAGTACCAGTCCCGCTCGGGCACCACCGTCGAGACGGGCAACACCCACCGCGACGAGCCCCACGACGAAGGGAGACCGTGATGGGCTACCTCGCCCGCCAGCTCGCCGGGGCCACCGACCCGGCCCGTGACGCCGGGTGGCAGGAGGCGCCCGAGCGCAAGGGATTCTTCACCGACACCTCGATCTGCATCGGCTGCAAGGCCTGCGAGGTCGCGTGCAAGGAGTGGAACGGCATCCCGCTCGACGGGCTGGCCATCACCGGCAACTCCTACGACAACACCGGCGACCTCGGTGCGAGCACGTGGCGACACGTCGCCTTCGTCGAGCAGACCCGCGAGCGGATCGAGGCCGCCCGCGAGTCCGGGCAGCGGCTCGTGGACCTGGGCATGCCGTCCCTTCGAGACTCCTCGCGTGCAGAGCAAGCTCGGACCTCAGGGACCGGAGGTGCGGCGCCGGCCGGCTACGGCACCCTGCCTGCGCCGATCGAGGGGCACGGGCCCGCACTGACCGACATGCTCGCCGCCCTTCGAGACGGCGCTGGCGCGCCTCCTCAGGGACCGGGAGAGGACCTCGGCCTGACCGCGGACGGCGTGCCGATGGTCGGAGCGGTGCCGGAGTTTCGCTGGTTGATGTCCTCCGACGTGTGCAAGCACTGCACCCACGCCGGCTGCCTCGATGTGTGCCCGACGGGTGCGCTCTTCCGCAGCGAGCACGGCACGGTCGTCGTCCAGGCCGACATCTGCAACGGCTGCGGCTACTGCGTCGGCGCCTGCCCCTTCGGCGTCATCGAGCGACGCAACGACGCGAGTGTCTCGGTCCGGGCCGACGACCACGTGCCCAACGTGGGCGTCGCGCAGAAGTGCACGCTCTGCTACGACCGTCTCTCCCACGACCAGACACCCGCGTGCGCGCAGACCTGCCCGACGACGTCGATCAAGTTCGGCACCCACGACGACATGGTCGCCACGGCGAAGGCGCGCGTGGCGCAGCTGCACGAGCAGGGCTTCACCGAGGCGCGCCTCTACGGGGCCAACGAGCACGACGGGGTCGGCGGCACCGGCTCGGTCTTCCTCCTGCTCGACGAGCCCGAGGTGTACGGGCTGCCGCCGGACCCCGAGGCCCCGACCAAGCGCCTGCCCGAGATGTTCCGCGCCGCCGGCCTCGCCGGGGTCGGCCTGCTCGGCGCCGTCGCCGTCTCCTTCCTCGGGAGCCGATCGTGACGACCTCTCCCTTCGACAGCTACCGACCGCCCGAGGAGGGTGGTCGGCGGCGCCGGCGCGACCGCGCGTCCCTTCGAGGCTCCTCCGTCGCACCTCAGGGACCGAGGAGGGCCGGCGCCGCCCGCAGCTGGCTCACCCGCGAGGGCGGGGGCCGACGCGAGGCGCCGGCGGTGCCGGACGCGGAGTTCAGCAGCTACTACGGCCAGCCGATCGTCAAGCCGGTGCCGTGGGACCACAAGATCTCCGCCTATCTCTTCGTCGGCGGCATCGCCGGTGTCTCCGGCATCGTCCAGGCGGGCGCTGCGGCCACGGGCAACTCCGTGCTGCAACGCAACTCGCGCCTGACGGCGATGGCTGCCGTAGGCCTCAGCGGCATCGCTCTCGTCGCCGACCTCGGCCGGCCCGAGCGCTTCCTCAACATGATGCGCACGGTCAAGCTCACCTCACCGATGTCCGTCGGCACGTGGATCCTGTCCGCCTACGCGGGCTTCGCCGGGGTGACCACGGGCGCCGAGGTGCTGCGCCTGCTGCCCTCCCGTGGTCCGGTACCCGCGCTCACCCGGGTCACCGATGCCCTCGGCACGCCCTCGACCATCGGCCAGGCCGCCTTCGGCGCCCCGCTCGCGGCCTACACGGCGGTGCTGCTCGCCGACACCGCGCACCCGGTGTGGCACGAGAGCCGGCGGCAGCTCCCCTTCGTCTTCGTCGGGTCGGCCGCGCTGGCCGCCGGCGGCGTGCAGATGGTGCTCACGCCCACGGCCCTCGCCGGACCGGTGCGACGACTGGCGCTGCTCGGTGTCGGCACCGAGCTGCTCGCCATGCACCGCCTCGAGGAGCACCTCACCGACCTGGGCATCGACGAGCCCGTGCGCACCGGCACTGCAGGCGGTCGCCTGCGCCTGGCCCGCGCCCTCGCCATCGGTGGCGGTCTCGGCACCCTGCTCGCCGGACGCAGTCGGCTCGTCGCCATCGCCTCCGGCGCCGCCCTCGCCACGGCGTCGGCACTGACCCGCATGGGCATCGTCGAGGCAGGCATCGAGTCGGCCAAGGACCCGCGCTACACCGTCCGGGTGCAGCGCGACCGCCTCGAGCGTCGTCGCAGGGAGGGCATCGTCCACGACAGCAGCGTCACCGTCCGGTAGCACGGCGTCACCCTCCGGTGGCACCCGATCAGTGGGAGATTCCATGAGCACGGCAACCGAGCAGGCCCCGACGAGCGCCGGCGGCAACCGCTGGCTCATCCTCGCGGGCGGCGTCCTCGTCCAGCTCGCGATCGGCGCGGTCTACGCGTGGAGCACCTTCAGCAAGGCGATCCAGGCCGACCCGTCGGCGCTGGAGCTGACCAAGGTGCAGGCGACCATCCCCTTCGAGGTCGCCATCGGCATGATCTTCGTCGGGACCTTCCTCGGTGGGCGGATCCAGGACAAGCAGGGGCCACGACTCGTCGCCCTCGTCGGGGTGACGATCTACTCGATCGGCATCATCCTCGCGAGCTTCGCGCGCGATGCCTCCGACCTGTGGCTGCTCGTCCTCGGCTACGGCGTGCTCGGCGGCTTCGGCCTCGGCCTGGCCTACATCGTGCCGATCGCCATGCTGCAGAAGTGGTTCCCCGACAAGCGGGGCCTGATCACCGGCATCGCCGTCGGTGGTTTCGGCTTCGGTGCGGTCATCACCTCGCCGCTCGCGCAGCGGCTCATCGACTCGAGCGATGACTTCCAGCAGTACCCGACCAAGGTCTTCCTCTACCTCGGCATCGCCTACCTCGTCATGGGTCTCGTCGGCGCCTCGGTCTTCAAGAACCCCCCGGCCGGCTACACCGTCGGCGGCGCTACGGCCGCGGCGAAGGGGGCTGCTCCCGCCAGCACCGCCGGCAAGGACTTCACCCAGCAGGAGGCGATGCGCACCCCGCAGTGGTACCTGCTGACGCTCATCCTAACGATCTCGGTGACGGCGGGCATCTCGCTCATCTCGGTCGCCGCGGGCACGGCGACCGACGTCGCCGGCATGAGTGCTGCGGCGGCCGCGACCCTCGTCGGTGTCATGGGCCTCTTCAACGGCGGCGGCCGCATCCTCTGGGCGGCGGTCTCCGACAAGATCGGGCGGATGCCGGCTTTCATCGGCATCCTCGGCCTGCAGGGGCTCGCTCTGCTCGCGATCCCCCACGCCGGCTCGGCGGTCGCCTTCTACGTGCTGTGCGCGATCGTCTACACCTGCTACGGCGGGGCCTTCGGCACCCTCCCGTCGACCGCCGGAGACTTCTTCGGGGTGAAGAACTCCGGCGCGATCTACGGCCTGATGCTCATCGGCTGGTCGATCGGTGGCGTCGTCGGCCCGCTGCTCATCTCGTGGCTCATCGGCGAGGACCAGGCGTACACGCTCGCCTTCACCGTCGTCGGCGTCATCGCCCTCGTGGGGGCGATCATCCCCGTCATCACAAGGAAGCCGCAGCACGCCTGATCACCTCTGGCGCACGGTGGTGCGGCTCTGGCAGTCTTCTACCCGGCTGGCACGGGGTCGGCCACCATCACGAGATCAGGGGACAACTCCACATGCGCACTCGACTCTTCGGCGTGGCCGCGGCGGTGGCCATGGCCGCGGGCATCGCCGGCACCACCGCTGCACCCGCCAACGCCTCCGGCTGGAGCACCGTGTCGACGTCCACCGTCGGCAAGTCCCTCTCGTACTCCTCGTGGACGACGCTGGGCCGCTCCTTCAAGCCCGTCCCGGGAGCCACCTACCGGTACTGCGTCGTCGGCAAGGGCACCACCAAGGCCAACCTGCAGCCGACGGCCTTCGGCACCGTCGCCTCCTTCACCAACAGCTCGAAGTACGTGACGCGGTGCACCAAGAGCTGGCGTACCCCGACCGGCTACGGCTCCACCATGTACCCGACGGCCAGCAAGCTCACGAAGACCGGCAGCGTCTACATCTCCAAGGTCTACGTGCAGCGCTACTACATCGGGCACGTCCCCGTCTGAGGCGCAGCCCGCCAGCCCGCACGTCCGGGCCCCGGTTCCGGCCGATGCCCTCCGTGACGCTCCGCGAGGTCACGGAGGGCATCCTCGCGTCTCGACCGGTCACTCCCGGATGTCGGCGGGGCCGGTGTGCAGGGGCAGGCCGGCGGCGGCCCAGGCCTCGACCCCGCCGATGACATCGGTGGCGTCCACCCCGAGCGAGCGAAGAGAGTGCGCCGCCAGCGACGAGCTGTAGCCCTGTCGGCACAGCACGACGACCCGGGTCCCGGGCAGCGCCTCGGGGATGCGGTGCGGGCAGGTCGGGTCGAGCCGCCACTCGAGGACGGTGCGGTCGATGACGAGCGCGCCGGGCAGCTCGCCCTGCCGGGCCCGCTGCGCGGAGGTGCGGGTATCGACGAGGAGGGCTCCCCCCTTCGCCGCGTCGTGGGCCTGCTGCGGGGTGAACCGAGTCAGGCTGGCCCGAGCCGCCTCGAGGACCCGGTCGACCTCGCTCACGAGACCTGTACGAGCACGCCGTCACCGAGGGAGCCGGCCGCGACCGTTTCGCCGACGACCGGGGCGCCCGGCACCTCGCCGACGACAAGCAGGCCGCCGGAGGTCTGCGCGTCGGCGAGGAGGATCAGCTCGTCCTCGCCGATGCCGTCGGCCGCGAGGTGCGGCCGCACCCAGTCGAGGTTGCGCTGCGACCCACCGGGGACGTGCCCGGCGGCAAGGGCTGCGCGAGCACCGGCGACGTAGGGCACGGCCGCGGCGTCGACGCGAGCGGCGATGCCCGAGGCGCGAGTCATCTTGTAGAGGTGGCCGAGCAGACCAAATCCGGTGACGTCGGTCGCCGCCCGGATGCCCGCCGCGATGGCGGCCCGGGAGGCGTCGCGGTTCAGGGTGACCATCGAGGCGATCGCCTCCTCGCTCCGCTCGCCGGTCGCCTTGTGCCGGTTGTTGAGCACGCCGACGCCGAGCGGCTTGGTCAGGCTGATCGGCAGACCGGCCTCCGCCGCGTCGTTGCGCATGAGCCGCTCGGGGTCGGCGGTGCCGGTGACGGCCATGCCGTAGATCGGCTCGGGGGCGTCGATGCTGTGGCCACCGAGGACGGGGAAGCCGGCCTCGATGGCGATGTCGAGCCCACCGCGCAGGACCTCGCGCAGCAGGTCGGTCGGCAGCAGCTCGCGCGGCCAGGCGACGAGGTTGATCGCCATGACCGGGTCGCCACCCATGGCGTAGACGTCCGAGACGGCATTGGCTGCGGCGATCCGCCCCCAGTCGTAGGGGTCGTCGACGACTGGGGTGAAGAAGTCGGTCGTCGACAGCACGGCCTGACCACCGGAGATACGCACGGCAGCCGCGTCGTCACCGTCGTCGAGCCCGACGAGGACGTCTGACCCCGGCGGTGCGGTGGCGTGCAGACCGGCGACGATCTGCTCGAGCTCGCCGGCCGGGATCTTGCAGGCGCAGCCTCCGCCGCGCGCGTACTGGGTCAGGCGGATCGGCTCCATGGACCCACCGTAGGTCCAGGACTCGTCAGAGCCGCGGTCGCCATCGGCATCGCGGGCGTCCGACTGTCTAGGGTGTCCCTCGGAGGCGTCTGGGTTCCTGGTGGTCCCCCCGGTCTTCAACACCGGTGAGGCCGAGCATCTCGGTCTGGCGGGTTCGATTCCCGTCCGCCTCCGCCAGATCTGCACGACCACCACGCCCGACGAAGGGAGCAGCGCCCGTGAGCGAGGACCCGCGCCGGTCGATCCCGCGCACGGACACGCTGCTGGCGGATCCCCCCTTCGTCGCGGCGGCGGAGCGTCTCGGTCGGCCGGTGGTGCGCGCGGCGATCGTCGCGGCCCAGCAGCGGGCGAGGGCCGGCGAGATCCCGCCGGAGGACGTGGCCGGTGCGGCGCTGGCGTCGCTCCCGGCCCGGGCCTCGTCCCTGAGGCCGGTGCTCAACGCGACGGGCGTCGTGGTGCACACCAATGTCGGGCGAGCACCCTTGTCCCCCAGCGCGATCGAGGCCGTCGTCGATGCCGCCGGCTACGTCGACGTCGAGATGGACCTGACGACCGGGGCGCGCAGCCGACGGGGTGCCGGCGCGTTGGCCGCACTGCTCGAGGCCGTGCCCGACGCGGCTGGTGCGCTAGCGGTCAACAACGGCGCGGCCGCCCTCGTGCTCGCAACGACCGCCCTGGCCGCCGGCCGCGAGGTCGTCGTCTCGCGCGGCGAGATGGTCGAGATCGGCGACGGTTTTCGTCTGCCCGACCTCATCGCCTCGACCGGCGCGCGCCTGCGCGAGGTCGGCACGACCAACCGGACCCACCTGCGCGACTACGCCGACGCGATCGGCCCCGAGACCGGGTGCGTGCTCAAGGTGCACCCGAGCAACTTCCGCGTCGACGGCTTCACCACGTCGGTCGGGCTGGAGGAGCTGCGCGGGCTGACCCGGCCCGACGGCTCACCGGTGCCGGTCGTCGCCGACATCGGCTCCGGGCTGCTGACCCCCGACCCACTGCTACCCGACGAACCCGACGCGACGACCTGGCTGCGCGCCGGCGCGACGATCGTGACCGCCAGCGGCGACAAACTGCTCGGCGGGCCCCAGGCCGGCCTCGTCCTCGGTGACGCCGAGGTCGTCGAGCGGCTGCGCCGCCACCCGCTCGCCCGGGCCCTGCGGGTCGACAAGCTCACCCTCGCCGCGCTCGAGGCGACCGTGCGTGGCCCAGTGCCACCGGTCACCGCAGCCCTGCGCGCGACCGCCGACGAACTGCGGCCGAGGGTCGACGCCCTGGCCGCGGCGCTGCATCGTGACGTCGTCGGAGTCGACGGCCGCGTCGGGGGTGGCGGTGCCCCCGGCGTACCGCTGCCCGGCTGGGCTCTCGAGGTGCCCGTCGAGGCGGTCGAGCGGCTGCGGCGGCCCCCGGGCGACGTGCCCGTCGTGCTGGCCCGGGTCGAGGGCGGCCGGGGCCTGGTCGACCTCCGGTGCGTGCCGCCCGAGCGAGACACCGACATCGAGCGTGCTCTACGAGCGGCGTTGGGCGACAGCGCTGCCCACGACGCGACCGGCGCGGGGCCCCCTTCGTCATGAGGCGGGTGCTCGCGACCGCCGGCCACGTCGACCACGGCAAGTCCACGCTCGTTCGCGCCCTCACCGGGCGCGACCCCGACCGGCTCGCCGAGGAGCAGGAGCGCGGCCTGACCATCGAGCTCGGCTATGCGTGGACGGCGCTGCCGGGCGGGGCCGAGGTGGCCTTCGTCGACGTGCCGGGGCACCAGCGGTTCGTCGGGACGATGCTGTCGGGGCTGGGGCCGGCGCCGGCCGTGGTCTTCGTCGTCGCGGCGGATCAGGGCTGGCAGGCGCAGAGCAGCGAACACCTCGCGGCCGTGCGGGCGCTCGGCATCACCGACGGGCTGCTCGTCATCGCCCGCTGCGACCTCGCCGACGACGACCGCATTGCAGCGGTCCGTGGCGAGGCGGGTCGGCGCCTGGCCGGGGCCGGTCTCGACGTGCCGGCGGTCGAGGTGGCAGCGTCGAAGGGGATCGGCCTCGATGACGTGCGCACCGCGCTCGCCGACCTCGCCGCCCGGCTGCCCGAGCCGGATCCCGCTGCGGCAGTGCGACTCTGGTGCGACCGGGCCTTTTCGGTATCGGGTGCGGGCACCGTCGTCACGGGCACGCTCGGGGCCGGCACGATCCGCACCGGCGACCGGCTGCTGCTGCTCGACCACGGCTCCACCCGCGAGGTGACGGTCCGCGGGCTGCACAGCCAGGACGAGGCCCGCGACGAGGTCGGGCCGGTGTCACGGACGGCCGTCAACCTGCGCCGCGTCGATCAGGTCGGGCGCACGGCCGCCCTGCTCACCCCTGGGGCCTGGGCGCTCGCCCCGACCGTCGACGTGCGGCTCACCGAGGTGGGTGGCGCGCCTGGCCGGCATTTCCCTAGGGAAATACGGAAGGAGACGCATTTCCCTAGGGAGATGCGACCGGGGACGCATGTCCCTAGGGAAATGCCACAGGGTGCGCACGACCTCGAGGACGGCGCGGGGGTGCCGGAGCAGGCGACGCTGCACGTGGGGTCGATCGACGTGCCGGTGCACGTGCGGCCGCTCGGTGACGACCTCGCCCGGCTGTCGGCGCGCGTAGATCTGCCGTGGCGGGTGGGCGACCGGGCGATCCTGCGCGACCCGGGCAGCCGGCGGCTGTGGGCCGTGCGGGTCCTCGACGTCGACCCGCTCCCGCTGACCCGACGCGGTGCCGCCGCCCGCCGCACCGAGGCCCTGGCCGGAGGTGATCTCGCGACGACCCGTCTGCGCTCCCGGTCGGCAGATCGCGTCGCCACTTTCGAACGACTGGGCCTGCCGGTGCCGAGCACCGCTGTGCGGCAGGGCGACTGGCTGGTCGACTCCCGGGCTTGGGAGTCATGGCGAGCCGAGCTCGTCGAGTCGGTCGCCGCCCACCACGGTGCCGATCGCCTGAGCGCAGGGATGCCCGTCGCCGAGGCCGCCAGGGCACTGCTGCTGCCGGAGCACCTCCCTGCGCCGCTCGGCCCCGAGCTCGTCCGCAGCCTCGTCTCGGGCACCGACCTGACGATCACCGGCGGCCGGGTCCACGATCCGTCCGCGGCCGGCCTCGGTCCCGCGGGGGTGGGGGTCGCGGCGGTCGAAGGGAGGCTGCGGGACTCCCCCTTCGATGCACCGGAACGGGGCGACCTCGACGACCTCGGCCTAGGGCCTGCTGAGCTCGCCGCGGCCGCGCGCCTCGGGCGGCTGCTGCGACTGCCCGACGACGTCGTGCTGCTGCCCGACGGTCCGGCCCGGGCGATGCGGGTGCTGGCGGGGCTGGAGCAGCCCTTCACCCTGAGCGCCGCCCGGCAGGCGCTCGGCACGACCCGCCGGGTGGCCGTGCCGCTGCTCGAGCACCTCGACTCACGTGGCTGGACCCGACGGGTCGACGGATCGCTGCGCGAGGTCGCGCGATAGTAAGTAGCCCCGGCGTGGCCCTCAGGCAGCGGCGGGAGCCACCTCGAGGGACGTCGTGACCGGCACGCCCAGCGTCAGGTTGTCGAGGACGGGGCAGTGCTCGGCGACGGCCTGCTCGAGGCGGCGGTAGTCCGCCTCGCTCGCCGGGCCGGCGACCCGGATTCCTAGCTCGATCCCTTGGAAGCCGGGGCGCACGGTCTCGTCGGTGCCGAAGAACCCGGCGAGGTCGATCGTGCCCTCGAGGTCGACGTCGATGGAGTCGACCGCGATGCCGAGCTTGCCGGCCCAGACCTGGTAGCTGATGACGGTGCACGATGCGAGGGCGGCGAGCAGGTGCTCGATCGGGTTTGCGCCCCGGTCGGCGCCGCCGAGGCTCTCCGGCTCGTCGATGGTGAACTCGTGCTGGCGGGAGGTGATCGCGACCTCGGTCCCGGTGACGAGGCGGCCCTGCACGCTCGAGGTGAGGACGGTCGATGCGGTGGCGGACATGGGTGCTCCTGTGTGGGTCACGGGGCGGCAACGCCCCTCGCTTGGCCCGGTCGGTCGACCGCGCCCAGGTCCTCACCCGGGGCACCCCACCGAAGGGAGGAGGGTTGCCGCCCAGCCAGCCGGGGCTTCGCGCTGGGACTCATGACCTACCCATAACGTGACATGATCCGATCCATAATGTCCAGTTATGTATTGGAGGGTGGGACGGGGCGCCCGAGCTCAACCGTGAAGAGCGGCAGGAAGAGCTGTGCCAGCGGCCCGATGGCCACGGCGTAGAGGATCGTGCCGACCCCGACGGTGCCGCCCAGCAGCCAGCCGACGGCGACCACGGCGACCTCGATGCCGGTGCGCACGCCCCGGATCGAACCACCGGTGATGCGAGCCAGGCCGGTCATCAGACCGTCGCGCGGGCCGGGGCCGAACTGCGACCCGATGTACATGCCCGTCGCGACGCCGTTGAGCACCACGCCGCCGAGCAGCAGGACGACCCGCCAGACCGTGCCGGACGGCTCGTCGAGGATCGACA
This sequence comes from Janibacter hoylei PVAS-1, assembly GCF_004025845.1. Taxonomy (NCBI): domain Bacteria; kingdom Bacillati; phylum Actinomycetota; class Actinomycetes; order Micrococcales; family Intrasporangiaceae; genus Janibacter; species Janibacter hoylei. Next base: position 118,522 of record NZ_PIPF01000005.1, read on the forward strand.
GCACGAGGTCGGCCGACGGACCGATGAGCAGGGCGTTGCCGATCGTGCCCAGACCGGGCTTCTGCCGCAGGGGGATCCAGCCGAGCAGCACGAGCAGCGAGACGCCGATGACGATCGTGCCGAAGCTCAGCGGGATGTGGTGCGAGACGCCGACGTGCAGCACGTCCCACGGGATCTGCCCCAGGGTCGCGCGCAGGACCATCGCCATGGACGCCCCGTAGAGGAAGAGCCCGGCGAGCAGGAGCGGCAGGCGCACGCCGAGGCGGCCGGCGCGCAGCTGCTCGATCGGGCCGATGTCGGCGAGGGCCCGGCCGTGGGGCAGGCGGGTGGCAGCATCCTTGGTCACGGGGTCACCCTGCACCCGGGCGGCCACGATGTCGACCTTTGCCGGCCCTTCGAGACGGTCGCTGAGCGACCTCCTCAGGGACCACCTTCGAGACGGTCGCTGAGCGACCTCCTCAGGGACCACCTTCGAGACGGTCGCTGAGCGACCTCTTCAGGGACCACCTTCGAGACGGTCGCTGAGCGACCGCCCACGCGGAACGTGGGACCCGCTCAGGGACCGGGTGGCATCAGTCGCCCTCGGTCTTGCGGCCTCGGGAGACGACCTTGCGATCGGGCGTGAAGACGACCTGCGAGTCCTTGCCCTCGTAGTCGAACTGGTTGAGGAAGAAGCGGATCGCGTTGATCCGGCCGCGCTTTTTGTCGTTGGACTTGATGACCGTCCACGGCGCGTGGCGGGTGTCCGTGCGGCGGAACATCTCCTCCTTGGCCTCGGTGTAGGCCTCCCACTTGTCGAGGCTCTCGAGGTCCATCGGGGAGAGCTTCCACCGGCGCACCGGGTCGATCTGGCGGATGGCGAAGCGGGTGCGCTGCTCCTGCTGGGTCACCGAGAACCACAGCTTGGTGACGTGCACCCCGGCGTCGGCGAGCATCCGCTCGATCTTCGGGGCCTGGTCCATGAAGCTCTCGTACTGCTCGTCGCTGCAAAATCCCATGACCCGCTCGACGCCCGCGCGGTTGTACCAGGAGCGGTCGAAGAGGACGATCTCGCCGCTCGTCGGCAGGTGCTGGATGTAGCGCTGGAAGTACCACTGCCCGAGCTCTCGTTCCGAGGGCTTGGTCAGGGCGACGACGCGGGCGCCTCGCGGGTTGAGGTGCTCGGTGAAGCGCTTGATCGTCCCGCCCTTGCCCGCGGCGTCGCGGCCCTCGAAGAGCACGACGAACTTGCGCCCCGTGTCCTGCGCCCAGTACTGGAACTTCAGCAGCTCGATCTGCAGCAGGTACTTCTGGACGTCGTACTCCTCGCGCTCCATGAGCTCGTCGTACGGGTAGTTCTCCCGCCAGGTCTCGACGGCCTTGCCGTCGGGGGCGATGAGCATCGGGTCGTCGCCCTGGTCGTCACGCACGGTGTAGCCCTCGACCGTGAGCCGGTCGATGTACTCGCGGAGGTTCTGCTGCATGGGTCATGGATACCAAGGTCAGGTTGACGGAAGGTGGACACCAGACGACGCGAACCCCGTGGGTCACCGTGCAGGAGGGCATCGTCCACCCGAAGGGGGCAGCCAGCCCGACGACGTCATCACGCAGCGCTCCACTGGGCCGGCCACCTGCTCGACGCGCGTGAGCGTCTGCGATGGTGGGGGCATGAGGTGGCCCTGCGACAACACCTTCGTCCGCGACCTCGGCTGGCTCGGGGTCCGGGTCGACCCGGTCCCCGTGCGCGCCCCCGAGCTGTTGGCGCTCGACGACGGCCTCGCCGTCGAGCTCGGCCTCGACCCGGAGGAGCTGCGCTCCCCAGAGGGGGTGGCCGTCCTCGCGGGCAATGCCATCGCCGACGGCTGCGAGCCGATCGCCCAGGCCTACGCCGGACACCAGTTCGGTCATCTCTCCCCGATGCTCGGCGACGGTCGGGCGCATCTGCTCGGGGAGGTCGTCGACACCCACGGCCGACGCCGCGACATCGCACTCAAGGGGTCCGGGCGCACTCCCTTCTCCCGGGGCGGTGACGGCCGTGCGGCCCTCGGCCCGGTGCTGCGCGAAGTCCTCGTCTCCGAGTTCATGCACGCGGTCGGCGTCCCGACGACGCGCGCCCTGGCCGCCGTCGCGACCGGTGAGCAGGTGTTGCGTGAACGGCCCCTGCCCGGCGCCGTCCTCACCCGGGTCGCGGCCTCGCACCTGCGCATCGGCACGCTCGTGCTCGTCGCGAGCCAGGGCAGCCGCGAGCAGCTCGCTGCCGTCGTCGAGCACGCGCGCGCCCGCCACCACCCCGACGTGCCGCCGCGGGACCCGATGGCGCTGCTGTCCGCGGTCGTCGAGCGACAGGCCGCACTCGTCGCGCAGTGGATGTCCCTCGGCTTCATCCACGGGGTGATGAACACCGACAACATGACCCTCTCCGGCGAGACGATCGACTACGGCCCGTGCGCCTTCCTCGACGCCTACGACCCGGAGACCTTCTTCAGCAGCGTCGACACCGGTGGCCGCTACCGCTACTCCGCGCAGCCGACGATGGCGACGTGGGGTCTGGCGCGGCTCGCCGAGTGCCTCATCCCGCTCGCCGAGGGCGAGGCCGACGACCTCGTGACGCAGGCGCAGGAGCGGCTCGAGGCCTTCACCCCGGCCTACGAGCAGCACCGGCTCGACCTCTTGCGGCGCAAGCTCGGCCTGAGCCGCGCTGTCGCCGAGGACACCGGGCTCGTCGAGGACCTGCTGCAGGTCGCGGCGGCGGAGGCGCTGGACTTCACCGGCCTCTTCCGCGACCTCGCCCGGGTGCTGCGCGAAGAGCCGACGCCGACCCTGGACCGCATCCAGGACCTGCCGCGGTGGCAGATTTGGCAGGACCGGTGGCGGACCCGCCTGCACGGCGAGGGCAAGGACCCCGCGGCCAGCGCCGCGATCATGGATGAGACCAACCCGGTCCACATCCCCCGCAACCACCTCGTCGAGGAGGCTCTCGCCGTGGCGCACACGGGCAACCTCGCCCCCTTCGAGCAGCTGCTGGAGGCGCTACGGTCCCCCTTCGACGAGCGGGAGGAGTGGGGGCGCTACGCCGAGCCGGCCGACCCCGACTTCACCCGCGGCTACATCACCTACTGCGGGACCTAGGACACTGGGCCCATGGGCAAGAAGGCGAAGGGCGGCGCCACCCCGGCCACACGAGCGCTGGCCGCCGCGGGCATCGAGTTCACCGAGCACCCGTACGACCGCGACCCGCGGGCCGAGTCCTACGGGCTCGAGGCCGCAGAGGCGCTCGGGGTCGAGCCCGCTCGGGTCTACAAGACGCTGCTCGCACAGACCGACCTGCCCCGCGACCACGGGCTCGTCGTCGGCATCGTGCCCGTCGACCACCAGCTCGACCTCAAGGCCCTCGCCGCGGCCGTCGGCGCGAAGAAGGCCGGCATGGCCGACCCAGCGCTCGCCGAGAAGACCACCGGCTACGTCGTCGGCGGCATCAGCCCGATCGGCCAGAAGCGCTCTCTGACAACGGTGCTCGACGAGTCAGCCCTCACCCACGACACCGTCTTCGTCAGCGGTGGGCGGCGGGGGCTGGACCTGGAGCTCGCGCCGGGTGACCTCGTCGACGTCACCGGGGCGATCACGGCCGCCATCGCAAAGGGGAGCTGACTCCTCCTTCGTCGGTCAGCGGAGGCGGTCGACCTGGCTGACGCACCCGATCGGCAGGTCACCGCCGTAGACGTGCGGGAAGAGCTCGTCGCCACCGAGGACCGCCGGCTCGTAGCGCACGTCGAGGCCGTGCCCCTCGAGCGAGGCCTCGTCGATCGTCAGGACGAGGAGCGGCTCGGTGACGTCGGCGTAGAAGCGGGCCACCACCCCGTCGCGCTGCTCCGCCGACCCGCTGCAGTGCATGAACCCCTCCTCGGCGATCGTCCGCCCGCGCGTGGACACGGGATAGCTGCCGGCGGACTGCGCCGCCTGCCAGTCGGACTCGAGGGCGATGTGCTGGAGGGTCATGGCTCCCATCCTGCCGCGTCGGACGTCAGACCTTGATGCCGATGTACTTCGTCTCGAGGAACTCGTCGATGCCGGTGAAGCCGCCCTCGCGGCCGACGCCGGACTCCTTGATCCCGCCAAAGGGGGCGGCGGGGTTGGAGACGACGCCCTGGTTGAGGCCGACCATGCCGGCCTCGAGCGCCTCGCTTACCCGCAGACCGCGGTCGAGGCCTTGGGTGAAGACGTAGGAGATCAGGCCCAAGGGGGTGTCGTTGGCCAGCGCGATCGCCTCCTCCTCGGTGTCGAACTCGGTGATCGCCGCGACCGGGCCGAAGATCTCGGCGCTGCCCATCTGCGCCTCCGCGGGCACGCCGGTGAGCACGGTCGCCGGGTAGAAGTAGCCGTCGCGGTCCGCGGGGGCGCCGCCGAGCTGCGCGGTCGCCCCGCGGTCGAGCGCATCGCGGACGAGCTCGTCGACCTTGTTGACCGCCTTCTGGTTGACGAGCGGGCCGACGACGACGCCATCCTCGACACCGCGCCCCATCGGCAGGGCACCCATCCGCTCCCCCAGGCGACGGGCGAACTCCTCGGCGACCGGACGCTGCACGAGGATCCGGTTGGCCGCGGTGCAGGCCTGGCCGATGTTGCGCATCTTCGCCGCCATGGCCCCGTCGACGGCGACGTCGAGGTCGGCGTCGTCGAAGACGAGGAAGGGCGCATTGCCGCCGAGCTCCATCGACGTGCGCATGACGGTCTTCGCGGCGAGCTCGAGCAGGTGCTTGCCGACCGGGGTCGACCCGGTGAAGGAGATCTTGCGCGAGCGCTGGTCGAGGATCATCGGGCGCATGACGTCGTCGCTCTTGCTCGTCGTCACGACGTTGACCACACCCGTCGGCAGGCCCGCCTGCACGAGGATGTCGGCGAGCGCGAGGGTCGACAGTGGGGTTTCGGCGGCGGGCTTGACGACCGACGTGCACCCTGCGGCGATGGCCGGCCCGATCTTGCGGGTGCCCATCGCCATGGGGAAGTTCCACGGGGTGATGAGGATGCACGGGCCGACCGGCTGCTTGGCGACGAGGAAGCGCGAGCCGCCCGCCGGCGCGGTCATGTAGCCGCCGTCGATGCGCACGGCCTCCTCGGCGAACCAGCGGAAGAACTCGGCGGCGTAGGCCACCTCCCCCTTCGCCTCCGCCACGGGCTTGCCCATCTCGAGGGTCATGATCAGCGCCAGCCGGTCGACGTCGGCGAGCATGAGGTCACGGGCCCGGGTGAGGATCTCGCTGCGCTCGCGGGGCGGCACCTGAGCCCACTCCGCCTGCGCCGCGACGGCGGCGTCAAGGGCCGCAGCGGCCTCGTCGGGGTCGGCGTCGGCGACCTCGACGAGGTGCTCGCCGGTCGAGGGGTCGTCGACCGGCATCGTCGCGCGGGTCGTGCGCCACTCGCCCCCGATGAAGAGGCCGGTGGGCACCGAGGCGATGGCCTCGCGCTCCTGCTCGCGGGTGACCTGTGGCGTGTCGGTGGTCGTCATGGAAGGCTCCTTCGTCAGCGTCCTTGCCGTCTCCCCAACCGTAGACGTATTGTCAACAATCAGACGAACAACCCGACCTCGGAGGTCCCGATGACAGCGCTGTCCCCCCTGCTGAAGCAGGCCACCCCCGTGACGATCGACCACGCCCTCGGCTCGGAGGTCTTCGACGTCGACGGCAACCGCCACCTCGACTTCACCTCCGGCATCGGCGTCGTGAGCACCGGCCACTGCCACCCCAAGGTCGTCGCCGCCGCGCAGGAGCAGGTCGGCAAGCTCATCCACGGCCAGTACACGACCGTCATGCACCAGCCGCTGCTCGCCCTCGTCGACAAGCTGCAGGGGGTGCTCCCGGCACACCTCGACAGCCTCTTCTTCGCCAACTCCGGCAGCGAGGCGCTCGAGGCCTCCCTGCGCCTCTCGCGCCAGGCGACCGGTCGGCCCAATGTCATCGTCTTCCACGGCGGATTCCACGGCCGCACCGTCGCGACCGCGACGATGACGACCTCCGGCACCCGCTTCTCAGCCGGCTTCAGCCCGCTCATGGGCGGGGTGCACGTCGCCCCCTTCCCCACCGCCTACCGCTACGGCTGGAGCGAGGAGGAGGCCACCGCTTTCGCGCTCAAGGAGCTCGACTACATCCTCGCGACGCTCACCTCGCCGCAGGAGACCGCCGCCTTCATCGTCGAGCCGGTCCTCGGCGAAGGGGGGTACATCCCCGGCAACACCGCCTTCTTCCAGGGTCTGCGCGAGCGGGCCGACAAGCACGGGATCCTCCTCGTCATGGACGAGGTCCAGACCGGCTTCGGCCGCACCGGCAAGATGTTCGGTCACCAGCACTTCGACGTGCAGCCCGACATCATCACGCTGGCGAAGGGGATCGCCTCCGGCTTCCCCATCTCCGGCATCGCGGCGAGCGAGGAGCTGATGAGCAAGGCGTGGCCGGGCTCGCAGGGTGGCACCTACGGCGGCAATGCCGTCGCGTGCGCCGCGGCCGTCGCCACCCTCGAGGTCATCGAGGAGGAGGGCCTGGTCGCCAACTCCGCCGAGCGCGGGACCCAGCTGCTCGAGGGCGCGAAGGCCGCCGCCGTCGACGGGATCGGCGACGTGCGCGGCCTCGGCCTGCTCGTCGGCAGCGAGTTCACCGCGGCCGACGGCACGCCCGACACGGCCCGCGCCCAGGCGGCGCAGCAGCTGGCCGCCAAGAAGGGCCTGCTCCTGCTCACCTGCGGCGCCCACATGAACGTCGTGCGAATGATCCCGCCGCTCGTCGTCACCGCCGAGCAGGTCGACGAGGCACTCGACATCTGGGGCAAGGTCCTCGCCGAGGTCTGACCCCCCTTCGCCCGTCAGACCGTCGCGGGCCCCCCCTCTGACGTCGTCCGATGCGCCGCGGGGTCCCGGACACCGTGCCGATCGGGCAGTGGGTCGACGGTCGCGGCCAGCGGCTCCACCGCGAGGTCGCCGAGGAGCTCGGCGACGGCGGGGGCGCCCCCCCGCCTGCTACTCGGGCACTGGCGCCTTCGTCCTCGGCAAGAGCCACCCGGCCGTCCGCACGCACGACAAGGGCCTGATCGCCAAGGGGCTACGACCGCCACCACCACGGCGACGGCTACCAGGCGGGCTCGACCTTCCGACGTACACCCGGCGCAACGTCCAGGACGTCCAGAGGGCCAGGGGCGGGTCCGGCGCAGACACCGACGGTTACCCCGGCCCCGACGAGCGGACCGTGTGCTTCACGCGCTGGATGCAGGCCGACGCCGACGGCAACTTCACCTTCCCGCGGCAGCGTCCGTACTTCTACACCTTCAAGGTGCGCTGAGGCACCGACCGTGCGGGCTCCGGGTCAGCCGGCCAGCACGCCCTCGACCCACCGCGCCGCGGCGAGGACGAGGCCGTCCGCGTGGCGCGGGCCGATGATCTGCAGGCCGACCGGCAGGCCGGCGGAGGTCGTCCCCACGGGGATGCTGATCGCCGGCTGCTGGGTCATGTTGAAGGGGTAGGTGAAGGGGGTCCACCGGGCCCAGTGCGTCATCCCGCTGCCCGGCGGGACGTCGTGCCCCGCCTCGAAGGCCGGGATCGGCATCGTCGGGGTGATGAGCAGGGGGTGCTGCTCGTGGAAGGCACCCATGGTGATGCCGAGCTGGGCGGCGACGGCCCGGGCCTCGAAGACGTCGATGCCGCTCACCGACTCACCGAGGTCCCAGGCCCGACCGAGTCCGGGGTCGATGGTCTCGCGGGCCCCCGGCATGGTCCGCAGGAGCGTCGCGGCACTGGCCCCCCAGAGCAGCTCGAAGGCGTCGAAGGGGTCGGCGAAGCCCGGGTCGGTCGCGGTGACCGGCATCCCTGCCGCGTCGATCGCCGCCACCGCGGCGTCGCACACCCGAGCGACCTCGTCGTCGACGTCGATCCACCCGAGGGTCCCCGAGTAGGCGACATGGAGCCCGGAGACGTCGCGGGTGGCCTGCTCGCGGAAGGGCGTCGACGGCACGTCGAGCGCCGTCGGGTCACGGGGGTCGGGCTGCGAGATGACGTCGAGGAGCAGCGCGGCGTCATCGACGGTGCGGGTCATCGGGCCGGCGTGCGCGAGGGGCCCGAAGGGGCTGGCCGGAAACATCGGCACCCGGCCGTGCGTCGGCTTGAAGCCGACGATCCCGCAGAAGGAGGCCGGGATGCGGATGCTGCCGCCGGCGTCGGTCCCGACGGCGACCGGCGCCATCCCGGCGGCAACCACCGCGGAGGCACCTCCGGAGGAACCACCCGCGGTCATCCGGGGGTCGACCGGGTTGCGCGTGACACCGGTGAGGGGCGAGTCGGTCACGCCCTTCCAGGCGATCTCGGGTGTCGTGTTCTTGCCGACGAGGACCATGCCGTCGGCGCGCAGACGAGCGGTGACCGGGGCGTCGACGTCCCACGCCTGGTCAGGGTCGATCGACCGCGAGCCGCGCAGGGTGGGCCACCCCCGGGTGAGGAAGATGTCCTTCATCGAGGTGGGCACCCCGTCGAGCAGCCCCTGGGGTGCGCCAGCCTGCCAGCGGGCCTCGGAGGCGCGGGCCTGCGCGAGGGCCCCCTCACGGTCGACGAGGCACATCGCGTTGACCTGCCCGTCGACCTCGTCGATGCGGTCGAGGACGGCCGTCGTCGCCTCGACCGGTGAGAGCTCCTTGGCGCCGTAGGCGGCGAGGAGCTCGACGGCGGTCATCTCGGTGGGCGTCATGCGGTGCTCCCGTCGGTCGGTACGTATCCCAGCGAGGTGTCGACGACGTGACGCAGCGGCTCGTCGTCGACCCACCGAGCGAAGTTGTCGGCGAAGAGGCGCACGAGCTCGTCCCGCCAGCCGATGAAGTCCCCGGAGCTGTGAGGGGTGATGTGCACCCCAGCCAGGTCCCACAGCGGGTGGTCCTGCGGGAGAGGCTCGGTGTCGAAGACGTCGAGAGCCGCGCCGGCGATCGTCCCGGAGCGCAGCGCGTCGACGAGGTCGTCGGTGACGACGGACTCCCCCCGACCGACGTTGATGAAGCGGGCGTGGTCGGGCATTGCGCGGAAGGCCGCTGCGTCGAACATCCCCCGGGTCGCGTCGGTGAGAGGGGCGATGCACACGACCCAGTCGGCAGCGGCGAGAGCGTGGTGCAGGTCCTCCTGCGCGGTCACGGTGCCGAAGTCGGGGTCGTCGTCACGGGCACGTCGGCCGGAGCCGGAGACCTCGACGCCGACTGCGCGCAGCAGCCGGGCGATCGCCCGGCCGATCTGGCCGGTGCCGACGACGAGTGCCCGCGTGCCGGCGACCCGCTCGGACTCGCGGTGCACCCACCGGTGGGCCTGCTGCAGCCGGGTCGACTGCGGCAGGTCCTTGGCGAAGGCGAGGACCTGGGCGAGGACGTACTCGGCGATCGAGGCGTCGAAGACGCCGCGCGAGTTCGTGAGCACGACGTCGCTGTCGCGCACCTCCGGCGAGAGGATCGCGTCGACCCCGGTCGAGGCGACGTGGATCCACTCGAGCGCGTCGGCGGCCGGCCAGGCGTCGGGGATGGCGGTGGAGAAGAAGTCGTAGGCGAAGAGCACCTCGGCTCCGGCGATCGCCTCGGGCAGCTCCTCGGCGGTCGCGTAGCGCACCTCTCGGGCGCGCTCGACGACCGGCGCCATGACCTGCTCGTCGGGGAGTTGTCCGTCGTGGAGCACCACGACCACGGGCTGGCTGGGCATGTTGACAACGTAGGAGCCGGGTTCATAGATTGTCAACAATCTGGCAATCACGAAGGCAGGGACATGCCCGTCAGCGATCTCACGCCCCACCCACGCCGCTCGACCGTGGAGTACCTCGCCGACGAGCTGCGCGAGGCGATCATGTCCGGTCGGCTGGAGCCGGGCGAGCAGCTGGGCGAGGCGGACCTCGCCGCCCGCTTCGAGGTCTCCCGTGGCCCGGTGCGCGAGGCGATGCAGCGACTGGTGTCCGAGGGGCTGCTCCAGGCGATCACCAATCGCGGCGTCTTCGTCAACGAGCTCACCCTCGACGACGTCCGCGACGTCTACCGCACGCGCTCGGTCATCGAGCGGGGAGCCCTCGAGATCGTCATCGCCGACCGACGCCGCGAGTCGACGGCCGACGAGCTCGAGCGCGTCGTCACCCGGATGCGACGGGCCGCGGCGAAGGGGGACGGCCCCGCCGTCTCGGACGCGGACCAGCACTTCCACGAGGTGCTCGTCGAGGCCTCGGCCAGTCCCCGCCTCATCCGCGCCATGCGGACCCTGATCGTCGAGACGCGCATGTGCTTGGGGGAGCTGCGCACGACCTACGGCGACCTCTGGACGCAGGTCGACGACCACGAGGCTCTGCGGCAGGCGATCCTCACCGCGCCGCCGGCCCGCGCCAAGGCGGCCCTCCAGGCGCACCTCGACGACGCCGTGCAGCGGATCGTCGCCAAGCGGGGCTGACGGCCGCGTCCGGCCGCCCCGACCGACCTGCCTCCGGCGGTCAGCGAGCCGAGCGGGACTCAAGGGATGACGATCTGCGCCCCCTCAAGGGCGCGCAGGTTGCTCGATGCCAGCGCAAACCCGCTCTGCCGCATGGGGATCCGGTCGCAGGTCCAGCGCTCGGCGAGGACTGCGACCTTGGCGCGCATCTCGGCCGAGAGGCGGTCGAAGGAGTCCCGGGGGTCGCAGCCGACCTGCCCCTGGAGCAGCCACCAGGCCCAGGCGGCAGCGCCGGCGTTGGCGATGAAGTCGGGCACGACGACGATGCCGCGCTCGGTGAGCGTGTCCTCGGCACCCCAGGTCGTCGCGGCATTGGCCGCCTCCACGACGACCCGCGCGACCACCTGGTCGACGTTGTCCTCGCGGATGGCGTAGGAGACGGCGGCCGGGACGAAGATGTCGGCCTCGATGCCGACGATCGCGTCGCGCGGCAGCTGCTGCACGTGTGCCGGCACCTGCGACCGGTCGATCTCGCCGTACTCGTCGCGCAGGTCGAGCAGCGCGGGCACGTCGAGGCCGGCCGGGTCGAAGAGGGTGCCGCGGGCGTCGGCGACGGCCGTCACCCGGGCACCCGCCTCGTGGAGGTACCACGCCGCGCCGCCACCCATCGTGCCGACGCCCTGGATCGTGATCGTCGTGTCCCGGGTCGCCCAGCCGAAGCCGTCGGCCGCGCCGAGGCAGGCCTCGGCGACCCCGTAGCCGCCGATGACGTCGCCGAGCGGGTAGCCGTCGGTCATGACCTCGAGCCCGGCCTGCACCCGGGCGAGGGTCGCCTCCGGCTGCGGCGAGCGCGAGATCGCCGCGTGGAAGGACTGCGAGAGGCCCACCTCGGCAAAGACGTCGTCGATGAGCTGCTGGGTCACGCCGAGGTCTTCGGCGGTGACCCAGCGGCCGTCGAGCCACGGGCGCATCGCGGTGAAGAATCGCGTGAGCACACCGAAGGCCCGCGGGTCCTTGGGGTCGAAGTCGACGCCCCCCTTCGCTCCGCCGACGGGCAGGCCGAAGGCCGCCGTCTTGGTGGCCATGCCACGGGCCAGGTCACCGACCTCGCTGATCGTGCAGCCGGCCCGCATGCGGGTGCCACCGGTGGCGATGCCGCCGACGAGGGTGTGGACGACGAGGTACCCCTGCGCGCCCGTCACGGGGTCGACCCAGGTGATCTGGTGCGCGGGCTCGCGGTCGACGAAGTCGTGTGCCGGGTTGGTCGTGTGGGTCGCCGTCATGGTGATGACCGCCAATCTGAAAAGGGGGAGCAGTACGGCCAGAGTCAGCGCGTGACCCGCCTCACGTCCAGTTACAGAAGGTGCACGTGATCGTGCACCCGGCCTGCACGATCACGCGCCTCCCGCCCCAGCAGCGGGCCGCGGCCTACTGTGGGCGGATGGAGCTGTCCCTGCGACGCCTGCAGATGCTGCGCGAGCTGCACCGGCGCGGCACGGTGACCGCTGCCGCGCAGGCCCTGCACTACAGCCCGTCGGGCGTCTCCCAGCAGCTCGCCCAGCTCGAGCGCGAGGTCGGGGTCAAGCTCATCGAGCGCCACGGCCGGCGGGTCCAGCTCACCGAGCTCGGCCTGCTCCTGTCCGACCACGCCGAGGAGATCCTCGGCTCGGTCGAGCGCGCGACCGCCGCGATCGAGCAGGCCCAGTCGGGCATCACCGCCCGGCTGAGCGTCGGGGTGTGGGCGTCGGTGGCCTCGGGCCTGCTGCCCCGCGCGCTGTCCTCCCTCGCCGTCGAGCACCCCGGCATCCGGGTGCACACGAGCGAGCTCGCCCCCGAGGAGACGGCCGACGCGGTGCGCGACGGGCTGCTCGACCTGTCCTTCGTCATCGACTACTCCGGTCACCCCCTCGACCGCGACCCGGCGCTGCAGTGGTCGGTCGTGGCCGTCGAGCGCCTGCACGCCGCGGCGCCGGAGGGTGCCCTGCCGGGCGAGAGCGTGTCGCTCACCGCGCTCGCCGACTTCCCGTGGATCCTCGCCGGGCCGCGCTCGCACTTCGGCCGGGCGGTGCGGGTGGAGTGCCACGCCCACGGCTTCGACCCGCGGATCGTGCACACGGTCGAGGAGCAGTTCACTGCCCTGGCGATGATCGCGAGCGGCCTGGGCGTCACCCTGGTCTCCGACCTCGGGCTCACGCTGCTGCCTCCGGGCGTCGACGTCATCCCCCTCGACGAACCGATCCTGCGGACGGTGTCCATCGCCCAGCGGGCCAGCTCCACCCCGCGACCGTCGATCGACCTCTTCGTCGAGGCCGTGCGCTCCGCAGCCGCGGAGCAGGGCCTCACCGGGGTCGGCTGAGCAGCAGCGCGGCGCCGGCCCCGATCTGCCAGATGATGACGGCGTCGACGGCGAGCCGCTCCGCCAGCCCGAAGCCCCCCACCCCGACGAGGACGAGCGCGAATCCGAGCACGGAGACCGCGGAGCACGCCCCGGTCCAGGCAGCGAGCCCCCGGTGCCGAGCGGCCAGGGCCGCGGTGAGCGCGAGGAGCAGGAGCGTGCCGCCGCCGATGGCGAGGGCAGCGCCGAGGCCGTGCCCGTTGGCCCGCTCGGAGGTCAGCCCGGTGGGGACGAAGCCGACGACGACGGTCCCGATCCCGTGGGCGAGGGCGAGGGGCAGGACGAGCCACCGCCACCGCGGGACGAAGGGGGCGAGCACCACCGTCGCGAGCAGCACCCGCACGCCGGAGGCGACGAAGGTCGCATTCATCGCCGCGTACCGCGTCGACTCGCGCGAGCCCTCGCCGGTCCACATGACCTCGGGGACGCCGAGGGTGCTGATCGCGTCATCGGTCCAGCTGTAGGGCAAACCCCGCCAGCCGGCGACGGCCCAGGCCTCGCCGAGCAGGTAGGCGACGGCGAGGAGGAGCAGCGCCCCGCCGAGCCGTCGTCGGGCGGTCATCCGGCCGAAGGGGGCTGCCCCGGGTCGTCGGAGCCTGCGTCAGAGCCCGGGGCGTCGGTCGACTCGGACGCAGCCGCCGCAGGGTCGGGCCGCTGGTCGGCGACCAGGTCGACGCCGGCCGCCAGGCCGGAGCGGACCTTGCCGAGCAGGTCGGTGGCGCGGCCACCGGTCACCCGGTCGGCTTCGCTCTCGGCCCGGTCGAGCAGCCCGTGGGCCTGCTCACGGTGGTCGTCTGCGTAGGTGCCGACGAGGCTGACCGCCTCCTGGGCCAGCCTCGAGGCGGCCGCCCCGGCGGCCGCGAGGTGCTTGTCGAGCTCGAGGTCCTCGATCGCCTTGCGGGCGTCTCGCTTGTCATCGGTCACGGGAGTCACTCCCCCTTCGTCGGCAGGTGGTCGTCCAGCCAGCCGATGACGAGGTCGGTGACCTCGTCGCGGTTGGTCTCGTTGAGCAGCTCGTGGCGAGCGCCCGGGAAGAGCTCGAGGGTGACGTCCTCGACGCCACCGGCCCGGAAGGCCTCGGCCGCGGCCCGCACGCCGGCGCCGTCCTTGCCGCCGACCGGGTCCTGCTCGCCCGAGATCACCAAGAGCGGCAGGTCGTGGGGGACGCGGGCTGCCAGCCCCTGCAACCGGTTGACGCCACCGAGCAGGTCGGCGAAGAAGCCGGAGGTGAAGACCTCACCGCAGCGAGGGTCGTCGATGTACTTGCGCACCTCGGCCCGGTCACGAGAGAGCCAGCCGAACTCCCCCTCGGCCTTGAAGGGCTTGTTGTACGCGCCGAAGGTCATGGCATCCATGAGCTTGGACGTGTGGCGGCGACCGCGGAGGCGCGCCTCGACGCTCGCCAGTCCCTGGCCGACCTTGCCCAGCAGGCCGGGGTTGGCTGCCGTGCCGCTCAGGACGGCACCGACGAGGTCCTGCCCGTAGCGGGTGATGTAGTCGCGGCCGAGCAGGGAACCCATGGAGTGGCCGAAGAAGAAGAGCGGCAGTCCCGGGTGGGCCTCGGCGATCGCCCGGGTCACGGTGTGCATGTCCTCGACGACCGTGTCCCAGCCGTGGTCGTCGGCGTAGTAGCCGCGGTCCTCCTGCTCGGTCGAGGTCTCGCCGTGGCCGCGATGGTCGTGCATCCACGCTGCGTAGCCGGCGTCGGTGAGCGCCTGCGCGAAGCGCTCGTAGCGCCCGGAGTGCTCGGCCATCCCGTGGGCCATCTGGACGACGCCCTTGGCCTCGCCGTCGGGCTGCCAGGTGCGCACGAAGAGTGGCAACCCGTCCTGCGGGGAGGTGATGGTCGTCGTCTCTGAACGCATGCAGTCAGACTAGTGGCGAGCACCCTCAGTAGACCTTCAGTTGACGGTGCAATAATCCCGGCAATTCCGCCCCCGCCTACCCCGAGGGACCCATGAGCAGCAAGAAGTCGATGTCCGCCCGCGAGGTCAAGCTCGCCGAGGCACGCAAGAAGGCCCAGTCCGCCGAGCGTCGCCGCTCCCTCCTCCTGGCAGGTGCCGCAGCCGTGGTGATCGCACTCATCGCTGGCACCGTGGGCTATGCCATCGTCAGCGAGCGCGACGACCGCCGGGCCGCGGGAGACCTGTCGGGGGCCAAGACCTTCGACTACACGGGCGGCAACCACGTCGAGGGCAAGATCGACTACAAGGAGTCGCCGCCCGTGGGCGGCGAGCACAACGGCGTGTGGCTCAACTGCGGCACCTACGACACGCCGGTGCCCGACGAGCACGCCGTCCACTCCCTCGAGCACGGCGCCGTGTGGATCGGCTACGACCCCGACCTGCCTGAGGCCGACGTCAAGAAGCTGGACGACGCGCTGCCCGACACCTACACGATCCTCTCGCCCTACGAGGGCAAGATGCCCGGCAAGATCGTCCTGTCGGCCTGGAGCAACCAGCTGAGCGTCGACTCGGCTGACGACCCGCGGATCAAGGGCTTCATCAAGGAGTACCGGCAGGGCAAGCAGACCCCCGAGCCCGGGGCGGCCTGCACCGGTGGTGTGACCCCCGAGACGAGCCTGGTCAAGTGACCCCCCGGGTCGTCCTCGCCGCGGTCGTCGCGCTCGCGATCGGTCTCGTCGCCGGCCTGGCGCTCAGCCGCGTCGGCGGGGACGACCTCCCTGGTGACGACAGCGTCGCCGCCGGCTTCGCCCGCGACATGCAGACGCACCACGACCAGGCCGTCGAGATGTCCTGGATCATCTACGACCGCACCGACGACTCGTTGGTGCGCTCCCTCGCCTACGACATCGCGCGCACCCAGGAGTCGCAGTCGGGGCAGATGGCCGGTTGGCTGCAGGTCTGGGGGCTCTCGCCCACCGGACCCGGCAAGCAGATGGACTGGATGCGTGGCCTGGGCCACGAGCACGGCGCAACGATGACCCTCGGCGATGACGGCCTGATGCCCGGCATGGCGACCCAGGCCGAGATGACCAAGCTGAAGGGGATGCGCGGCAAGGCGGCCGACATCTACTACCTCCAGATGATGATCCGCCACCACAAGGCGGGTGTGCCGATGGCCGAGGCCGCGCGTGACAACTCTCAGAATGACGCCGTCGAGACCCTCGCCCAGTCGATCATCAACAGCCAGACCACCGAGGTCGAGACGATGACCCAGATGCTCAAGGAGCGCGGCGCCAAGCCACTGCCGGGGTGATCTCGCGGGCGTAGCGGCAGGATGTCCACATGGACTTCGGCATCGAGACGATCAGGGCGGCAGCGCAGCGAATCGAGGGCCGGGTGCGGCGCACGCCCCTGCTCTCCTCCCCGATGCTCGACGAGCTCTGCGGCGCGAGGGTGCTCGTCAAGGCCGAGGCCCTGCAGCTCACCGGGTCCTTCAAGATCCGCGGTGCGCTCAACACGCTGCTGTCGCTGACCGAGGCGGAGCGGGCGGCGGGTGTGCTCGCCTTCTCCACCGGCAACCACGGGCAGGCCGTCGCCGCCTCGGCCCGGATGACCGGCGCGACGGCGACGATCGTCATGCCGCAGGACGCGCCGCAGATCAAGGTCGACGGCTGCCGCTGGTGGGGCGCCGAGGTCGTCTTCTACGACCCCGCGACCCAGGACCGCGAGGTCGTCGGTCGCGAGCTGGTCGAGCAGCGTGGGCTGACCCTCGTGCACCCCTACGACGACCCCCGGGTGATGTCCGGCCAGGGCACCGTCGGGCTCGAGATCGTCGACCAGCTGCGCGAAGGGGGCCACGCCCCCGACGCGGTCATCGTCCCGTGCAGCGGTGGCGGGCTCTCGTCGGGCGTCATCACGGCGGTGCGGGACACGCACCCGGAGGTGGCCCCCTTCGTCGTGGAGCGGGACGGCTACCCCAAGATGGCGCGCTCGCTCGTCTCCGGCAGGGTGGAGAAGGTGCCGGCGGTGCCGGTCTTCCTCGATGCGATCGGCTCGCCGACGGTCGGCGAGCACACCCTCGCTGCCCTGTCCCGGCACGGGGTGACCGGGCTCGAGGTCACCGACGACCAGGCGCGGGTCGCGATGCGCGAGGCTGCCCGCACGCTCAAGCTCGTCGTCGAACCCGGCGGCTCCGCGGCGCTGGCCGCGCTCATCGCCCAGAGGGAGCGTTTCGCCGGGCAGACCGTCGTCGTCGTGGCGAGCGGCGGCAACGTCGACGCCCCGGTCATGGCCGAGGTGCTCGGGGGCGCTGGGCCTGCAGGATCGCGGCCCGCTCGTCCGCGGTGAGCTCGCGGTCGGCGTAGACCAGCCGGACGGCCTCGGGGTCGGGGTTGCCGGCGTCCGAGCCGTGATCACACGAACACGACGAACACAGGCTGGCGAGCATGAGAGAGGGCCCGTTCGTCATCAGCTGCTTCTCATCCACAGGCGCACGTCACGTTGTCGCCGGGTCCGGCTACGGTCTGACCGTGGCCCTCCATCTCCACCGCGCGCAGCGCACCGACACCCTCGCCGACGAGCTCGGCGAACTGCTGGCGAGCCCGCTGCCCGACCCCTTCGCCCAGGAGGTCGTCGTCGTGCCCGAGCAGGGCATCGAGCGGTGGCTGGCACAGCGCCTGTCCCACCGCCTCGGCACGGGCGAAGGGAGCCACGACGGGGTCTGCGCCGGCGTCACCTTCCTGCGGCCGCGCTCCCTGGTCACGATGCTCACCGGGCGTGACGACGACGATCCATGGCTGCCGCAGCACCTCGTCTGGCCGCTGCTCGAGGTCATCGACGCCGGGCTCGGGCAGCCGTGGTGCGCAGCGCTCAGCCGGCACCTGGGGCACGGCACCGACGACCCCGACGGCACCCGCGCCGGCCGCCGCTACTCGGTCGCGCTGCGGCTGGCCCGGCTCTTCCACCGCTACGGCCAGAGCCGGCCGACGATGCTCGCCGACTGGCGCGAGGGGCGTGACACCGACGGCACCGGCGGCCCCCTCGACCACGACCTGGTCTGGCAGGCCGAGCTGTGGCGGCGCCTCGTCGGCGTCGTCGACGCGCCCCCGCCGGACGTGCGGCACGCCGAGACGGTCGCTGCCCTTCGAGACGGTCGCGGGGCGACCTCCTCAGGGACCGGGGGCGTCACGGGCGGCGGGCTCGAGCTGCCGGAGCGGCTCTCGCTCTTCGGGCACACCCGGCTCGCGGTCACCGAGGTCGAGCTGCTGCACGCCCTGGCCGGCAGCCGCGACGTGCACCTGTGGCTGCCCCAGCCCTCGCCCGACCTGTGGGAGCGGCTGACCCCCTTCGCCGCCGAGGGTGTGGTGGCCCGCGACGACGACGCGACGAGCGACCTCGTCCGGCACCCGCTGCTCGCCTCGCTGGGGCGGGACTCACGCGAGCTGGTGCGGGTGCTGGGGGCGACCTCCGGTTCCCGAGGAGGCGCGCCAGCGCCGTCTCGAGGGGCAGGGAGCGATCACGGGCCCTCCTCGGGGGGCGATCTGGAGGCGCGGTCGGTGCTCGAGTGGCTGCAGGCCGATCTGCGCGACGACCACGTCCCCGACGAGAGCGAGCGCACCGCCCGGACCGTGCCGACCGACGACCGCTCGATCCAGGTCCACGCGTGCCACGGGCCCGCCCGGCAGGTCGAGGTGCTGCGCGAGGTGCTCGTCGGGCTGCTCGACGACGACCCCACCCTCGAGCCGCGCGACGTGCTCGTCATGTGCCCCGACGTCGAGACCTATGCGCCGCTCATCGGCGCGGCCTTCGGCCTCGGCGAGCACGGCACTGACGCCGACGGCGTCGACACCCACCCCGCCCACCGGCTGCGGGTACGGCTGGCCGACCGGTCGCTGCGGGCCACCAACCCCCGGCTCGACGTCGCCGACCGCGTCGTCGGCCTCGCCGGCGGGCGCCTCACCGCGAGCGAGGTGCTCGACCTCGCGGCGAGCGGGCCGGTCCGGCGCCGCTTCGGCCTCGACGACGACGACCTCGCGACGATGACCCGGTGGGTCAGCGACTCCGGCATCCGGTGGGGCTACGACCAGGCGGGGCGGGCCCCCTTCGCCCTCGACGTGGAGCCCCAGGGGACCTGGCGGTTCGGCCTCGACCGACTCCTCGTCGGGGTCACCGTCTCGGCCGACGGCCCGCTGCAGGTCGGCGGCGTCATGCCCCTCGACGACGTCGGCAGCGGCTCGGTCGACCTCGTCGGCCGGGTGAGCGAGCTGCTCGCCCGCATCGGTGAGGGCCTCGACCGGCTCGAGCACGCCGGCCCGGCCACCGAGTGGATGGAGGCCCTCACCGAGACCGTCCTCTCCCTGACCGACGTGCCCCCGCGCGAGCGCTGGCAGGTCGGCGACCTCCAGCGCACCCTCGGCTCCGCCGCCCGGCACGCCAGCGACGACGTGCCGCTGCGCCTCGCCGACGTGCGGGTGCTGCTCGCCGACCAGCTCGCCGGGCGCCCGAGCCGGGCGAGCTTCAGGACCGGCGGCCTCACCGTGTGCACGATGACCCCGATGCGCTCGGTGCCGCACCGCGTCGTGTGCCTGCTCGGCATGGACGACGACTCCTTCCCCCGCCAGCAGGCGATCGACGGCGATGACGTGCTCGCGCGGCGCCCGATGACCGGCGAGCGCGACGCCCGCAGCGAGGACCGCCAGCTGCTCCTCGACGCCGTGCTCGCCGCCCGCGAGCGGCTCGTCATCGCCTACACCGGCGCCGACGAGCACAGCGGCGAGCCCTGCCCGCCCGCCGTGCCGCTCGGCGAGCTCCTCGATGCCGCCCGCGAGACGACCACGGCACCGGTCGAGGTCACCCACCACCCCCTGCAGCCCTTCGACGCGCGCAACCTCACCGTCGGGGGGCCCGGGGGTGGGCGATCCTTCAGCTTCGACCGCTCGGCACTGCTCGCCGCCCGCGCCGCGGTCGGCGAGCGCACCCCGCCCGGGCGACTGGTCACCGCCCCACTGCCCGGTCGGACCGTCGCCGATGTCGGCCTGGCCGACCTCATCGCCTTCTACGACAACCCCGCCCGCGGATTCCTCCGCGACCGGCTGCAGGTGGGCGTCTCCCACGACGTCGACGAGGTGAGCGACCGGCTGCCCGTCGACCTCGACGCCCTGGAGAAGTGGGCCGTCGGCGACCGCGCCCTGCGCGCCCGCATCGCCGGCCAGGACCCGCGCTCGATCTACCGGGCGGAGCTGCTGCGCGGCGCGCTGCCACCCGCCGGTCTCGGTGAGGCGACGCTCGAGGAGATCGGCCGCACCGTCGAGCAGCTCATGGGCCAGCTCGCACTCGGGCCACCAGAGGACCCGCGCGCGGTCGACATCGAAGTCACGCTGCCCGGCGACCGCCGCCTCACCGGCACCGTCGACGGCGTCCGCGGTCTGCACCTCGTCGACGTCACCTACTCCCGCTTGGGCGCCAAGCAGGTCATGGGCGCGTGGATCCGCCTGCTCGCGCTCACCGCTGCCGGCACCGACGACGAGGGCTGGCAGGCCTCGACCCTCGGCAAGGGCTCTCGGGGCAAGGTCGCGCGCACGAGCTACGGCGTGCTGCCCCGCGAGGCCGCCCGCTCGCACCTGACGACCCTGCTCGACGTCTTCGCCCTCGGTCAGACCGCGCCGCTGCCCCTGCCCGTCAAGACCGCCCACGCCTGGGCCCAAGCGGTCAGCCGCAACCCCACGCGCACCCGGCTCGCGCAGCAGCAGGCCGCCAAGGAGTGGGAGGCCTCGCTCCTCAAGAGCGGCGACACCATCCCCGGCGAGCGGGACGACTCCTGGTGGCGCCTCGTCCACGGGCGGGAGGCCCCCTTCGACGTGCTGCAGCAGACCCTCGCCGGCCCGGGCAGCGACCTGGCCACCCTCGCCCCGCGGGTGTGGGGGCCCGCGCTCGACAACGTGGGGAGCACGGCATGAGCGCGAGCGCACTCACCCCCTTCGACATCGCTGGCGAACTGCCCACGGGCACCGTCCTGCTCGAGGCAAGCGCCGGCACCGGCAAGACGTGGACGATCGGCGCGCTCGTCGCGCGGCACGTCGCCGAGGGCGTGGTGCGCCTCGAGGACATGCTCGTCATCACCTTCAGCCGGGCCGCCTCCCGCGAGCTGCGCGAGCGGGTCCGCGAGCACCTGCGGCACGTCCACCGGCTCGTCGCCGACCCCCAGCTGCCGACCGACGACGAGGTCGTCGCGCTGCTGCGGCAGGGCAGCGCCGACGAGGTCGCCGAGCGGGCCCGGCGGCTGCGCGACGCGCTGACCCACTTCGACGCAGCGACGATCGCGACGACGCACCAGTTCTGCCAGCTCGTGCTGCGCGGGCTCGGTGTCGCCGGCGACACCGACCAGCACGCCCGCCTCGTCGAGGACCTGTCGGACCTGCGCGACGAGGTCGTCGACGACCTCTACGTCCGCGGCTTCGCACAGGGCGGACCAGCCGCCTTCTCCCGCAAGCGCGCCGGCGAGATCGCCCGCGCCGTCACCGACAACCCGCATGCCGAGCTCGAGCCCGCCTCCCTCAAGGGACGCTCCGCCGACGCCCGGAGCCTGGGCTTCGCCCGGCTCGTGCGTGAGGAGCTCGACCGACGCAAGCGCCGCCTGGGCGTGCTCGGCTACGACGACCTGCTCTCGCACCTCGCGATCGCACTCGAGGACGAGGACTCCCCCGCCCGAGCGCGGATGCGGCAGCGCTGGCGGGTCGTGCTCGTCGACGAGTTCCAGGACACCGACCCGGTCCAGTGGCAGATCCTGGACCGCGCCTTCAGCGGGCACAGCACACTCGTGCTCATCGGTGACCCCAAGCAGGCGATCTACGGTTTCCGCGGCGGCGACGTCGACACCTATCTCACGGCCGCCGAGTCGGCGACCACCCGGCACACCCTCGGGGTCAACCACCGCTCCGACGCGCCGCTCGTGCGCAGCCTCGGCGTCCTGCTCGGCGGGGCACAGCTCGGCGACGAGGAGATCGTCGTGCACCAGGTGACTGCCGCCCGTGAGGGCTCGCGGCTCAGGACCGCCGACGGCAGCCTCCCTGACGGCCAGTTCGCCCCCGTGCGGCTGCGCGCGGTGCCGAGCGCCCGCGTCGAGCAGCCCGGGCAGAGCATCTCGATCGCCACCGTCCGCCCGCTCGTCGCCGCCGACTGCGCCGCGGAGATCACCCGGCTGCTCGCCGGTCGCACGACCTTCGACGGGCGCCCGCTGCGGGCCGGCGACATCGCCGTGCTCGCCCACACCCGCAAGCAGCTCGACACCGTGCGCTCCGCGCTCACGGCGGTCGGGCTGCGCTCGGTCATCGTCTCGAGCGAGAGCATCTACGACTCCGTGGCCGCGGAGCACTGGCTCACCCTCCTCGAGGCGATGGAACTGACCCACCGCGCCGAGCGGGTGCGCGCGGCGGCGCTCACCCCCTTCGTCGGGGCCGCGGCCACCGATCTCGACACCCGCGGCGACGACCTCACCGAAGAGGTCGCCCACCGGCTGCGCACCTGGGCCGCCCTGCTCGGGCGACGCGGCGTCGCCGCGGTGCTCGCCGCCGCCACCGCCGACGGGCTCGACGCCCGCGTGCTGCGCCGCACCGACGGCGAGCGGCTGCTCACCGACCTGCGGCACATCGGCGAGACCCTCCACCAGCGGGTCGTCACCGAGGGCGACGGCCTGGCCTCGCTCACCGCGTGGCTGCGCGAGCGCATGGCTGCCAGCCGCAAGGAGGAGCGCGCCCGCCGCCTCGACAGCGACGCCGACGCGGTCCACCTCGCGACGATCCACGCGAGCAAGGGGCTGCAGTACCCCGTCGTCATGCTGCCCTTCGTGTGCGACCGGTGGCTGCCGCGGCCGGACGTGCTGCACTTCCACAGGGCCGACCGCACCCGGGCACTCGACATCGGCATCACCTCCGACGACGGCCGCTCCGACCGCCTGGCCCGGGCTGCCGCCGAGGAGAGCGGCGAGTCGTTGCGGCTGCTCTACGTCGCGCTGACCCGCGCGCAGAGCCAGGTCGTCACGTGGTGGTTCCCCTCGGCGCAGAGCACCGGACCGTCGCCGCTGCACCGCGTCCTCCTCGGCCGCACCCAGGGGCAGGCCGAGGTCCCGCCGAAGCACCCGGTGCCCGGCGACGAGACCCTGCAGGACCGCCTCGCGGACTGGGAGCGCCGGGGCGCGCTGCGGGTCGAGTACGTCGACCAGCCCACCCCCGTGAAGATGTCGCAGCCCCAGCCGGTGACCGAGCTGGCGGTCCGCGACTTCAC
The DNA here is from genome assembly GCF_004025845.1 of Janibacter hoylei PVAS-1. Lineage (NCBI taxonomy): Bacteria > Bacillati > Actinomycetota > Actinomycetes > Micrococcales > Intrasporangiaceae > Janibacter > Janibacter hoylei. The sequence continues at coordinate 141,491 of NZ_PIPF01000005.1, forward strand.
CCGCACGGTCGACGACGCCTGGCGCCGGACCTCCTACACCGCGCTGACCCGCCCCCTGGACGAGGTCCCCCGGGCCAGTGCCGAGGATCTCGTGGCCAGCGAGCCGGAGGTCACCGACCGTCAGGACGAAGGGGGTCCCGCCGACCTCGTCGTGGCGGGTGGAGCCGACGCGGCGGGCCGTACCGATGCGACGGGCCGTGCCGACGCGGCCGGGGCTGCGGGAGGCGAGGGGCATCTCCCTTCGCCCATGGCGCAGCTGCCCGTCGGAGCGGGCTTCGGCTCGCTCGTCCACGCGGTGCTCGAGGAGGCCGACGCGCAGGCCGAGGACCTGCTCGGCGAGCTGCGGGCGCACATCGAGGAGCAGATCATCGCCTGGCCGGTGCCCGACCTCGACCGCGACGCCCTCGCCGCTGCGCTCGTCGAGGTCATCGAGACCCCGCTCGGGCCGCTGGCCCCCGGCACCCGGCTGCGTGACGTCGGGGCGCGGGACCGCCTGTGCGAGATGGACTTCGAGCTGCCGCTCGGCGGTGGCGACGACGCCCCGCCGCCCAGCGACGACGGCGCCGTGCTCGGCGACCTCGCCGCCCTCATGCGCGAGCACCTGCCGGCCGACGACCCGGTGCTGCCCTTCGCCGACGTGCTCGACGACCCCGTGCTCGGCGGACAGACGCTCCGCGGCTATCTCACCGGCTCGGTCGACATCGTCCTGCGGATCGGCGAGCGGCACCTCGTCGTCGACTACAAGACCAACTGGCTCGGGCCCGTCGACACCCCGCTGACGACGGCCCACTACGACCCGACCGCCCTGCGGGAGGCGATGACGCACTCGAGCTATCCGCTCCAGGCGATCCTCTACGGGGTCGTGCTGCACCGCTTCCTGCGGTGGCGGCAGCCGGGCTACGACCCGCACCGGCACTTGGGCGGCGTGCTCTACCTCTACCTCCGGGGGATGGCCGGGGAGCAGACACCGCTCGTCGACGGGCACCCGACCGGCGTCTTCTCCTGGGCCCCGCCGGTCGCCCTGGTCACCGGTGTCTCCGACCTGCTCGACGGGCGCCGACCCGCGGGTGCGGGCGCAGGTCCGGGCTCGGGCGCCGGGGCCCGCACGGGCGCGACGACGAGCGAAGGGGTGGACCGATGACCGAGGTGCTCGACCGCTACGACCGCCGGGTCGCCCGCAGTGCCACCGGCGAGCTCGCCGACCTCAACGCCGCAGGCGTCATCGAGGCTGCCGACGTCCACGTCGCGAGCCGTCTCGCGACGCTGGTGGACGATGAGGACCCCCTCGCCCGCGTCACGCTCGCGCTCGTGGTGCGCGCCGCCCGCGAGGGGTCGACCAGCCTCGACCCGGCCCACGCGCGCGAGCTGCTCGAGGAGTCGCCCGTCGCCCTGCCGCCGACACCCGAGTGGCTCGAGCAGGTCGGCGGCAGCGCACTCGCCGAGGCCGGGGTGCTGCTCGTCGAGCACGACCTCGTCTACCTCGACCGCTACCACCGCGAAGAGGTCCAGATCGCGCAGGACCTCCAGCGCAGGGCACAGACCCCTGCCCCCGAGATCGACGAGGAGATGCTCGAGGCGGGGCTGGAGCGCGTCTTCCCCCGCGACGGCTGGGGCGAGCAGCGCGACGCCGTCCGGGCGGCCGCCGGCCGCCTGACGACCGTGCTCGCCGGCGGTCCGGGCACCGGCAAGACGTCGACCGTCGCCGGCCTGCTCACCCTGCTGCTCGAGCAGGCCGAGGCCACCGGTCACCGGCCGCGGATCGCCCTGGCCGCGCCGACGGGCAAGGCCGCCGCCCGGCTGCGCGAGTCCGTCCTCGGCTCCCTGGGCCACATGCCCGAGCAGGACCGACAGCGCCTCGGCACCGACATCGAGGCCGTCACCGTCCACCGTCTGCTCGGGTGGCGGCCCGACAGCGGCAACCGCTTCAGGCGCGACCGGGGCAACCCGCTGCCCCACGACATCGTCGTCGTCGACGAGGCGTCGATGCTGTCGCTGACGCTCACCGCCCGCCTGCTCGAGGCCCTGCGCCCGGGCGCCCGGCTGCTCCTCGTGGGCGACCCCGACCAGCTCGCCTCGGTCGAGGCCGGTGCCGTGCTCGCCGACCTCGTCGCGGGCTACGGCGACGACGGCCCGGTGGCGCGCCTGCAGACCTCGCACCGCTTCGGCCACGAGATCGGCACGCTCGCCGAGGCCGTGCGCGTCGGCGACGCGGACCTCGTGCTCGAGCTGCTCGCGCAGGCCCGCCCGGGTGGCCCGGTCGAGCACCTGCCGGTCGCCGACGTCATCGGGGCCGACGAGGCCCTGCGCCTGCGGCTGCTCACCCATGCCGAGCGGCTGCGCGACCTCGCCCTCGCGGGCCGCTACGCCGACGCCCTGCGCGAGCTCGGTGAACACCGGCTGCTCTGCGCCCACCGGGACGGACCGTGGGGCGTGGGGCCGTGGAACGACCGCGTCGAGCGGTGGCTCGCCGAGGCGAGCGACCACCTCGGTCGCCAGGTCGTCGGCCGGCCCCTGCTCGTGACGACCAACGACCGGGGTCTGGGCCTCTTCAACGGCGACACCGGCGTCATGGCGCTGCGGGCCGACCACCGCGTCGTCGGGGTCTTCGGCGAGCCCGATGCCCCGATCGTCCACGCCGCCTCGACCCTCGGTGAGGTCGACACCGCCCACGCGCTCACGATCCACAAGAGCCAGGGCAGCCAGGCGCGCTCGGTCACCGTGCTCCTGCCCGACGCCGACTCACGCCTGCTCACCCGTGAGCTGCTCTACACCGCGATCACCCGGGCCCAGGAGTCGGTGACCCTCGTCGGCTCCGAGGCAGCGGTGCGGGCCGCGGTCGAGCGGCGCACCCAGCGCGCGACGGGGCTGCGGCACCGGGTCTGAGGCTCCGAGGAGCCGGGCTACTCCGCGTACACCACGCGCAGCTCCTCGAGCACCACCGGCATGTCCGGGGCGAAGTCCCGCCCGCCCGCGTGCTCGGTGAAGAACTGCTCGTGCACCTCGCGCCAGTGGCGCAGGGTGCGATCGCCCTCGCCCTCGGCGCGGGCGTGCTCCTCGTCGACCTCGTCGAAGGGGAGCACCCGCACCCGAGTCGTCACGACGAGCGCGCGGGGCGTGCCCGAGCCGTCGACGACGATGCCGAGCGTGCCGGCCGAGGGCAGCTCCTCCCCTTCGGCCTCGTACTCCCACTGCGACGAGGCGGTCGCGGTCTTGGTACCCGCGAGGACGAGGTCGAGCAGTTCGTCCGCCTGGGCCGGCGTCGCACCGAAGCCCCAGGCTGGCGGACGCAGCAGCGCCAGCGGGTTCTCACCCGTGTACGAGCTCACCGAGGCGAGGTCGGCGTGCTGCTGCGCCCGCTGCCAGAAGGCTTCGATGTCATCCATCAGCCCATGGTGCCAGCGCGGTGCCTCAGAAGCGGCGGCACTGGTCCTCCTTGTTGCCCTTGACCTTGTTGCGCGCGCCCTTGGGGGCGGGCGAGTTGCTCTTGCACTGCAGGTTGCCGTCGACGCGGTTGTCGTAGATGTTCTTCGCGCCGCTCTTGTTGCTGAAGACCTGGATGTCGCCGTCGACGGTGTTCTTGCGGATGCTCATGCTGCCGCCGGACTTCAGCTGGATGTTGCCGTCGATCGTGTTGTAGCCCAGGGCGACCGACCTGTGACCGGAGGACTGGATGTTGCCGTCGACGCGCATGTTGTGGCCCTTGAGCACGGCCTTGGAGCCGACGGTGATGTTGCCCTTGACCCGGGTGCCCTTGAGCGTGCAGGTGGCTCCCTTCGGGACCTTGACGTCGTCGACGGTGACCTTGCCGATCGTGCCGCGGCAGGTGCGGTCGCCGGCCGCGGCTGACGGAGCGGTCGCGACGGCAGCGGTGAGGACGAGCCCGGAGGCGGCGAGGGTGGAGAGGATGCGCTTCATGGTGGCGTGCCTTTCGACGTCCCGGGCCTGCCCCTGCGGCCGACCCCGATGACTGCACGCTAGGGAGCCACCATGAGGTGACCATGAGTCGCTCGTGAGGATCCCTTCATCGTCGCCGGCCCTCCGGCCCGGCGCAGGCCCACCGGGCCGGAGGACTGCCAGACTGGCCGCATGTCCAGGTGGGGCAAGAAGTAGAGGCAGGACGAGCAACCCGAGCCCGAGGAGCACGTCGACGACGACGCGGCCCCGGGGTGGCAGGCCATCGACGCGCGTGCGCAGCGGTCCACCCCCTGCTCGTCACCGACCCCTCCCGCGTGCCGCCCACCGACTGACCGCGGCCGCCGCCAGCGGCAGGGCCCGACCAGCAGCTATCCGGTCAGGGACGAGTCGCGGGCATGAGAAACCCCCTTCGCGTCCGGGGAGGAAGTCCGGCGCGAAGGGGGCATCCCTTCCAGGGGTGGTCCCGGAGCCCAGGGAGGCTCAGGAACCGTAGACCGAGCGGATACCCTCGCGATCCGCCTCGGTCATGCTCAGGTCGTCGCTCGAGCCGTTGCACTGCGGGTAGTGCATGATCGACGACGAGTCATACGGGGTCAGCGGACGCCAGTTGTTGTCCTCGAAGCAGGTCCCCGACTCAGGGCGGGTGTGCTCGTGACGGAAGCCGAGCGCGTGACCCAGCTCGTGCGCCAGGACGTTGTCGGCCGTCCAGGAGCCCGACGAGAAGATCTGGTCGGTGTTGACCAGCACGTTGCGCGCGGACTTCGAGGTGCTCGGGAAGAAGGCACGGGCGATGTAGCTGGCGCCCTGCACCGGCTCGACCGAGAAGAGGACGTTGTCGTTGCTCGTCGAGCAGTTGGCGTCCTGGCTGGAGTCGTAGGTGAAGTCGACCGCGGAGCTCGCGCTCTCCCACTGGTTACCGCCAGCCTCCATGGCGTCGACGATCGCCGCGTGGTCGGAGCCGAAGTCGGTGCTCACGCAGTAGGTGAGATCCTGCGCCTGGCTGGCGCTCCAGATGTCGTCCTTGCCGTAGACGGTGTTGACGATGAGCTGGTTTTCGTACTGCGGGTTGACGAGGTCCTGGTAGAAGTCGCGCAGCTGCTTCTCACCCTTGAGCGGCATGTCACCGTTGACGATGTACTGGCCGTCCGTCGGGTCCTGGTAGGTCCCGGACTTGAACTCCGAGTACGACGGCTCGTCGACCTGGTCCGCCTGGACGAGCCCGGCCCCGCCGAGCGAGACGACGGCGGCGAGCGCCAGGACGGTGGTAGCGCGCTTGGTGGTGCGCTTCATGTGCTTCACCCTTCATCTCCGGCCTCGCGATTGCGTTGCCTCGGTGGGTTGGACGCTATGCGCGCACCGTCCCTCGACTCCATCCCCAGCGCGTCAGGGATGCGGAAGGGCGCTTCAGGACTTCGTCAGGACCACCAAGCATTGGTCGCGGGCGAGGCCGAAGGGGGCGTCAGTCGCCGTCCGTGTGGATGCCGGCGAGGATCTCGAGGGTGCGCAGCCGCAGGTCGAGGGCAGGCGCCGGGTTGGTCAGCATGACCTCGTCCGCCCTTGCGAGAGAAGCGAACTGGCGCAGCCCCTCGGCCACCTGGGTCGCGTCGCCGACGATCGTGTGGGTGAGCATGTGACGGGCCTGCGCGCCCACGGCGGTGTCGAGGAGGGCGGTGACCATGTCGTCGTCGAGGCGGGAGTCGCTGCCGCCCACCCGGCCGGCGAGCATGCGCACCCGGGCCCGCAGCACCTGGTCCGCGGCGTCGGTCGCCGTGGCGCTGTCGTCGGCGGCGATGACGTTGGCCGCGGCGATGACGTAGGGGGCGTCGAGCTGCTCGCTCGGGGTGAAGCGCTCGCGGTAGACCTGCACGGCCTGCTCGAGCGCGTCAGGCGCGAAGTGGCTGGCGAAGGCGTAGGGCAGCCCGTAGGCGGCGGCGAGCTGGGCACCGAAGAGCGACGAGCCGAGGATGTAGAGGGGGACCCGGGTGCCGCGGCCGGGATAGGCGTGGATGCCGTCGACGATCGACTCGTCGGCGAGGTAGCCCTGCAGCTCGCGGACGTCCTGGGGGAAGGACTCGGCGGCGCGCGGGTCCGTGCGCAGCGCGCGCATCGTCGCGCCGTCGGTGCCGGGTGCGCGGCCGAGCCCGAGGTCGATGCGACCGGGGTGGAGCTCGGCGAGGGTGCCGAACTGCTCGGCGATGACGAGCGGCGAGTGGTTGGGGAGCATGACGCCGCCGGAGCCGACGCGGATCCGCTCGGTGCGGGCGGCGACGTGGCCGATGAGCACGGAGGTGGCGGCAGAGGCGATCCGGCCCATGTTGTGGTGCTCGGCGAACCAGAGACGCTCGAAGGCGCCCAGCTCGTCGGCCCGCTGGGCGAGGGTGACGGTGTCCGCGAGCGCGTCTCGGACGGGCTGGTCGCGGCCCACGGTGGCCAGGTCAAGGAGAGAGAGCTTCGGCATCACGTTGGCGGCAACCCCGTGCGGAGCGCAGGTATTCCACACCCGGCACCGCACGAAGGGAGCGGTCCACAGGTGGTCGCGGCCGCGCCGGCCCGTCGGCCGCACGACCTACTCTCCTGCCATGGACATCGGCGAGGCGCAGCGCATGGCGCGGGAGCTCATGGACGAGCACGGGCTGCACGACTGGCAGCTCGAGCTCGACCGGGCCAAGAAGCGCGCCGGCGTCTGCCGCTGGGGTCGCCGGTCGATCGGGCTGAGCGCGCCGCTGACCCGCCTGCACGACCGGGAGCAGGTGCGCGACACCGTCCTGCACGAGATCGCCCATGCTCTCGTCGGCCCACGCCACGGGCACGGCCCCCGCTGGCAGGCGATGGCCGTGAGCATCGGGGCCAGCCCCCGACGGTGCCTGCCGGAGGAGGCTGCGACGATCCCGGGCGCCTGGGTGGGGACCTGCCCGGCCGGGCACACCGTGGACCGGCACCGCCGCCCGTCGCGGGTCACCTCCTGCCGCGAGTGCAGTGCTGGGTTCTCGGCGGATGCCGTCTTCACCTGGACCCACGACGGGGTCCCCGCCGTGATGAGCCCGGCCTACGAGCGCGAGCTGACGACCATCGAGCGCCGCGCCTCCCGGTCCCCGTCGAGCGTCCCCGTCGCCATCGGCGACCGGGTCCGGGTCCTCACGCCGGGCCGCTACGAGGGCTTCGTCGGCGTCGTCACCAAACGAGGCCGCTCCCGGTACCACGTCCGTGGTCGCGGCATGGTGCTCACCGTCCCCTTCGACGACGTCGAGGCCGCCTGACCCGCCCCGAGTGATGGTCCGGGCGCCGACTCGTGGTTGGCTGGAGGGGTGAACGTTCGCGAGATCCTGCCCCCCGGTGTCGACCTGCCCGCTGACGGGACGGTCACGATGTTTTCCACGAGCTGGTGCGGCTACTGCCGCCGGCTGAAGTCCCAGCTCGACCGCGAGGGCATCGGCTACACCGAGATCAACATCGAGACGACTCCCGGCACTGCCGAGCTCGTCGAGGTCATCAACGCCGGCAACCAGACGGTGCCGACCGTGCTCTACCCCGACGGCTCCTCCGCGACCAACCCCTCCCTCGCCGACGTGAAGAAGGCGCTGGGCTGAGATGGCGCGCATGTCCTCCGCCACCCGCACTGCCATGGGCACGACCCTCGCCGGAACCGCCCTCTCGGCGCTGTCGGGGGCCCCGCACCAGCTGGGTCACCTCTTCCGCGGGCGCTTCCCCGCCGTCGCCGTGACCGGCATGACTGGTGTCGGCAAGACCCGGCTCGCCGACCGGCTGGCCCGGCGCACCACCGCGGAGAGCACCGTCGAGGTCGGCTCCGCGACGATGGAGCGGCGCACCCGGCGCTCGGCGAAGGGCAAGGGCTTCCGCTTCCGCGTCGTCCCCGGTGACAACGCGGCCACGCGCCTGGGCGCCCTGGACGAGGTCTTCCACGACGACCCCGTCGACGGTGTCCTGCACGTCGTCGCGTGGGGGCACGCGACCCCACGGCGCACCGCCGGCACGAGCGGTGACGCCGCCGCGACCCGTGAGGAGCAGCTGGCCGCCGAGCTCGAGGACTGGACGATCACGGCCCACCGCATCGCCTCCATGGCCCTGCGGCGCGACCGACCGGTGTGGCTCGTCATCGTCGTCACCAAGGCCGACCTCTTCCCCGACGAGGTCGACGACGCGGTCCGGTACTACAGCCCGGGCAGCGGCTCCCCCTTCGCGGCCAAGCTCGACGAGCTGCGCTCGCTCGCCGGCGGGGCCCGCCTGTCCGTCGACGTGCTGCCGATGTGCACCGAGCCGGCCGAAGGGGGCACCAAGGCCGCCCGCAAGGACGCCGACAAGCGGTGCAGCACGATGCTCACCGCCCTCGAGTCGCGCATGGCCCAACTGTCCGGGCACGTCTGAGCCTCGCCGCACCGGCATCGGACGACTCAGCCCCCTGCGCTGGCGAAGGCCGCCACCACCTCGAGGCAGGTGCTCGGCGCCTCCCACAGGTTGTTGTGCGTCCGCCCCGGCACGACAACCCGCTGCGACGACGAGATCCCTCGTGCCAGCTGCTCGCTCATCACCAGCGGCACGAGGTCGTCACGCTCGCCGTGGACGAGCAGCGTGGGGACGTCGATGCGGCCCACCAGCACGTCGGTCTCCCACCGGTCCGGCACGAGCCGGCGCGGGAAGACCCGCGCGACCCGCTGCACCATCGCGGTCATCGAGGTGAAGGGCGAGACGAGGACGAGACGCCCGCTCCCCTTCGAGGCCCCTCCGTCGTGGAGGACTCCCTCCGCGGCCAGGTGTGCGGCCACCGACGAGCCGAGCGACTCACCCACGAGCACCGTCCGCTCCGCGCGAAGGGAGAGGTGCGCCAGCCCGTCGCGCGCGGCCGCGAGGATCGCCTCCTGGTGCGGACGCCCGGCCGCCGGGCCGTATCCGGGGTACTCCACGGCCGCGAAGCCGAGGCCGTGCCGGGCGAAGAGCCCGGCGAGCGGGCTGATCGAGGCCAGATCAGAGCCGTTGCCGTGGAAGTAGACGATCGTGCGACCGCCTTCGGGGGCCGGCGCGTGGACGAGGTGGGTGCCTGCCGCCGTCGTCTCGACGGGCAGGCCGCCCTCCGGGTCCCACGCGGGGACGGGGTAGATGAGTCGGCGCAGCATCACTGGTCGGCCAGGAGCGGGAGGCGCCGCCCGTCGCCGGGGTCGGCATCGGGTATGACGTCGTCGGTGTCGACGAGGTAGACCTCGTGCCCGTCGAGGCGTAGCCGGCGCGCCGTCTCGAGCAGCATCCGCCTGCCGACGTCGGTCACCGAGTGCACGCCGGTGAGGTCGAGCACGACGGCATGCTGCTCGGGCGGGTCCTGCGAGAGCCGGCGCGCGACGAGCTCTGCGCCGCTGAAGCCGATGGTGCCCGACAGGTAGTAGGTGCGCATGGACTCGCCGCCGCGCTGGACGACCCGCGTCGACTGGATCACCGAGCGGGCTGGCGGCGCGACCTGCATGAGGTGCATGCCCATGTCCCTCGAGAGCCGCGCGAAGGCCTCGACGCCGCGGACGCTGTTGCCGTGCTCGTCGAGCGGTGGCGCGAAGGTCGCCAGGCCAGCCTGCCCGGGCAGCGCCCCGATGATGCCGCCGCCGACGCCGCTCTTGGCCGGGATGCCCACCGAGGAGACCCAGTCGCCCGCGGAGTCGTACATGCCGCAGGTGAGCATGACCGACATGACGTGGCGGACCTGGGCGCCGGTGAAGACCTGCTTGCCGGTCACCGGTTGCATGCCGCCGTTGGCGAGGGTCGCCGCCATGAGCGCGAGGTCGCTCGCGGTGACGAGCACGGCGCACTGGCGTGAGTAGGCGCTCACGACCTCCTCCGCCGAGTCGGTGAGGATGCCGTGGCTACGCAGCATGTGGGCGATGGCCAGGTTGCGGTCGGCGGTGGCGACCTCCGAGCGCCACACGTCCTCGTCGACGGACAACTCACGACCGGCGAGGTCGGACAGGAGCCGGATGATCCGCTCGACCCGCTCGTGGGGCGCGGTGTCGGGCTCGCCGACGAGGGAGTGGGCGGTGATCGCCCCGGCGTTGATCATCGGGTTGCGCGGGCGGCCACTGGCGTCGAGGGAGAGCTCGTCGAAGGGTTCGCCGCTCGGCTCGACGTCGATCCTCTCCAGGACCTGCTCCAGTCCGTGGTCGCGCACGGCGAGCCCGTAGACGAAGGCCTTGGAGATCGACTGGATCGTGAACTCGTGCTCGGCGTCGCCGACGGCGTAGACCTCGCCGTCGATCGTCGCGAGCGCGATGCCGAAGCGGTCGGGGTCGACCTTCGCCAGCTCGGGGATGTAGGAAGCGGGCTCGCCCCCCTTCGGCGCGGAGCAGGCCTCGGCGACCTCGGTCAGGTAGTCGGGCACGGGAGAGCGCATGTCCCGATCCTGTCAGGCGAGGACGCAGGGGGGGCGAGCGTGCATCACCCCAGCGGCACGCACACCTCGGTGATGAGGTCCTCCGGGGCGGCCTGCGAGGGGTCGACGAGATAGCAGTTGAAGCCGAGGACGGCGATGTCGTCGTCGAGGCCGGAGCGCGGGGCGAGGGTCAGCCCCTCGGACCGGACCAGCTCGTCGATGCGGGCATGGGCCTCGCTGATCAGCGTGTACGGCCCCTCGACGCGAGCGAGGACGACCTCCTGCTCAGGCAGCTCGTGCACCTCGAGGGGCGCCTGCGCGGTGGTGCCGGGAGGCACGGGCAACCAGATGGACAGGGTCGGGTCGGCCTCGCGGTACTCGGGGTCGTGCTCGAAGACGCCGCACGGACCGGTGGGGACCAGCCCCTGACGCTCGAGCTCGGGGAGCAGCCGCTCCCACAGCCGACCCTCCTGGTCGTAGGCGGGGACGGTGCCGCGCAGGGCGACGACGGTGCGGGCGGGGACGGTCGTACGGGTGACGGTGATGGTGGACATGGCAGTGCCTTCCTGGTCGAGGAGCTGGTCGATGAGTGCCAGCCGCTCCCGGGCCGCGCGCAGCTCGTCGCCGAGGGACTCCCGCTGCAGGGCGAGTGCCTGCCGGTAGCTCTCGGTGCCGTGGGCGGCGAGGAGGACCGAGATGGCGGACACCGTGAAGCCCACGTCGCGCAGCCGCCTCACGTGGGCGGCCTCGGCGAGCTGCTCGGGCGCGTAGCGGCGGTAGCCGGAGGCCGCGTCCACGTCGGCGGGCACGAGGATCCCGTGCTCGCCGTAGTGGCGCAGCATCCGCACGCTGAGACGCGACCGGGAGGAGAACTCGCCGATCGACATGAGGTCCGGGGTGTCGGTCATGGGCCCACCCTGTCGCCTCACACGGTGTGAGGGTCAAGGACGCAGTGGAACCGGGACCGGCTCCGACCCGTCCCATCCCCGACAGCGACGACAGGAGCGACCATGACCCGGCGGCACCTCACCCTCACGACGGCCCTCGCCCTCGCGCTGCCCCTCGGCGGATGCGGGGTGCTCGACCGAGACCAGGACCCCGTCCCGCTGACGATCACCGCGAGCGACTGGAACGGCTGGGACCCCGACCACGAGTCCACCGACACCACGACCGACGTCGAGGCGGTCGAGGGCCAGACCGTCCGCGTCGACGACGACCTCGAGATCACCTTCACCGACGTCGACGACGGCGAGGTCGAGATCCGCACGACCGAAGCGATGTCGCCGGTCAACGACGGCGGCGGGATCAACCTGCTCGACCCGGAGCACGACTTCACCGTCGATCGCGGGACCCCGCTCGAGCTCGCCACCCCGACGACGGACGCGGGCACGACCTACGAGCTGACCCTCACCGACTGAGCCTCACCAGATCGACTCGACCCACTCGGGGTGGTCGATGAAGGGATTGCGGTTGCCCTGCCAGTTGTCGAAGATCCGCTCGTTGCGCCGCTGCTCGAAGGCGTCGGGCGGGTCCTCCTGGCTCCACTGCTTGAGGACCGAGAGCCGCCCCATGTAGGGGTTGGAGCCGTTGTTGACCTGGTCGTTGACCTCGAGATCGATCCGGTCGCCCGACTCGTAGCGGACCGCCATGTAGAAGATCATCCGGGCCACGTCGCCCTTGACCTCGTCGCGCGGCTCCCACGAGTCACTGTCGGAGTAGTTGCCGGCAGCCTCGCCGTTCTCGCTGCCGCCGTTGTCGAAGTCGAGGTTGCCCCGGTCGCTGTTGACGGTGACGTCGGTGGGGCGCAGGTGGTGCAGGTCGGTGCCCGGGCCGTTGGACGTGCCGAAGTCGCCGTGGCTCTTGGCCCAGACGTGCTCACGGTTCCAGTTGTCCACTCCCCCACCGTTGTTCGACTTCGGCGAGGAAGTGCCCTTGTAGAGCAGGACGACGCTGCTGGTGTCTTGCGGGTCCTCGTCGACGTCCTTGATGCCGTCCCAGACCTGGTCGTAGGACAGGACGGTGTGCGTGCTGATGATGTCGTGCAGCCTGGACTTGAGGGCCGAGCCGGTCAGGCCGGCGGTGCCGTCGTAGTAGCTGCCGGGGTCGGTCGGCTCGCCGGGATCCTCGGGCTCCTCGGGGGCGGTGCCGTCGGCGAGCGCGATGGCACTGGTGCCCGTCACCCCGGCGTGGGAGAAGTAGGCCTCGAGCGCGCCGGTGACGTCGACCTGCTGTCCCACGAGGTCGGGGTTGCTGGCCAGCCCCCACTGCGAGCGCAGCGCCGAGGGGACCTGCACGTAGAGCATCTTGCCGGTGTCCGTCTCGCCCGGCGTCGCCGCGATCGCGATGGCGTAGTCGTTGGGGAAGCCGCTCGTCACGACCCGGTCGGTCGCGGTCGGCTGGCCGACGACGTAGCCACGGACGGTCTGCGTCGCGCCGTCCTGCTGACCGAGGGCCGCGGTGACGGTGAGCGGGGTCGCGGCAGCCTGGCTGGTGGCGGCGGTGACCGTGAGCGCCTGCGAGGGCAGGCTCGGCAGGGCGACGAGGGCGGCCGCGGCGGAGATGCCGACGAGCCGGCGGATCGTGCGGGACATGGGTGGACCTCACGGGTGGGCGAAGGGGGTCGCCCCCATGCTCGCGACGCTCCGGGCCCCGTGGGTGAACAGCAGGTCAGGGCCCGGTCCGGGTTTCCCCTCGTCCGAGCCAGACCGTCGGCCGGCTGGCCGTGCACCCTCTGTGCGTGCACACCAGGGCGCCCTGGTGCATCTCACGGCGGATGCCGCCACGAGATGCACCAGGACGCCCTCCGGTGCTCGGGGGTGCGTGCCTCAGATCGTCGCGGCGTCGATGACGAAGCGGTAGCGCACGTCGGAGGCGACGACGCGGTCCCAGGCCTCGTTGACCTTGTCGGCCGGGATGACCTCGATCTTGGCGCCGATGCCCTTCTCTGCACAGAAGTCGAGCATCTCCTGGGTGCCGGGGATCCCGCCGATGTTGGATCCAGCGAGCGCCTTGCTGCCTCCGATGAGGGAGAAGACCGGGACCTCGAAGGGCTCGGCCGGGGCGCCGACGTTGACCAGGGTGCCCTCGGGGGCGAGCAGCGACAGGTACTTCTTGATCGGCAGGTCGGCGCTCACGGTGTTGAGGATGAGGTCGAACTTGCCGCGCAGGTCGGTGAAGGTCTCGGCGTCGCTCGTCGCCCGGTAGTCGGTGGCGCCGAGTGCGACGCCGTCCTCCTGCTTCTTCAGCGACTGCGAGAGCACGGTGACCTCGGCGCCGAGGGCGACGGCCAGCTGGACGCCCATGTGCCCGAGTCCGCCGAGACCCACGACCGCGACCTTGGAGCCCTCGCGCACGCCCCAGCGGCGCAGCGGGGTCCACGTCGTGATGCCGGCGCACAGCAGCGGGGCGGCGACGTCGAGCTCGAGGCCCTCGGGGATCTTCAGCGCGAAGTCGGCGTCGACGACGACGTGCGTCGAGTAGCCGCCCTGCGTGGTCGTGCCGTCGCGGTCGGTCGCGTTGTACGTGCCGATCGCGTCGGGGCAGTACTGCTCGTGGCCCGCCCGGCAGGCATCGCACTCGCCGCAGGAGTTGACGAGGCAGCCGACGCCCACGCGGTCACCGACGGCGTGCTTCGTCACCTCGGAGCCGACCTCGGCGACGGTGCCGGCGATCTCGTGGCCGACGACGATGGGGTAGGGCACGTCGCCCCACTCGGCGCGGGCGGTGTGGATGTCGCTGTGGCAGATGCCGGCGTAGGCGATCTCGATGAGGACGTCGTTGGGGCCGACGTCCCGACGCTCGATGGTCGTCGCGGTCAGGGGTTCGGTGGCGGACGGGGCCGCCCAGGCCTTCACGGTGCGCACGGGGCGCTCCTCTCGAGTGGACGAAGGGGGAACCCCCTCAGTCAACTCCTGCTCCCCGCGAGGACCAAACGCGGCCTGAGCCCGGTGGCGTGCCCCCTCGGGCGCTGACGGCTCGGGGCGCGCCACCCCCTCGCCCCTGGGCGTGGATATCGACGATGGACGCGGTCATTGCCGCGCCCATCGTCGACAACTGCGCCAGGACGTCGAGACGGGACGACAGAGGGCCTTCACTCCGCCCACCATCCGCCTCTCACCCCACCTCTCTGGTCGAGGTGAGGTCACCTCTGGCGCTCACGCGTCGACGGTCTGCTGCTCCCAGGCCGCGTACCCGCAGACGAGGTCGGTGACGTCCGGGTGGCCGACCGAGCGCAGCAGGCTCGCCGCGATGCGCAGGGCACGGACGTTAATACCCCCGGGGGCATCTGTCCAACCCAGCTCGGCGGTCGCAGACCTGGCCAGGCGTCGCTGTTGCCACATGGCTGCCCCTCTCCGGGCAGCCATGCGCGCACAACGTTGGTGGGTTGGGCGAAGGGAGGGTGAGTTCAGTCCCACCGATACCCCGCGGGGTATACTCCGTCTGTCACGACACGCAGACGGAACGGGAGGACGGACATGCAGTACGGCATCACGACCACCGTGGACGCCCCCTTCGAGCTGGCCCTGTCTGCGACGCGCGAGGCGCTCGCCGACCAAGGCTTCGGTGTCCTCACCGAGATCGACCTCGCCGGCACGCTCAAGGCGAAGGTCGACGCAGACCTACCCCCCTACGTCATCCTCGGTGCCTGCCGTCCCCAGCTGGCGCAGCAGGCGGTGGCCCACGAGCCCTCGATCGGGCTCCTACTGCCGTGCAATGTCGTCGTGCGCGCCGACGGCGACGTCCGCACCGTCGTCGAGGCCCTCGACCCCGACATGATGGTCGGGGTGACGGACAATGAGCAGCTGCAGGACGTCGCAGCCGACGCCCGCACCCGCCTCGACACCGCTCTGGCCTCGCTGCCGAGCAGGGTCTCCTGACCCACCGACCCCGAAGGAGAGAGACATGGTCACCCTCGACATGGAGGACATGGGCCCGGTCGTCAACCGACTGCGCCGCGCCCAGGGTCAGATCGGCGGCGTCATCCGCCTCATCGAGGAGGGGCGCGACTGCAAGGAGGTCGTGACCCAGCTCGCCGCAGCGAGCCGCGCCCTCGACCGCGCGGGCTTCGCCATCGTCTCCTCTGGCCTGCGAGAGTGCCTCTCCTCGCCCGACGGGGTCGACGAGGACGACCGCGCTGCGATGGAAAAGCTCTTCCTCACCCTCGCCTGACGCCCGGCGGCGGGGGCGGCTGACCGGGCGGCGGCCCACCCACACCCGGAGGGTGCGGGGAGGCCTGCGCCGCAGCGGGACCCGCGGCCTGCCACGGGGTGAGCCCGCGCTGCATCCCGTCGGCGATCTGCTCGATGGCACGACCGCTGCTGCGCCAGCCGCCGGCCTCGGTCTCCCACACGAAGGTCCAGCCCTCACGCACCTCGACGTGCCAGTGCCGCCCGAAGACCATCCGGCCGAGCAGGGCGAAGGGCAGGACGAGCAGCAGCAGGAGCAGCTCCAGGGCGACGACCAGCGCGACGATGGCGATGGGGATGATGAGGAGCAGCAGCAGGACACCGATGATCATGCTGATCGGGTCGTCGCCGAGCCCCGACCCGCTGGGGACCTGCCACCAGTCCCCGATGCTCGACCTGCGGCGCCACGGCATCCAGCGCCTCGAGACCCGCCACGTCCTGCCCTTGGGGTCGACGACCTTCATGGCTCTCCCTTCGTCCTGTCGGGCCCCACCCTGCCAGCGCGGGCGCCGCGCGCCGTGGGGAGCGCTCCCCATCGAGACCGGCCGTGACCGTCCGATAGCGTCCGTCGCGACGAAGGGAGCAGACGTGGCCGTGACGGAGGGCGGGGACCCGCAGCGGATGCACGAGGTGAGCGGGCAGCTCGCCGACAGCGCGGGCCTGATCCACGACATCGCCCAGCGCGGGACCGGACAGCTGGCCCTCCTGCTCGCGAGCTGGTCGGGCCCCGACGCGGAGGGCTTCGCGCACGCGTGGCCCGATGCCCGGTCGGCCCTGGCCCGGGCAGAGACCTCGTGCCGCACAATGGCGACCGAGCTGCAGCAGCAGGCCGACGACCAGGAGCGCGGGAGCGCGGCGCGGGCCAGCGCGGGCGCGAGCACCGGGCGCGCGCTCGGCACGGGCGCGCCCGACTCCCTCGCCGGACCGCGGGCGCCGATCGGTCTGGGCGTGCCGGACCTGCCGCTCGCCAACGAGATCACCGCACCGGCAGCACCCCCGCCGCCCTCCGACGACCCGCTCGAGGGGCAGCTCGGCGAGATCCCGCCCGAGGTCGCCGCGCAGTGGGAGACCTACACGGACGACGAGCGCCGGGCGATCCTCGAGCAGATGGTCCTCGAGCAGGCGGAGGAGTACGGGATCGACCCACCCCCGCTCGTGAAGTTCGGTGATGCGGACGGCGATGCCGGCGCGTACTACGACCCCAACCTGTGGAACCGCGGTCGCGGCCGGGTCGTCATCGACGACTCCGACCTGGCCAACCCCGACGTGCTCAACACCGCGTCCCACGAGACCCGCCACGCCATGCAGCAGCAGGCCGTGGAGGACGGCACGACGAGCTGGTGGGAGGACTGGCGCGGCATCGAGCCGACCTACGACAACGGGGTGACGCCGGAAGAGGTGGAGGCGTGGCACGACAACCAGGGCGACTACACCGAGTGGGACGAGGACCCGCAGGGCTATGTCGACCAGCCGCTCGAGGCCGATGCCTTCGAGGAGGAGCGTCGCCGTGCCGAGGAGCTCACCCCCGAGGAGCTCGACCGGCTGCTCGAGGCCTCGGAGTCCGGCTGACCCTCACGTCTCCCGGTCGACGAGCCAGCGGAGCAGCGGCGCGACGTCGTCCGGCAGCGGCTCGTCGACGGCCGTCCAGCGGACCTCGTCGATCTCGGCGGCCGGGTGCACGACCGGCCCCGTGACGTGCGACAGGTGCGGGTGCCGGAAGACGCTCGCGATGAGCGGTCGCCCCGCCTCGTTGGCGGCCGCGGTGCGGTGGACGGCGACGAGCTCGAGGCGCTCCGCGTCGAGCACGAGGCCGAGCTCCTCCTCGACCTCGCGCAGCGCGCACTGCGCGGCGGTCTCGCCCGGCTCGGGCTTGCCGCCGGGGTGCATGAAGGCGGCGGTGCCACGCTTGCGCACCGTGAGCACCCGCCCTCCGGCATCGCGCAGGTCGACGGCGCTGACGACGATCGCGTCACCGACCTCACGGGGCCGGTCGCTCGCGAGCGCCGCGTAGACGAGGGTGTCGGTCCACTCGCCCTTGCTGAAGAGGTCCTGCCGGTGAGTGGCCTCGTGACGCATGCCGAGGCGCTCGCACAGCGCGGCCGAGGCGAGGTTACGGGCATCGAGCTCGGCGACGACGCGGTGCACGCCGTGGTGGTCGAAGGCGTGGTCGAGCACCGCCGCGGCGGCCTCCGTCGCGAAACCCCGCCCGGCGTCGTCGGGGTGGAAGACCCAGCCCACCTCGCACGTGGCTCCGCTGGCGTCCCTGGCCCACAGTGCGACGTCACCGACGACTCGCCCCTCGTGCTCGACGACGAGGGCCAGCCTCCGTCGTGGCCCGTCGAGCCCGGTCCGCTCGACGCGCTCGGCGATGCGCTCCCGGGCGATGGCCGGGGTCCACGGGGGCTCGAGCAGGTGATGCGCCACCTGCGGGTCGCCGTAGTACGCGAGGCTGGCGTCGAGATCGGCGTGGGTGTATGGCCGCAGCAGCAGCCGCTCCGTGGTGATCGGCAGCAGCGAGGTCGAACCCGTCATGCCGGGTCGAGGACGAACCACACGTCCGGGCCGTCGACGACCTCGTGCACGTCGACGACCCGACCGTCGACGGTGCGCGTGGCCTGACGACGGGGGGTGACCCCCTTCGCTCGCATGACGTCGTACTCGTCGGCGACGCGCAGGACCGACCACGGGCGCTCCTGCGTGCCGTCGCCCGTGGCGAGGACGCTCGCGACGGACAGCGTGTGCAGGGTGGCTTCGCGACGGGCGGCGTCGTCATCACCCAGCGCTTCGTGCGCTGCGGCGAGCAGGCGGTGGGCCAGGGGGTTGAGGGCGGCACCGGGCATCTTGGCGTGGACCGCGTCGAGCGCCTCGCGGTGACGCCCCGCCTCGAGCAGCGGGATGACCCCCCGCAGGTCGACGTCGGGGTCGAAGCTGCCTGAGGACCGCACCGCGTGGCGCAGCGCGGCCAGGTTGGCGGGAGTCTGCTCGGTCAGGTACCGCGTCACGAGCTCGCGCAGCGTCTGGGCGTGGGCCTCGGTCATCGTCCCTCCTCGGGTGGTCTGCCCCGACCGTATCCGCCGCGCGGGAGTGCAGGCCACGCTCGGCTGGCTCCCAGACACGATGCCTAGGGTTGTCACGCACCCCATCCCGGAGACGCCATGACCGAGCCCACCGCCGCGCCCCCGCCCACGGAGCCGACCGCCGTGCTGCCCGAGGAGGCGATCCGACGGTTCGCGCAGATCCGCGACGAGTTCACCCGGATGATGCTCGGCTACCGCTTCGGGATGGAGCAGGTCGCGACCCGGCTGGAGATCCTGCGCGAGGAGTTCACCGAGCTGCACCTCGACAACCCGATCGAGCACATCTCGACGCGGGTGAAGTCCCCCGAGTCGATCCTCGAGAAGGCGGCGCGTCAGGGCGTCGAGCTCGACATCCCGCAGCTGCGCGAGCACATCACCGACATCGCCGGCGTGCGGGTCATCTGCTCCTTCGTCGCCGACGTCTACCGACTCATGGCCGCGCTCACCGACCAGCCGGACATCACGGTGCGGGTCGTCAAGGACTACATCGCCAACCCCAAGCCCAACGGCTACCGCTCGCTGCACGTCATCCTCGAGATCCCCGTCTTCCTCTCCTCGGGTCCGGTGCAGGTGCCCGTCGAGGTGCAGTTCCGCACGGTCGCCATGGATTTTTGGGCGAGCACGGAGCACAAGATCTTCTACAAGTACGAAGGGGACGTCCCGGCCGATCTGCGGCAGCGGATCACCGACGCGGCCGGCACGGCGGCCCGGATGGACGAGGAGATGGCGCAGCTGCACCGGGCGGTGCACGGGGACTGAGCAGGTCCCGGGCATCCCGTCCACAGGCCCTGTTACCAATTCGTGTCCACATGCCCTACTCTTCTCCCGACCCCACACACGGGGGTTGCCACCGGGTCGCCGAATCCTGCCAGCCCGAATGGCCCCTGACACGTCACGGCAGGAGCGGGGGACCCACCGATCCACGGCACTCGTGCCTTGGGGTGCAGTCCTCTCGGTCTTCGGACCGGAAGGGCGGGGTGCTTCTCCACCTCAACCCGACAGCTAACTCCGTAGGCGCAGGAGAGTTCGCCATGTCGATGTTCTACACCGGGCGCCACCGCGCCCCCAGCAAGTCCTCCCAGACCGGCAAGCGTGCGGGCGCGACCATGGTCGCCGTCGCGGCCGTCAGCCTCGGTACCGCCACCGCCGGTGCGCAGAGCGCGACCGCCGCCCCCGCGACGCAGTCGACCCAGTCGGCCACCGCCAAGGCCTCCTTCTCCGGTCTGGTCAAGCAGGGCTCACGCGGCACCGTCGTCAAGCAGATCCAGCGCAAGGTCGGCGTGACCGCCGACGGCGTCTTCGGCCCGAAGACCAAGGCGGCCGTCAAGCGCTGGCAGAAGCGCAAGGGCCTGGCCGCCGACGGCGTCGTCGGTCCGCGCACGGGCACCAAGATGGGCCTGAAGTCGTCGAGCAGCCGCTCGACCTCGACCCGCTCCTCGCGCACCTCGACCCGCTCGGTCTCCAGCAGCTCGGTCCTCTCGACCGCCTCCAGCCTCGTCGGCACCCCGTACCGCTCCGGCGGCACGACGCCCTCCGGCTTCGACTGCTCGGGCTTCACCAGTTACGTCTACGCCCGCCACGGCAAGACCCTGCCGCGTACGGCCGAGCAGCAGCGTCGCTCCACGTCCCGCGTCTCCTCGCCCCGCGCCGGCGACCTCGTCTTCTTCGGCGCCCCGGCGTGGCACGTGGGCATCTACGCCGGCAACGGCAAGATGTACGACGCCGGCAACTCGCGCGTCGACACGACCAAGCGCGCCATCTGGACCAGCGCCGTCACCTACGGCCGCGTCTGATCCGACCGGCCCAGCCGTACGCCACGAAGGGCGGTCCCGACCACGGTCGGGACCGCCCTTCGTCATGCCACCCCACCGCATTTCCCTAGGGAAATGACCACCCCACCCCCCTGACGGCCACCCCAGCCCGCATTTCCCTAGGGAAATGCGCACCCCCGCCCGTATCTGCCTAGGGAAATGCGGGGTGGGAGCGGCGGGGTAGGAGAGGGCGGGCAGCCGGGGCGCGTTACCAATCCGTGACCATGTGATCTATGGTCGACCGCGGCCCGGACGCATGTCGGGCACCGTCGGGGCACGCCGAGTCCCACCACCCCGACGGATCCCCTGCAGAACCGGTGGGAGCGGAGGACCCAACCTCTGGCCGCGAGGCCTCGGGGTGAAGTCCACCGGCTCGGCCCCTGCCGAGCCATCGGACGGGGTGGTCTCCACCCCAACCCGACAGCTAACTCCGCAGGCGCCAGGAGACACAGCATGATCACCTTCCACACCCCGCGTCACGGCGCACCCCGAGCCCGCGCCGCCGCCTCCCGCGTCGGCGCCGGAGTCCTCGCGGCCACGGCCCTCGGCCTCGGCGCCTCGACCGCCTTCGCCGGCAGCGCCTCCGCCAACGGCGGGCCGCAGGCCCCGACGACGCAGTCCTCGACCGCCGGCGGCGCGCAGAGCAGCGACTCGACGAGCAGCTCCAGCAGCTTCACCGACATCGTCCGCGTCGGCGACACCGGCGGTGTCGTCGAGCAGATCCAGGACGAGGTCGGCGTGAGCGCCGACGGCGTCTTCGGCTCCGAGACCGAGCAGGCCGTCACGCAGTGGCAGGCCGAGCACGGCTTGGCCGCCGACGGCGTCGTGGGCCCGGAGACCGGCTCCGAGATGGGCCTGACCGAGAGCGGCTCCACCAGCGGCCAGGCGACCGCGGCGGCCTCGACCGACGGCGGCACCGCGGAGATCTCGACCGCGAGCACCTCCGACTCCTCGATCGTCAGCACCGCCCGCAGCCTCATCGGCTCGCCCTACGTCATGGGCGGCACGAGCCCGTCCGGCTTCGACTGCTCCGGCTTCGTCCAGTACGTCTACGACAAGGCGGGCAAGGAGCTGCCGCGGACGACCGACCAGCAGCAGGCGGCGGCCACCCCGGTCTCCGACCCGCAGCCCGGCGACATCGTCTTCTTCGGCAACCCTGCGTACCACAACGGGATCTACGCCGGCGACGGCAAGATCCTCGACGCGGGCAACTCGAGCACGGGCGTCACCGAGCGCGAGATCTGGACCGACGACGTGTCCTACGGCCGCTTCTGAGCGATGCGATGACGCAGGCCCCCGACCCCAGCGGTCGTGGGCCTGCGTCGTGTCGTGAGACACTAGACTTCTACACTTGTAGTCGCACCATGAGGAGACCGGCCGTGACCCGCACCCACGCCACCGGAGGCCCGCTCGAGCTCACCCAGGCGGACCTGCTCCCCCTTCGCGCCTGGCGTCGCGCGCACGAGGAGCCCGCCCATCCGTCCTTCGCCCGCTGGGTCGACGACGCTTGGGAGACCATCACGGCACGGCACCACCTCGTCGCCCTGACGTCCGCCGCCCGCGGGCTCGTCGCGAGCGGCGTGGAGGCCGGCGACCGGGTCGCGCTCATGGCCGACACCCGCTACGAGTGGCTGCTGCTCGACGAGGCTGTCTGGGCCGTCGGCGCGGGCACCGTCCCCGTCTACCCCTCCTCCTCGGCCGGGCAGCTCGAGTGGATCCTGCGCGACTCCGGCGCCCGCCTGCTGCTCGTCGGCACGGCCGACCAGGCCGAGACCGCCCGCGGCCTCGGGCTCGACGTCGAGGTGCTCGTCATCGACGAGGACGCCCTCGAGGTCCTCGGCGAGCGCGGCCGGCAGGTGCCCGAAGCGCGCGTCATCGAGCGTCGCGACGCGGTCACCCTCGACGACCTCGCCGGCATCGTCTACACCTCCGGCACCACCGGCCGGCCGAAGGGCGTGGTCCTCACCCACCGTCACCTCGCGGCCGAGGTCGCCGGGTGCCTCGACCACCCCATCGGCTCGGTGGGCCGACCGGGGCGGCGTATCCTCATCTTCCTGCCGATGGCCCACGTCCTCGCCCGATCGGTCGCCTACATCGCCGCCCAGTCCGGCGCGACGGTCGGCTTCTGGGCGGACTTCGGCAGCATCGTCGACAAGCTCGGCTCCTTCCGCCCGCACATGGTCGTCGGCGTGCCGCGCGTCTTCGAAAAGGTCCACGACGGCGTCCGCAGCCAGGCCTCGGGGCAGCGAGTGTCCGCCGTCGTCTTCACGAAGGGGGAGCAGGTCGCCCTCGCGTGCAGCCGCGCCATCGGCGAGGGCGAGGGTCGCCCGAGCCTGCCGCTGCGCCTCGCGCACGCGGTCTTCGACCGACTGCTCTACACCAAGGTCCGCGCCGCGCTCGGCGGCGAGATGGAGTACGTCATCAGCGGTGGCGGGGCGCTCGGCGAGCGCCTCGGGCACTTCTTCCGCGGAGTCGGCGTGCCCGTCCACGAGGGCTAC
This sequence comes from Janibacter hoylei PVAS-1, assembly GCF_004025845.1. NCBI lineage: Bacteria > Bacillati > Actinomycetota > Actinomycetes > Micrococcales > Intrasporangiaceae > Janibacter > Janibacter hoylei. The sequence goes on from NZ_PIPF01000005.1 coordinate 164,342, forward strand.
GGCCTCACCGAGACCTGCGCGGCCATCACGGTCAACGGCCCGGGCGTCCAGCGCGTCGGCACGGTCGGGCGGCCGCTGCCCGGCAACGAGGTGCGGGTGGCGGACGACGGGGCGATCAGCGTCCGTGGCGCCGTCGTCACCGACGGCTACTGGGGCAACGACGAGGCCACTCGCGAGGCGATCGTCGACGGCTGGTTCGCCACCGGCGACCTCGGCACGCTCGACGACGATGGCTACCTGACGATCACCGGGCGGGCCAAGGAGATCATCGTCACCGCCGGCGGCAAGAACGTCTCCCCGGGCCCCCTCGAGGACGTGCTGCGCACCCACCCCCTCGTCTCCCAGGCCATGGTCGTCGGCGACGGACGCCCCTTCGTCGGCGCGCTCATCACCCTCGACCCCGAGCGCGAGCGACCCGCCGACCCGCAGGCCGAGCTCCAGCAGGTCGTCGACGAGGCCAATGCCCTGGTGTCCAAGGCCGAGGGGATCAAGCGCTTCGTGGTCCTCGACGACGACTTCACCGAGGAGAGCGGCGAGCTCACAGCGACGCAAAAGCTCAAGCGGCACGTCATCACCCAGCAGCGCGCCGACGTGATCGAGGGGCTCTACAGCCGACGCTGACGGCCGGCCTCAGACGTCGGCCGGCACGGCCGTGAGCACGACGTTGTCCCGGTAGTGCTGCTCCCCGTCGATCGTCATCACCGGGCCACCGCAGGTGACGACAGCGAGCTGGCGGGGACCGTCCACGGCGAAGAGCGATCGAGGCAGCGACACCTTGGAGTAGCGTTGCAGACTCGTCGTGACGAAAGCCGAGCGCCTCCCTGCGCCGTCGGTGACGTAGACGAGTGCGCCGGCGCGAGCTTCGCTGAGTCGGGCCAGAGCTCCCGGGGTACCTGACAGGTCGACGTGACCAGCGAGCAGGGTGGTCCCCGCGCCGCCGCCCAGTGGGGCCGACCACACGTCGCGTCCCACGCGCCACGGTTCCCGAGGGATGGCCAAGGAGCCGCCGCTGAACTTCACCCCGTCGAGACTGGCGTAGATCCCGAGCGACGGCACATAGAGCCGGTCGGGCCCCATCCGCTCGGGCGACATGACGAGGCCGGGGCTCGACGCACTGGACGAAGCGCTCGTCGCCGGGGCCGGGTCGTCCGGGATCGCGTCGACGGTCGCCGTACGCGTCGTGTCCGGTGTCGGTGACGCCACCGCGTAGGTCCGGCTCGGGACCGGCGCCGCGGCGGGCTCATCGCCCCCCGCGAGCGACCACCGCACCAGCCCTGCGCCCCCGGCGACGAGGCCGAAGGCGACGAGCAGCAGGACGAGGCGTCTCAGGTTGCGGCCCGCCCGGTCAGTCGGCGCGACGGGCCCGCACGGCGACCCCGAGGCCGCTCAGGACGAGCAGGCCGCCGCCGAGCAGACCCAGCACGTTCGGGCCGGCGACGTCCGGGACGCCGGCGTTGATCGTGCGGGCCTGACTGCGCTGGGACGCCTGGGAGCTGTCGGTACCGAAGTGGGCCTCGCAAGCCACGGCGTTGTTGTTGGCATCAAGCCGGTGCGGGTCCACGGCGGGGCCACCCTGGCTGGTGAAGAAGACCTGCGCCTCGGCCTGCGAGATGAAGTCCTTGCAGTCCTTGTCACCGATCGGGACGGTCGACCGAGCCGGGGCAGCTGCGGCCACGGGAGCCGACTGCGCCGCAGGCGCCTGAGCTGTGGCCGGTGCGGCAGGAGCTGCCGGTGCCGCAGCGGCAGCCGGAGCCTGTGCCGCCTGCGGGGCCGCTGCGGCAGCTGGAGCCGCTGGCACCGCGCCCCGTGCCGGGGCAGCTGGGGCGGCGGCTGCCGTGGCAGGAGGAGTCGCCGGCGCGGCAGCCACCGTGGCAGGGGCGGCGGCGGGAGCGGCGGCGGCCTCGCCGACCCCATCTCCGGACCCGTCCTGCTCGTCGGCCGCCATGGGCGAGCCGCACGACGCATTCAGCAGCGCGTTGACCGGCGTAGCACCATCCGTCCACATCGCTGGAGCCCAGTCGGTGCCCTCCTCCGCCGTCGACGGATCAAGCTCGCCGGCAGTCAGCGCGACCGCCATGACCGATGCATCGCCTCCCTCGACGATCTCGGCCGCCGGGGCGATGACCGCGGTGAGGTCGGCATCGTCGGCCGCAACCGAGAGCCCGCGCGCCGTGAGTGCCTCCCGCACCGAGGTCACCAGTGCGGGATCGACCCCTTCGGCGCTCGTGAGCGTGAAGCTGGCGCCCGGTGTGCACAGGTCGGTCGGCGCGGCAGCCCACGCCGGAGTGGCGAGTGTCAGCGCGAGGCCGCCCGAGGCGATGAGTCCGGCGATGGTGGTCCTGGCAACGATGGTGCGCACGTCTGCTCTCCCCATGACGAAGCGACAAGGCGCTCCCCCCGCGGGCGCGCCGGTGATCGGCAAGATATACCCGCCCGGGGTCAGCCGGGAAGCCCCGCCGTCGGTGGCGGCTGGCAGGCTGGGCCCATGGGCGAGACTCACGAGGGGCACCACCAGCACCGAGGCGATGGGACGCACTTCGACGACAAGGCGGCGACCTGGGACGACGACCCGGACAAGCAGCGGCAGTCGGGTGAGGTGGCGGCGGCGATCGCGGCGAGGGTCCCCCTTCGCCCGCGCGTCCGGCTCCTCGAGTACGGCGCCGGCACCGCGCTGGTGACCACGGCGCTGCTGCCGCACCTGCCGGAGGCAGAGGTGACGCTCGTCGACAGCTCCTCGGGGATGCGGCGTGTGCTCGCCGACAAGGCCGCCGACGGCAGGCTGCCCTCGCCGACACGCGTGTGGGGCCTCGACCTCGAGGCCCAGCCGGTGCCTCCGGAGCGCTTCGACCTCGTCGTCACCTCCAACGTCCTGCACCACGTCGGTGAGCTCGACCGGGTCCTCTCGGGCTTCGCCCAGCTCCTCGACAGCGGTGGGCACGTCGCGGTCGCCGACCTCGACCGCGAGGACGGCAGCTTCCACGACCACGACTTCGGCGGGCACCACGGCTTCGACCGCAGCGAGGTCGCCGCGCGGCTCGAGTCCGCGGGCTTCGCCGACGTGACCGTCGGTGACGCCGGCCGGGTCGTCAAGGGAGGCCGCGGGTACCCGGTCTTCCTCGCGGTCGGCCGACGCCCATGACCCGGCTCGTCACCGATGCGGAGCGGCGCGCCCGCCTCACGACGCGGCAGGCGCTCCACCCCGAGCACCGGGCCGACGACGTCGTGGCTGCGGCCCGGGCGGTCGTCTGCCTGCACGCGACGGAGGCGGCCACCGTGCACCTCGCGGTGGGGGCACGGACGACGGGGGTCACCCCCTCCGACGTCGAGGGGGCCCTCTACGACGACCGCAGCATCGTCAAGCAGCTGGCGATGCGCCGCACGCTCTTCGCCTTCCCCCGCGACCTGCTGCCCGCCGCGCTCGCCGTCGCCCGCGGCCGGATCGCGCCCGAGCAGCACCGGCTCGTCTCGCGCGACGCCGCCCGCCACGGCATCGCCGACGACGGCGAGGCCTGGCTCGCGACCGCGGGCGCGGCGGTCGAGCGGCGGTTGGCCGGCGGCGAGGCGCTCACGGCCGCCACGCTGCGCGCCGAGCTGCCCGAGCTCACCGGCGCCATCACGGTCGACGAGGGCAAGCGCTACGGCGGCACCTTCAACCTCGCACCCCGCGTGCTCACCTGGCTCGGCGCCGAAGGGCGGATCACCCGCGGGCCCAATGCCGGCCACTGGCGCCTGTCGAAGCCCGCGTGGACCCTCATGGCCCCGTGGCTCGGGGAGGAGCCCAGCGTCCCCGACCTCGCGGCCGGCTACGCCGAGCTCGTCCGGCGGTGGCTGGAGCAGTACGGCCCGGGCACGCTCGACGATGTCCAGTGGTGGCTCGGCGCGACGAAGGGAGCGACCCGCACCGCCCTCGAGGACGTCGGCGCGGTCGAGGTCGACCTCGAGGGCGGCCGCACCGGGTGGCTCCTGCCGGACGACCTCGACCCGGTCGACGAGGTCGGGCCGTGGGCCGCGCTGCTGCCGACCCTCGACCCGACGACGATGGGGTGGAAGCACCGCGACTGGTACCTCGACCCCGCCCACCGCGACCTGCTCTTCGACAGCAATGGCAACGGCGGCACGACCGCGTGGTGGCAGGGGCGGATCGTCGGCGCCTGGGTCCAGGACGACGACGGGGTCGTCTCGGTTGTCGAGTGCCCGGGCACCGACCTCTCCGGCGAAGGGAGGTCCGCCCTCGCCGCCGAGGCGGCGCGGCTCACCGCCATGCTCGACGGGGTGCGGATCACCAACGTCTACTCGTCCCGCCTCATGAAGGGCGAGCCCCTGCCCTGATCGGCTCCCGACCCGCCACAGGAGGGCCACAGGGAGCCCACAGCACCGCCACGGTGCGAGCCGCGAGTGTTGCTCGTGCAGCGACCACCACGTCAGGAGCCGACCATGACCCGCCAGCAGCGCACCCGCCCCACCTACGAGGGCCGGGCCCTCCCCCGCCCCGACGACGAGCTCGTCGACCAGGGCGCCGGATTTGACGTCGCGACCCTGCTCACGCGCCGTCGGGCGCTCGGCGTCCTCGGGCTCGGGCTCGGCTCGGCGGCGCTCGCCGCGTGCGGTGCCGACGGATCGGGCTCGTCGACGAGCAGCGCCACCTCGGGGTCCGCGACGAGCAGCGCCGGCTCGTCGACGGAGATCCCCGAGGAGACCAACGGCCCCTACCCCGCCGACGGCACCGTCGACGACGTCAACGTCCTCTCCGAGTCGGGCATCGTCCGGCAGGACATCACGACGAGCCTCGACGGCGGTGACCGCGTCGTTGGCGTCCCGCTGACGATGGACTTCACCGTCACCGACATGGCGCAGGGGGCTCCCTTCGCCGGGGCGGCCGTCTACATCTGGCACTGCGACGCGCAGGGCCGCTACTCGATGTACACCCAGGGCGTCGAGGACCAGACCTGGCTGCGCGGGGTGCAGGTCGCCGACGACGACGGCCGGGTGAGCTTCACGACCATCGTGCCGGGCTGCTACTCCGGTCGGTGGCCGCACATCCACCTCGAGGTCTACCCCGACGTCGACTCCGCGACCGACGTCGACAACGTCATCGCGACCTCGCAGGTCGCCTTCCCGCAGGACATGCTCACCCAGGTCTACGCCCGCGACGAGTACGACGGGTCGACCCGCAACCTCGAGGGCGTCGGCTCGGTCGAGGACGACGGGATCTTCGCCGACAGCCTCGACCAGCAGCTGGCCACGATCACCGGGAGCGTCTCGAAGGGGTACACCGCCAGCCTGGCGGTCCACGTCGACACGACGACCGAGCCCAGCGTGGGTGGCGGCATGGGCGGTGGCGGCGGCCAGCCGCCCTCGGGTGGCCAGGGCGGTCAGCCGCCGTCGGGCGGTCAGCCGCCCTCGCAGGGGTGACGCCGGGCAGACTGGGCGCATGAGCGACGTCGACGACGCCTACGCCCGGGCCACAGGGGCCGACCAGCCGCAGGACGAGGCGGTCGCGCTCGCCCACCGCCTGCTCGACCTCGCGCGGACCGGCGACGTGGACGGCCTCGTGCCCTACCTCGACGCCGGTGCCCCGGTCGACCTGGCCGACGAGGCGGGCAACACCCTGCTCATGCTCGCCGCGTACCACGGGCAGGCGAGCCTGGTGGGCGAGCTCGCCCGTCGCGGCGCCGACGTCGACGCCCTCAACGCGCGCGGTCAGTCGCCCCTCGCCGGCGCGGTCTTCAAGGGTGAGGCCGAGGTCGTGGCCGCACTGCTCGAGCGCGGCGCCGACCTCGACGCCGGAGCGCCCTCGGCGCGGGCGACGGCCGAGGCCTTCGGTCGCACCGACCTGCTCCCCGACCGCTGAGACGACACCGGCACCACCTGCCCCACGCCCCCGGGAGAGACCCATGACGCAGATCCGCGAGTACGACGTCGTCGTCATCGGCGCCGGCCCCGTCGGCGAAAACATCGCCCAGTACGCCATCGAGGGCACCGACCTGACCGCGGCCCTCGTCGAGGGCGAGCTCTACGGCGGTGAGTGCTCCTACTGGGCGTGCATCCCGAGCAAGGCGCTCCTGCGCCCCGTGGCCGTCGCCGACACGACGGCGCACCTGGCCGGCGTGACGACCGCCGAGGTCGACCGGGCCGGGCTGCTCGCCCGCCGCGACGAGTGGGTCGGCGGCTTCGACGATTCCGGGCAGGTGCACTGGGCCGAGGGGCTGGGCATCGAACCGGTCCGCGGGCACGGACGACTCGTGGGTGAGCGCGAGGTCGAGGTCACCGGCGCCGACGGGCCGGTCCGGGTGCGGGCGCGGCACGCGGTGGTGCTCGCGACCGGCAGCGTGCCGGTCGTGCCCGCTCCCTTCGCCGACGTGCACCCGTGGGGATCACGCGACGCGACCGCCGTGACCGAGGTACCCGACCGCCTCGTCGTTGTCGGCGGCGGGGTCGTCGCGGTCGAGGCCGCAACCTGGATGGCGGCGCTCGGCAGCCGGGTGACGATGCTCGTGCGCGGGGAGCGCCTGCTCGCCGGGCAGGAGGACGTCGCCGGCACCGCGGTCGGCCGGGCCCTGCAGGCGAAGGGGGTGGACGTGCGCCTCTCCACGTCGGTCACCGCCTGTCACCGCGAGGCGGCGAAGGACACCGGTGTCGGACGCATCCACGGTGGCCCGGTCACCGTCGCCACCGACAGCGGCTCGGTCGAGGCCGACGAGGTGCTCGTCGCGACCGGACGCCGCCCCCGGCTCGACGACGTGGGGCTCGACGCCGTCGGGCTCACGGCGGACGATGTGCTCGCAGGGCACCTGCCGCCGTGGCTGCACGTCGTCGGTGATGCCAGCGGCGAGCCACCGCTGACCCACTGGGGCAAGTACCGGGCTCGCGTCCTGGGGGACGCGATCGCCGCCGCCGCGACCGGCCGTGACCCCCTACCCGCGCCCGCGCACGCGCCCGTGCCGCAGGTCGTCTTCACCGATCCCCAGGTGGCCCGGGTCGGGATGACCGAGGCCGAGGCCCGCGAGGCCGACCACGACGTCGAGGTGAGCGACGTCCCCTTCGCCCAGGTCGGCGGCGCGGCGCTGCTGCGCGACGACGCGCCCGGACGGGCCAAGCTCGTCGTCGACCGGGAGACCGGGCTGGTCCTCGGAGCGACCTTCGTCGGGACGGACGCCGGCCAGCTGCTGCACGCCGCGACCATCGCCATCACCGGCGCCGTGCCCGTGCACGTGCTGCGGCACGCGGTGCCGAGCTTCCCCGATGCGAGTGAGATCTGGCTCCGCCTGCTCGAGGCTCTCCCCGTGGGGCTGCGCCGCCCCTGACCGTCAGTCGGTGGCAGTCGAGCGGGACCTGAAGTGGAGGTCGGCGTAGTCGGGGTGGCGCGCCATCCACCCCTCGATGAAGGGGCAGACCGGCAGCACGCGTCGGCGACCCTCGGCCCGCACGTGGTCGAGGGCAGCGCGCGCGAGCGCCCCACCAACCCCCAGGCCCTCGTGGGCTCGGTCGACCTCGGTGTGGGTGAAGACGTAGAGGTCGTCGGTCAGCTGGTACTCGGCGAAGCCTGCAGGGGCACCGTCGACCTCGGCGACGAAACGGGTCTCGTCGGGGCGGTGGGTGATCTGCACGTCGGCCACGCTCGCCAGCCTAGGGCTGCTCGGGCACGAGGGCGACGAGCCCACCGGTCACGCCCACGAGCATCGAGCCGTCCGGGCCGACGTACGTCGCGGCGTAGTGGTTGTTGACCATCGAGCCGGTGCCCGCCAGGCGACGCCACATGATCTCGCCGGTCGTCGCGTCGACCGCGGTGAAGTACCAGGCGTCGATGCCGGCGGCCGACTCCTCCTTGGTGTACGTCGCGATGACTCCGGACGAGGTCCCCTTGGAGACCGTCGACGGGATGCGGATCTCGTCGTTGGCCCACACGACCTCGCAGCCGTCGTCGGTGACGTCGATGCGCGTCAGGCCCGGCTGGGTCGACCGGCCGAAGGTCGCGTCGAAGAGGTTGTACCCGTAGTTGCTCTCGACGAAGAGGGACCGGCCGATGGCGATGAGCGAGTTGTCACCGGCGCTGCGGTCCGGCGCGAAGACCGGCACGCGGCAGACCTCCTTGTCCCCTGCCCCGGCGGAGGTGTCGTAGACGACGACGTGCATGCGCGGGTCGGCGTTGTCGGTGATGGCCACGTGCCGCTCACCGGCCATGAGCGTGGGAGTCGTGCCCGAGGCCCGGCTCGTCTGCCCCGGCTTGCGCCGCGACCCCGCGTCGTAGGTCTGCTCCCAGACGACGCGCGGTGTGCCGGTCTCCCCGCTCAGGGCGACGAGCTCGCGGGAGGTGACGACCCAGGCCCGGCCGTCGGCGCCGACGGCGAAGGAGTTTTCGATGTCCGCCGCCTCGAACCGGGTCCACCCGGCGCGCCCGGTCTCGGGGTCGAGGAGACCGACCGAGCCGAGCTGCCCGACGACCCAGATCCGTCCGTCGGTGCCGGGCACGGCGGAGTTGATGCCCTCGCCGTCGGCGAGACCGTCGCTGATGTCGAACTCGTCCACGGGCGCGATCTGCGGGTCGCCCGCGTCGTCGGCGACCCGCCACCGAGTGATCCGACCGTCGGAGGTCGGCAGGACGACGCGCTGGTCGGCGTCGAGGACGGCGTAGCCGCCGCCCGCGAAGTTCGTCGCGAAGTCGGCCCGGAAGGGGCGGTCGGCCACGTGCTCGCGGGCCAGCACGTCGAGGGTGTCGGGGTCGAGCACGTTGAGCGTCACGCGGGTGGCGTTGACACAGACCGCGACGAGGCGCTCGTGCTCGTCGCGCAGGACCGAGGCGCACACCCCGCCGAGGTGACGTCGGATGACCCGGGCCTGCCGCGGGTCGAGGACGTCGCGGTCGGTGTAGGTGTCGGTCATCGCGGCGTCGCCGTGGATGTTGCTGTCGGGGTTGGGCGCGAGCTGCGGTGACTGCTCGGCGGGCTCGCCCGCGAGCTCGCCCTGCGGGGTGACCCGATCGACGTCGAGCTCGGTGCTCAGGGCGCTCGACAGCGGCCCCACGGGGATCGCGCGACTGCTCGCCCCGAGCGCGGCGAGCACGAGGACCCAGACGGTGAGCAGGACGACGGTGACCCGACCGGCGCGGGAGCGGCCGAGCTCGCGGGTCCTCTCGGCGCGCGAACGCCAGAGCACGAGGAGGGTCGCCGCGGCGACGACCGCGAGCGGGATGCCGTGGACGATCGGGGCCGCCGTGGTCATGCCGCGCTGGCCGGGCGCGAGGGCCACGACGAGGGCGACGACCGAGAGGACGGCGGCGGCCCGGCGGGAGCCGGTGGTGCGCCGGTGCAGGGCGACGGCCACCGCCACCATGGCGACGGGCAGCAGCGCCACGACGAAGGGGAGGCCCGACGCGATCGTCGCCGGCAGGTCTGCGCGCCGGCCCTGGGCCCCGACGGCCCGCGGCGAGGTGAGCAGGTTGTCGATCGTCGCGATCGGCGAGGCCACGAGCAGGGCCTGCAGGCCGATCAAGGCTTGGAGGAGTCGGGTCCGGGAGCGCATGCGCCCCATTGAAGCGTGAGCCCAGGCGGCTCAGGCGGTCCCGGACCGGTCCGTGAGCAACCATCCAGCGGTGATCGACAGCCAGGCGTCGTCGCCGTCGCGCAGCCGACGCAGCACGTCGTCGACCTCGGGCAGATCGAGGGCGGCGAGGGCCTCGACGGCGGGCAGCACGACCTCCTTGTCGTCCGTCGCCACGACGTGGAAGAGCTCCGGGGCGGCCGGGCGGGCCGCGGGGTCACCGATACCCAGGAGCGCCTCGGCGGCGTGCCGGCGCACGGAGCTGTCGGGGTCGGACAGGCGGCCGGCGAGGCCCTCGACCGCGGCCTCTCCGGCCTGCTCGAGGGCGCGGGTCAGCTCGCGGCGACGGAACTCCTCCTCCACCCCCAGGGCGTCGACGAGTGCGGTGACGGCGCCCGGGGTGCCGATGCGGCCCAGCGCCCACCACGCCTTGGCCGCGACCGCGTCGTCCTCGTCGTCGGCCAGGGGGAGGATCTCGGCGACCGACTCGGGCCGGCGGATCTTGCTCAGGGCGTGGAGCACCTGGACCCGGCCGGGCCCCTCGGCGAGGGAGTCGTCGCGCAGCGCCTGGACGAGCAACGGGTAGGTGGAGGTGTGCCGGGTGACGACGGCCCAGGTCAGGGTCTCGCGGACGTAGAAGTCCGGCTCGGTGACGAGCAGTCGCACGAGGTCGGCGGCCACCGTCTCGTCGGCGTGGGTGCCGAGCCACAGCGCGGCGCGCTGCCGCACCGAGGGGTCGTCGTGCCGCGCCGCCTGCAGGGCCTGGTCGAAGGGAGTGCCGCTCACGTCGACCGACGCTACCGGCTCGGCGCTACTCGACCGACATCTCCTCGTACGTCACCGTCCACTGCTCGTCACCGGCGGTGAAGGTGACGGGCTCTCCCTTCGTCACGGTGACGTGGGAGACCTCGGCACCGTCGGAGGTCACCGGCTCGCTCGTCGTGACGGTCGCCGTGTCCCCCTCGACGGTCTCGACGGTGAGGGTGTGCGGCTCGTCACCTGCGCCGAGGTCCACGCTCTGGCCCTCCACGGCGAGGAGCTTGACCGGGTCGCCGCCGGCGCCGGGCTCGATGCGCAGGCGGAAGGGGTACCCGCTCGTCCCGCCCTCGTCCGGCTCGGCGCCGCCGCACGCGGTGAGGGCGAGCAGCAGCATGACGGCGACCAGGGCGAAGGGAGTGCGAGACATGACGGGAGCCTCCTGTCGGCGGGGTGGGCACGACCATCTTCGCCGACGCTCCGGTCCGCCGCAGCGGGGAGTGCTCCCCTGGGCAGGCGGGGTCGGCGCGCCCTAGTTTGGGACGCGACGACGACCACCGGGAGACACCATGGACCACGACACCGAGGCCGGGGCGCAGACCTTCGGCGACCTCGTCAGGGACTACGTACGACACCCTGACGAGGAGCGACTGCACGCGCTGCGCAAGGCGGTCACCCGCTCGAGCAGCTTCGACCCGGACCTCGAGCTGCACTCGGCGATGGCGCCGCTGCTGCGCCGCGGGGACCACGTGGCCGTCGTCACGGGCATCACCGAGCAGATGCCCGGTGCGGCGCTCAACCCGTCGGCGCACCGGCTGCTGTCCTTCGCGCTCGCGGCGCTCGGCGAGCACGCCGCCTCCGAGCGCGAGGCCCGGATGTCGCGGCTGTCGGTGTCGAGCGTGCTCGCCACCGGCGACGGCTCCCACGAGCGCCCGTGGTCGGTCCTGCGGGTCGCCGACGAGTACGACATCCTGCGCACCCGCAAGGTCCGCGTCGGCAGCCAGTCGACCCGTCGTGAGGAGGGGCGCGTCCTCGACCGCCACGAGAGCCCCGACGGGCAGGTCACGTGGTTCGTCCTCGACCCGGCGGGCGCCAGATGAGCCCCGTCAGCCACGGCGCCGACGCCGCACGCCTGCACGAGATCGCCCGGTCGCTGCAGCGGTCGAGCAGCGACCTCGACGGGCTGGTGACGTCCGGGCACGCCTTATCCCGGGTCCTCGCCGAGGTGTGGTCCGGCCCCGACTGCGAGCACTTCATCGGGTCGGACTGGCCCGCGGCGGCCCAGGGGCTGGAGCGGGCCGCCCGCACGCTCGAAGAGGTCTCCTCGACCGCCGAGCGCAATGCGGGCGAGCAGGAGGACGGCAGCGCAGGGACCGGCGGCGGCAGCGGCGTTCCCGCGGGCCCACCGCCCCGAGGCTCGGGCACCGGAGGCGCAGCCGACGAGGGGCAGTCGCGCGACCCCGAGGAGTATGGCGACCTGCCGCCCGAGGTCCGCGAGGCCTGGGAGGGCTACAGCGAGGACGAGCGGCGCGCGATCGTCGAGCAGATCATCAAGGAGCGCGCCGAGCACTACGGCACGGGGATGCCGGACATCAACTGGGACGAGGACATGAGCGGCAACGGCGCCTGGCTCGAGGACTGGTGGTTTGCCAACGAGGTCTACATCAACCCCAACATCCTCGACGACCCGATGATCCTGCACACCGTCTACCACGAGATGCGGCACGCGGCCCAGCACCAGGCGATCGACGACGCCGACACCTTCTGGTGGTGGGAGGACCCGGAGTACCACCACGGGATGACGCCGGAGGAGGTCCAGGAGTGGGAGGACAACTTCGACGACTACGAGTCCGCCCCGAGCGAGGAGGACTGGGAGGAGGACCCGGAGGCGGCGCAGGAGCAGTACGACCGGTACTTCGAGCAGCCCGTCGAGGTCGACGCTCGTGAGGAGGGCGCGGAGTTCGTCGAGGGGATGACCCCGGAGGAGCTCGAGCGGCTGCTCGAGGCGTCGAAGTAGGCTCCGACCCCGCTCAGTGGGCGGCGCCGGTGATGTCGGTCCCCCGCGGGGTGAGGACGAAGACCGTGGCGGCGACGGCGAGCATGAGCAGGCCCCCGGCGACGCCGGCGACCTGGAGCGAGGCGGTGAAGGCCTCGCCCGCGTCGGCGGCCAGGCGGGGCAGACCGAGCTCGTCGGCGGTCGCCACGGCCGCGCCGAGGGAGTCCTCGGCGTGCCGGGCGGCCTCGGGCCCAGCCTGCTGGAGCGCCGCGGAGCCCTGCAGGTGCGTGCGGTAGACGAGCGCCGAGACGCTGCCGAGGACCGCGACGCCGAGGGTGCCGCCGAGCTCGTAGGAGGTCTCCTCGAGGGCGCCGGCGTTGCCGGCCTTGTCCTCGGGCGAGCCCATCATGACCATCGCCGAGGCGATGGCGAGCGACCCGGTACCGGCACCGACGAGCAGCATGGCGGTGAGCACGAGCGGGTAGGTCACCTCGTCGGGCCCCAGCCCGACGGCGAGCAGACCGATCCCGGCCAGCCCCAGTCCCGAGGCGAGCACGGTCCGGGCCCCGACGACCCGCGCCAGCGGCGGCGCGGCGAGCGAGGCGACCGCACCGGCGAGCGCGACGGGGATGAGCTTGATGCCGGACTCGATGGGGCTGGCGCCCTCGACGAGCTGCAACCACTGGGTGAGCAGGAGCATGGCGGCGAGCATGGCGAAGGTGGTGCCGAGCGCCGCGATGATGCCGGCGGAGAAGGGCCGGCTGCGGAAGAGACCGACGTCGAGCAGCGGGGAGTCGCTGCGCAGGCAGCGGCGGACGAAGACGGTGAGCGCGCCGACGCCGATCGCCAGGGCCAGCAGGGCCGGCGGGTGGGTGAAGCTCGCCTCCTTGCCGAAGGACTTCACCGACCAGACGAAGGCGACCATGCCGACGAGGGCGAGCACGGCGGCCGTGACGTCCCACCGTCCGGCTCCCTCGACCCGGGACTCGGGCAGCACGACCAGGCCGGCGATGATCGCCGCCACCATCAGCGGCACGTTGACGAGGAAGGCCGCGTGCCAGGAGAAGTGCTCGAGGAGGAATCCACCGACCAGCGGCCCGACCGCCGCCCCGAGACCGGAGACCGCCGCCCAGATGCTCAGCGCCGTGGCTCGCTGGGCGGCGTCGGTGAAGATCACCCGGATGAGCGAGAGCGTGTTGGGCATGATCATCGCGCCGCCGATGCCGAGCAGGGCGCGCAGGACGATGACCGCCTCGGCCGTGTCGGCGACGAGGACGAGCAGCGAGCTGACGAGGAAGATCGCGTAGCCGAGCAGCAGCATGCGCCGCCGGCCCCATCGGTCGGCGACCGCCGCCCACGGGACGAGGAGCCCGGCGAGGACGAGGGAGTAGACGTCGACGATCCACAGCTGCTGGTTGGCCGTGGGTCGCAGCTCGGCCGCCATGTCCGGCAGCGCGATGTTGAGGATCGTCATGTCCATCGTGATGACGAGCAGGCTCGCGCTGAGGACGGCGACCGCCGCCCAGGCGCGGCGGGTCGACACCTGGGTGGAGGTGTCGGTCGAGGTGGGGGTCGTGGTCATCGGGGGTCACTCCCTTCGGTCGTGGTGGTGGTTGTGGTGGGGGCGGACATGAGGGCGCGGAAGACCCGGGCGAGGGTCTCGGCGGAGACGGGCTCGTCGTGCAGCCCGGCGTGGAGGGTGGCGCCGTCGAGGTAGAGGCCGATCGCCTCGGCGACGTAGGGGTCGAGGTGACGGGCGAGGATCTCGACGAGCCGGTCGGTCCAGCGCAGCGCGAGCTCGCGCAGTCTCGGGTCGTCGCCGAGCCCGGAGTGGACGAGCTCGAGGTCGGCGCGCACCGCCCGCTCGTCGCTGAGGAAGGCGTGCATCTCCTGCGCCAGTCGCTCGGGGGCGTCGTCGAGCGGCAGCAGCTGCGCCTCGACCTCGGCCAGGCCCGCGTCGATGAGGTCGGAGAGCGACTGCAGGGCCAGCTCGCGCAGCTCGTCGAGGGAGGAGAAGTACTGCGTCGTCGAGCCGAGCGAGACCCCGGCGCGGGCCGCGACGGCGCGGTGGGTGAGCGAGGAGGCGCCGCCCTCGACGATCAGCTCTGCGGCCGCATCGATGATCGCGCGGCGCCGCCCCTCGGGGTCGCGCCGCCCGGGTGCCGGCCGGTCCTGCGTGGAGCCCACGGCCCCTCCCTTCGTTGTTGTACATCCGTACATGTACATGTGTACAGGATCGAAGGGGGGAAACGCCACCCCGGTGCTCGTCGCCGCCGACGAGGACCACGAGCTCGAGGTCGAGGTGACCTTCGACGGGCTGACCCAGCGACTCGACGTGGCCACCGGGGAGCTCGACCGCGGTGCGGCCGAGGGGCTCTCCGCCCGGCCCCAGCGGATCGACTCACCGTGCCCCGACGCCCGGCCTTGCCAGCTGCAGACGGGCTGCGCGTGGCGCCCTCACGCCGACCGCGCCACCCGGTCGGCACCACCGCTGCCCTGCGGATCCCGACCTAGGCTGGCCACATGCACCGGATCTTCACGACCGCCGTCGCCGACGTCTACCCGCACTACGTGACCAAGGTCGAGCGCAAAGGGCGGTCCCGCGACGAGCTGGACGAGGTGATCTGCTGGCTCACCGGCTATGACCAGGCGGCGCTCGAGCGGCACCTGGCCGAGGGGACTACCTTCGAGGACTTCTTCGACCAGGCGCAGCTCAACCCGGCCTCCGAGCTCATCACCGGATCGGTGTGCGGGGTGAAGGTGCAGGAGGTCGAGGACCCGCTGATGCGCCGGATCCGCTACCTCGACAAGCTCGTCGACGAGCTGGCCAAGGGCAAGGCGATGGACAAGGTGCTGCGCGCCTGACCCTGCCCCGTATTTCCCTAGGGAAATACGGACCCCGCGCGCATTTGCCGAGGACAATACGGACTGGTGGGTCCCCGACGTCGGAGGCGATCTCGTGCCCCCACCGACAGGTGAGCCCCTGCAGGGGGGTGGCTCACCCGTCGGGCTCGAGGAGGGCGCGGATGTCGGCAGCGGTGATCGCCCCGGACAGCTCGCCGCCGTCGTCGACGACCCGCTGGAAGAGATCTCGCTTGCGCTCCTGCAGCTCGACGACCTTGTCCTCGATCGTGCCGGTCGACACGAGGCGGTAGACCATGACCGGCTTGTCCTGCCCGATGCGGTGGGCCCGGTCGATGGCCTGCGCCTCGGCGGCGGGGTTCCACCACGGGTCGAGGACGAAGACGTAGTCGGCCTCGGTGAGGGTCAGGCCGACACCGCCGGCCTTGAGGCTGATGAGGAAGGCGGTCTGCTCACCCTGCTTGAATGCGTCGATGACGCTCGCGCGGTCGGTCGTCGCCCCGTCGAGATAGCTCGTCGTGATGCCCTCGCCCTCGAGCCGCTCGCGCACGATCGCGAGGAAGCTCGTGAACTGGCTGAAGACGAGTGCACGGTGGCCCTCCACAGCCAGCTCGCCCAGGTGCTCGACGAGCACGTCGAGCTTGGCCGAGATGCCCTGGCCGCGGTGCTCGCCGTCGACGAGACCGGGGTCGAGGCTCAGCTGCCGCAGCCGAGTCAGCGAGGCAAGGATCGCCACGCGGTTGGCGTCGGGGTCGTCGAGCAGCCCGAGCACCCGCTTGCGCTCGCGCTGCAGGTGTCGGTCGTAGATGCGCCGGTGGGTCGAGGAGAGCTCCACCGGGAGAACCTGAATCTGCTTGGGCGGCAGGTCGATCGCCACCTCCTCCTTGGTCCGACGCAGCATGAGCGGGCGGATCCGGCGGCGCAGCCGGTCGAGGAGCTCGGGCTGCTCGCCGGACTCGATGGGCTTGCGGTAGAGGTCGCCGAAGCGGTCCCGCCGCGGGTAGAGCCCGGGCGCGGCGAGCGCGAAGAGGGACCACAAGTCCATGAGCGAGTTCTCGAGCGGGGTGCCGGTCACCGCGAGGACGAAGGGGGTGGACAGCCTCCTCAGGGCCTGATGGGTCTTGGAGCGGTCGTTCTTGACGAACTGCGCCTCGTCGAGGATCACGCCACGCCAGCCGACCTCGGCGAACTCCGCGGAGTCGATGCGCAGCACCGCATAGGAGGTGACGACGAGGTGGGCGCCGTCGACCGCCTCGGCGACGGACTCGTCGCGGCGGCGGTGGGTGTGCGGCAGGGTGCGCACGACGAGGTCGGGGACGAACTTCGCGGCCTCGCTGGCCCACGTGCCGACGACGCTCGTGGGGGCGACGACGAGCACCGGCCGGTCGAGCTCGCCCGCCTCGTGGGCGCGGGCGAGCAGTGCCAGGGTCTGCACGGTCTTGCCCAGGCCCATGTCGTCGGCGAGGACGCCCCCGAGACCGGCGTCCCAGAGCGTGGTCAGCCAGTGATAGCCCTCGAGCTGGTAGGGCCGCAGGGTCGCCTGCAGGGAGGCCGGCGCTTCGGGCACCGGGCGGCTGTCGATCTCGCGGAGGGTCTCGACACCTGAGCGCCAGACGTGCTCGCGCTCGACCTCGACGTCGGCGATCGCCGCGAGCTCGTCGAAGAGGTCGACCTGGTAGCGGCTCAGCCGCACCTCGCCCGCCTCCGGCTCGACGAGTGCCCGCGCCTCCTCGATGAGCGCCCGCAGGTCGTCGAGGACCGGGTGGCCGAGCCGGAACCACTCACCGGTCTCGAGCTGCATGATCTCGTCGCCGGCGACGAGCGCGGCGAAGAGCGGCTCGAAGGGGACCTCGACGTCGCCGACGGTGACGCGCACGTGCAGGTCGAGCCAGTCGGAGCCGCCGTCGTCACTCGCCGGGTGGAGGGACACATCGGGCTCGGCGTCCAGCTCCTCGAAGCTCGACACGTCGTCGTCGACGACCACGATGCAGCGCGGGTCGTCGTCGAGCCGCGGCACGACCTCGGTGAGGGCGAGAACCGCCGCGGGCCCGTGGAGCCGCATCGGCGAGCGCAGTCGCCAGCCGTGCTGAGACCGGATCCTCGCGCCCGGCAGGTCGGCGAGCGCCTCGAGGCCCTCCAGCAGGGCGCGCTCGGCCCGCCGATCGCGAAGGAGCGACCCCTGCTTGTCGGCACCGACGACATGGGTGTGCTCTCCCGCCGTGTAGGCGATGCCCAGGTCGAGCAGCACGCCGTGGCCGTCACGACGCACGTGGACGTACAGCTGCGGCGGCTCGGGCTGCGGCAGGTCGACGCTGTCGTCGGAGGAGATCACCGTGACCCGCTCCCGCAGCCGGGGGAGGAAGAGGGCGACGAAGCGCTCGACATCTGCCTCGGGCACGAGGATGTCACGGCCGGCGACCAGCTCACCCAGCTCGGGTGTCAGATCCGCACCGAAGGGCGCCAGCCGCACCCGCTCGCCGTCGTCGCCCGCCTCGGTCCAGACGACTCCGTGCGCCGGCTCGCCGACGAGCTGGAGATCACCGGCGTCCGGGCCGGCACCGTCGATCGAAGGGCGCAGCAGGAGCCCCTCGTCGACGGCCGTCACGTCGAGGACCACGTCGACCGCCTCGTCGAGCAGCTCGACCTCATCGCCAGCCTCGCTCGCGATGAGCGCGACGCCCGCGTCGCGCACCCGCCGCAGTGCCGTCCAGACATCGGGCCCGAGCACGTCGAGGTGGACGTCGCCGCCCGACCCGTAGGAGTAGCGGCGGGCGCCGGTGCGCGCCTCGTGGAGGGTGAAGAGGGAGGTGAGAGCACTGCGGTGGTCCTCGCGGACCGCCGCCGCGTTGAAGTAGTTGGGCTGGAGGAGCTCGCTCCACGAGTACTTCTTCGCCCAGTGGCCCGCCTTGGTGCGGCGGGTCGGACGCACCCGCACGCGTGGTGCGCGCTCATGCCCCCACGTGTGCACCGGTGACTGGACCCGCTCGACGACGAGCGCGACGGGAGACCCCTGGTCCAGCGATTCCGGTGGCGGCTCGGTGGTGAGGGAGGCCAGCGCGTCCTCCCACGGTCGGCTCGGCTCGACCTGCTGGATGCCCCCGAGAGCGTCGCGGACGCTGAGCACGACGGCCACCGCGTGCTTGCAGTCTTGCGCCACGGGGCAGCTGCAGCGCGCGCCCCACTCGACGACGGCGTCGGCCGGGTCCCCGCGCAGGGAGACGATCGTCTGGTAGGCCTCGCGCCCCGAGCCGGACACCCGGGCCACGAGGACGCGGCCACGGTTGAGCGTGGCGACCTGCTGCACCATGCCGCTCTCGGCGTAGTCGACGCCCCGCTCGAAGGACCCCGGGTCGGTCGCCTCGACGATGGCGACATCGCTCAGCCCGCGCACCCACGCGGCGTCCTCGACGTCCCAGACCACAGGTCAGCCCCGTTGCGAGGGCGAAGGGAGGATCGGCATGTCCCCACCGTAGGCCGCTCCCCCGTCACTGCCCGACGACGACCACCGGCTGTGGACAACCGCCAGCTGAGACTATACCCACATGGGGTATCCTCATTGGGCATGAGCACCGACCAACCGGACCATGACGTGCACGAGGACCTGCACCACGAGCACGCCGAGCACGACACCCATGCCGGGCACGGTGGGCACGGCGACCACGGTGGGCACGCGGGGCACGGCGACCACGTCGCGCAGTTCCGCCGACTCTTCTGGATCATGCTCGTGCTGGCCGTCCCGGTCGTCGGCTTCGACCCGATGTTTGCCGACCTCGTCGGCTACGACCTGCCGCACCACGGCTGGACGACGTGGATCGCACCGTTCGTGGGCACCGTGATGTACGCGTGGGGCGGACGCCCCTTCCTCACCGGCGCCGTCGACGAGATCCGCTCTCGCAGGCCCGGGATGATGCTGCTCATCGCGCTGGCGATCACCGTCGCCTTCGTCTCGTCGTGGGGCGCGAGCCTCGAGTTGCTGCACCACGAGCTGAGCTTCTGGTGGGAGCTGGCGCTCCTCGTCGTCATCATGCTGCTGGGCCACTGGATCGAGATGCGCTCCCTGGCCCAGACGACCTCCGCCCTCGACTCGCTCGCCGCACTGCTGCCCGACGAGGCGGAGCGCGTGGAGGGCGACGAGATCGTGACGGTCCCCCCTTCGTCCCTCGCGGTCGGTGACGTCGTCGTGGTCCGGCCCGGCGCGTCCGTCCCCGCCGATGGGCGGGTCGTCGAGGGATCGGCGAGCATCGACGAGTCGATGGTCACCGGCGAGTCGCGCACGGTGCGGCGCGAGGTCGGCGACACCGTCGTCGCGGGCACCGTCGCCACCGACTCCGGCCTGCGGGTCGAGGTGAGCGCGACCGGCGACGAGACCATGCTCGCCGGCATCCAGAGTCTCGTCGCCGACGCCCAGTCCTCATCGTCACGGGCCCAGCGCCTCGCAGACACCGCGGCCGGTTGGCTCTTTTGGTTCGCCCTCGGCGCGGCGATCATCACCGCACTCGTCTGGACACTCATCGGCCTGCCCGACGACGCGGTCGTGCGCACGATCACCGTCCTCGTCATCGCCTGCCCCCACGCACTCGGCCTGGCGATCCCGCTCGTTGTCTCGATCGCGACCGAGCGCGCCGCTCGCGCAGGCGTGCTCGTCAAGGACCGGCTCGCGCTGGAGTCGATGCGCACGGTCGACACGGTGCTCTTCGACAAGACCGGCACGCTGACGCGCGGCGAGCCCACGGTCACCGGCATCGAGGCCCACGGGCGTGACGAAGGGGAGGTCCTCACGCTGGCAGCGGCCGCCGAGGCCGACAGCGAGCACCCGCTCGCCCGGGCCATCGTCGGCGCGGCCGAGCGCCGCGGGCTGACGGTGCCGTCCGCGAGCGGCTTCACCTCGTCGCCGGCGGTCGGGGTCAGGGCCGAGGTCGGCGGCGAGACCGTCGAGGTCGGCGGCCCCTACCTGCTCGAGCAGCACTCTCTCGGTGAGTTGCCCGTCGCCGACGCCTGGCGGGAGGAGGGCTCGATCATCCTCCACGTCCTCGCCGACGGCGACGTGATCGGGGCGCTGCGCCTCGCCGACGAGATCCGCCCCGAGTCCCGCGAAGCCGTCGACGCCCTGCACGCCGTCGGCGCCCAGGTCGTCATGATCACCGGCGACGCGCAGGCGGTCGCCGAGTCCGTCGGCGCCGAGCTCGGCATCGACCGCGTCCTCGCCGGCGTGCGTCCGCAGGACAAGGCGGCCCAGGTCGCGCAGCTGCAGGACGAAGGGAGGAAGGTCGCCATGGTCGGCGACGGCGTCAACGACGCCCCAGCCCTCGCGCAGGCCGACGTCGGCCTCGCGATCGGCGCGGGCACCGACGTCGCGATCGGCTCTGCCGGAGTCGTGCTCGCCAGCTCCGACCCGCGCTCGGTCCTGTCGGTCATCGACCTCTCGCGCGAGACCTATCGCAAGATGAAGCAGAACCTCTGGTGGGCTGCCGGCTACAACCTGCTGTCCGTGCCGCTGGCCGCCGGCGTGCTCGCCCCGATCGGCTTCGTCCTGCCGATGAGCGTCGGCGCGATCCTGATGTCGCTCTCGACGATCGTCGTCGCGCTCAACGCGCAACTGCTGCGGCGGCTGGACCTGGCACCCGAGCGGAGCGCGGCGAAGCTGCGCGGCTGAGCGGAGCGCGGCGAAGCTGCGCGGCTGAGCGCCACACCCGTGGCCAGCCCGAGCCGCCGCCTACGGCAACGAGCGCGAGGTCGGCGAGGCGATCCGCCGCTTCGGTCTCGCCCGCGACGAGGTCTTCGTCGAGACGAAGATCTGGATCAGCGACTACGGCTACGACGAGACGCTGCACTCCTTCGACAAGAGCGCCGGCAAGCTCGGCGTCGAGCAGATCGACCTGCTGGTCCTGCACCAGGCTCTGCCGGGCGAGTTCGACACGACGATCGGCGCCTACCGAGCGCTGGAGCGGCTGCTCGCCGACGTCAGGGTGCGCGCCATCGGCGTCTCGAACTTCATGCACGAGCACATCGACCGGCTCCTCGCGGAGACCGAGGTCGTGCCGGCCGTCAACCAGATCGAGGTGCACCCGTACTTCCGCCAGTCGGCGCTGCTCGACCGCAACAACGAGCTCGGGATCGTCAGCCAGGCGTGGTCCCCGATCGGCGGCATCACCTTCTACCGCGACTCCGGCCACACGAGCACACTCGAGAACGAGACGATCCGCTCGATCGCGGACGCACACGGCAGGACGCCCGCGCAGGTCATGCTCGGCTGGCACCTGCAGCAGGGCCGCCAGGTCATCCCGAAGTCCGTGACCCCCGCGCGGATCGCCGAGAACTTCGACGTCTTCGACATCGAGCTCTCCGAGACCGAGCTGGCCGCCATCGACGGCCTCGACACCGGCAAGCGCGGTGGCCCCGAGCCGGAGGACATCACGCTGGAGAGCTTTGGCCGGGAGATCCCGGAGGCATGATGGGACGCTTGGCCCAAGACACAGACATCCCGCGTGCTCGCGCACGGGATGTCCTTGATCCGCACCACCTGCGATCAGCGGGCAGCGCAATCGATGCAGGTCCGCGCCGTGGGTCGCGCCTCGAGCCGACCCGCCGAGATGGGGCGACCGCACCGCTCGCAGGTGCCGTAGTCGCCTGCGTCGAGGCGGGCCAGAGCAGCGTCGATCTCGCGGAGGTGCTCGCGCGCCTGCCGAGCGAGCGCATCGACCTGCGAGCGCTCGAAGGCGATCGTCGCCCCCTCCGGGTCGTGCTCGTCGTCGGCGTTGCTCCCCTCGCTGGCCTCGACGAGCGCATCGAAGTCACCGGTGAGGGTCGCGAGACGAGCGAGGGTCTCCCTTCGCTCTGCGTCGAGAAGTGTCCGTGGGTCAGGCATCCACGCATCATGGCACCCCCCTCGTTTCGGGCAGTTAACCGATGGCGGCGGAGCGGTCGGAGACGTGGAGCTCGGCGAAGATGTTGGAGACGTGGTTGCGCACGGTCTTGAGGCTGATCATCAGCTCGTGGGCGATGGTGGCCTTGCCCCTGCCCGCGGACCAACTCCACCACCTCGCCCCAGCTAGCGCTGGCGTCGCATCCGTGGGTCAACGGCCACTAGTCCTGGGCTTCGCCGAGGCGCGCGTCGGGCGTGAGCTCGCCCCTGAGACCGCCGCCGGTCGCAGCCCGGGCAAGAGCGCGACCCAGCGCAGGTGCCTGCTTGAACAGATTGTGACCGGCCACAAAAAAGACAGAGCCTGCCTCCCACACGGCCACGCCGTCCTCGCTCCACGGGAGGTCGGTCACCCAGCAGTGAAGGAAATCGCGCGGCTCTGGGTGGAGACCGGGCAGCGCCCGTGTCACGTATTCGCGTGCGCGCTCGTCCAGCGATCGAATCGCCGCAGGGTCGATGAACGTTCCGTCGTCGCGGACGCCGACGGTTTCGCTGAGTCCGACCGAATAACTGCTGTTACCCGGTAGCGGGGTCGCGTACACGCCGACTTCGCCGAAGACGCCGCTGCTGTCCTGCAGGCACGCGACTCGTGCCGGGGCGGCGGCTTTCACGTCGAAGGTCAGCCGGACGTGTGCGGCAAGGCGAACCGGCAGCGACAGGCCGACGCTGCGGGCCAGGCGGGCGGTTTCGCGGCCGGCGCACACGACGACCTTGGAGTAGACAGCCCGGTCGGTGACGCTGCGCACCTCGACCGTCCCATCGGCACGGGGATCGATGGAGATGACCTCTGAGGTGGTGACGGCATCTGCGAGGCCACCCGCGAGTGCCGTGATCGCGGTGCGGGTGCGGATCGCGCCGCCCGACTCGTCGAGCACCGCTGGCCCCGAGTACCCAGCGAGCAGCGGCATTCGCTGGGCGAGCTCGGCGGCATCGATCTCGTGCGCTTCCACGCCGCCGACCTGGTCGAGCACCCGCAGCCGCGCCAGGGCGCTGTCGCCGATCGCCACGACACCATCTGATGAGACCAGCTCGACGTCGAAGTGTTCGGCCCACTCATCCCATACGCCGCGGCTTTCGCGCGCGAGAGCGACGAGTCGCGGGTCGTCGTGGGCGTGCCGGAAGATCCGCGACTCGCCTGCGGACTGACCCGTGCCGGGCACACCGGCCTCGTACAAGCGGACCGGAACGCCCTGCTCCCGCAGCGCGTACGCCGTCGACAGACCGACGATCCCGCCCCCGATCACTGCTACCTCGGGTGAACGCGTCGTGGCAACGTCGTTGTCAGTTCCTGTCATCGCGGTTCCTCGATCTGTTAGGGATGTGCGATAGGCCGCATGAGAAGGGGCCGCTGCCACGACGTCAACGGACTGTGTCAGCCCGAAGTCACCGCGCGCAGCGGCCCCTCATGTCGGGGTCAGTAATCCCGGTTTGTCGTGTCAGGCGGGAAGCTTGAAGCCCAACACGTCGAGCTTCTCGATCGTCGGTTCGGAGAACAACGTGCCGGTGTTTTCGCCGAGAGCTGCCGCAACAGCACCGGACAGGTGAGCGTCACGTCCGGCGTCGTCGGGGAACACGTCGAAGATCCCGAAGGAGGAGGGCCCGAGGCGGATCGCGAACCACGCAGTGGTCGCCGGCTCTTCCCCAACAAGCGCACGGCCGCTGTCAAGGAACTCCTTCACGTCGTCCTCCTTGCCGGGCAGCGCGTCGAACCTGACCAGCAGTCCCTTGGTCACACTCATGACTGCTACTCTTCCTTCGTCGTGGTGCCCTCGAGCTGGGACACGATCGCCGCGGAGAACGCCGGCAGGTCCTCAGGCGAGCGGCTGGTGATGAGGTTCTTGTCGACCACGACCTCTTCGTCAACGACGTTCGCGCCGGCATTGCGCAGATCCGTGCGGATGCTCGGGAAGGACGTCAGGGTGCGACCGGTGGCCACGCCCGCCTCGATCAACGTCCACGGTCCGTGACAGATCGCCGCCACCGGCTTGCCGCTCTCGACGAAGTCCCGGACGAAGGCGACAGCGTCCTTGTCGACCCGGAGCTGGTCGGGGTTCACCGTGCCGCCCGGAAGCACCAAGGCGTCGTAGTCGGCCACCGAGGCCTCAGCCACCAGCCCGTCGACGCCGAACGTCCCCGCCGGGTCCAGGTCGTTTTCGCGGGCCTGGATCTCGCCCTCATCGAGCGAGAGGACCTCGGTCCGAGCGCCGGCCTTGTCCAGAACCTCGCGGGGTTGCTCGAGTTCGACGCGCTCGACCCCGTCCGCGGCGAGGATCGCGACTCTCTTGCCCTGCAGATTTGCTGCCATGTCAGTTTGCCTTCTTTCCGTCGGACATACCCGGCTTGATGACGACCTTGGTCCAGCCCTCGGACCTGGAGTCGAAGTTCCTGTAGGCGTCGGCGGCCTGGTCCAGCGAGATCTCGTGGGAGACGATCCAGGACGGCTTCGCCTTGTCAGCCGCGATCAGGTCACGCAGCCGGCGGTTGTACCTCTTGACCGGGCACTGACCGTTGCCCATGGTCTGTCCCTTGAACCAGTGGGTGCCGAAGTCGATGGCCGCCTTGCCCTGCTTGGCCAATTCGCCCTTGGCCCCCGGGTCCTCGGGGACGAACACGCCGACGGTGCCGATCCCGCCGGTAAAACGCACCGAGTTGATGAGCATGTTCAAGGTGGCAGCCGGGTCTTCGTTCCCCTGCGGGTCGTGGGCCTGGTAGCCCACGCACTCGCAGCCACGGTCGGCTCCGAGCCCCATGGTCTCGTCCAGCACAGCCTGCACGGGGTCGGTCTTGGAGTCGTCGATGGCGATCGCTCCGATCTGCTCGGCCAGCGCGAGCCGGTCGGGGTGGCGATCGACCACCATGACCTTCGCGGCGCCCTTGATCGTCGCGGACAGCGCAGCCATCAGACCCACCGGACCGGCTCCAGCGATCACGACACTGTCGCCCGGGATCACGCCAGCCATCTCGGTGGCGTGGTAACCGGTGGGGAAGATGTCGGAGAGCATGACGTAGTCATTCTCCTTCTCCTCCGCGTCCTCGCCCAGGCGCAGTGCGTTGTGGTCGCCGAAGGGCACCCGGAGCAGCTCGGCCTGGCCGCCGCCGTACGGGCCCATCTCTGCAAAACCGTAGGCCGCACCGGCGGCAGACGGGTCAGGCTGGGTGGTGAGGCAGTAGTTCGTGAGCCCGCGCTCGCAGTTCTTGCAGAATCCGCACGAGATGTTGAAGGGCAGCACGACCCGGTCGCCGACCTGGACCTTCTCGACGCCCTTACCGATCTCTACCACCTCCCCCATGTTTTCGTGGCCGAAGGTGCGGCCCTCCTCGAAGGAGGTCCGTCCCTCGTACATGTGCAGGTCCGAGCCGCAGATATTGGTCGTTGTCATCCTGACCAGCACATCGGTGGGGCGCTCGATCTTCGCGTCCGGAACATCCGTGACCGCGACATCTCTGGGCCCCTGATAGACAACAGCCTTCATGGCGAGTCTCCAATTGTGGTGCGTGGTGAACTTCTGACTCCTTCACACTCACAGTGCGTCACGGCCGAGTCAAGCGCGTGTCACCGAACCCGACATGATCTGGATTGTCCGCGGCGGCGGCACGTCATGCCCCCGCGGTCGCGATGGTGCTCGCCGTCGTCGTGGTCGCCGAGATCGCATAGTTCGGCCACGGCGAACAGCCCCTGACCTGCGGAAATGCAGGTCAGGGGCTGTTCGGTTCTGGTGGTCGCGCGATGCGCTGGCCTCACGGCTCTGCCCGACACCGACGTCGCTCTCCTCTGCGACGGACCCCTCGCCGGCCGAACGCTCGCGGCCGGCATCCTGTCCGTGTGCCGATAGGCCTCGCACCGCTCGGCTACGCAGCATGGCGTTGCGTCGCGACCTGGCGACGGCTCGGCGGGGCGCGATCGTCTCGTGCGTTGGCGGACTACGGGAGCTTGGACGCGAGGACGTCGGCCGCCAGGATCTCGGGTGCTGCGCCGAGGAGGTGCTGGTTGGCCATCAGGGCTGCGACGATGTCGCCGTTGGCGTGGGCGTCGCGAGCGGCCTCGTCGGGGAATGCATCGAAGATCCAGAAGGTGTCGGCGTCGGTCCTGACCGCGAACCAGACAATCGTTCCTACTTCTTCGTTGGCGAGTGCGACAGCGCCGGCGAGCAGATCGGCGAGCGCGTCGTGCTGTCCATCGGCCGCGACGATCTTGGCGACGAAGGCATACGGAAGTGATGCGGGTGTGGACATGAGGGACTCTCCTTGAAATCGGGGTTCTTCGTGGGACGAGTTCAGCGTATGACGAGCGAGGGCCGGTGGGGAGTGGCGTATACGGCAGTATTGCTATTGTTTACGTCATGCGTATCGGACTGATCGCGATCGACGGCTGCTTCGGTTCGGCTATCGCGTCGATCATCGACATCGTGCGGGTGGCCGACGGAGCCCGCGGCGATGTCGACCCGCGGATCGACCCGATTGAACTCGCCATCCTCGGACCGAAACGGCGAGTGACCACGACGGCATCGATGACCCTGTCGGTGGACCACCCGCTGTCGGAGTCCGGAGAGTTCGACGTGGTCGTCGTCCCTGCGCTTGGAACCCTTACGGGCGCCGCTACTAACGACGCCCTCCAGAGCCGAGATGCTCGTTCGGTCATCGCCTCGCTCGGGCGCCTCGACGAGGCGACCACCCGGATCGCCGCGGCGTGCACCGGCGTGTTCGCTGTCGCCGAGACCGGACGGATGCATCATCGGCGGGCGACGACCAGCTGGTTCCTGGGGCCGGAGTTCCTGAAGCGCTATCCAACCGTCGCCCTCGATCTCGACACCATGGTCGTGGCCGACGGGAACCTCGTCACCGCCGGCGCCGCGTTCGCCCACATCGACCTCGTGCTCTCACTCGTGCGATCGATCAGCCCCGACCTGGCCCAACATGTCGCCAAGCTCCTCATCATCGACGAGCGCCCGTCGCAGGCGGCCTTCGTCGCCTACGAACATCTCCGGCACGAGGACCCGATCGTCGTCGAGTTCGAACGCTTCGTGCGCGCCCGCCTGGACGAACCGTTCAACGTCGCCTTCGTCGCGCAGTCACTTGGCACCAGCCGGCGCACCCTCGAACGACGAGTCCGTGCGGCGCTCAACCTCACTCCGCTCGGCTTCGTCCAACGGCTTCGCATCGAACGAGCTCGGCACCTCTCAGCAACCACGGACCTCACCTCCGCCGAGATCGCGCTACGAGTCGGCTACGCGAACGCCGAGACTCTGCGCTCCCTCCTGCGTAGGGAGCGACGGCGTTCCTGACCTCTCGCCATGCCTGTAGCCGGTGTGCTAGTGCTCGACTGGAACCACCTCTCAGCACGTCGCGTCAACGCTCCTGCGTCGCCCCTGGACGACCCACTCGACACGCCCGCCGCACAGGCCGTGTGACGTGTCCCGGCTTCCCGGACGGTCGGGGTTGGGTGGCTGTGGTGTCGCTGCGTTCTCGTCGAGAGGATCAGCAGACCCGATCAGAGTCGATTGGGATAAGACGCGAAGGCGGTCAGGTCAGGGCCGCCGAAGCCGGCCGGCGGGGTAGCGTCGGTCACGTCGAGGTCTTTCGGATGGATGGCGTCGGAACCTCCCTCGCCGGGAGATCTCGACGTCTATCTGCGGACCGACGCGCCCGGCCGACCTACACCGTCATCTGGGGAAGAGCCGGGATACCTCGCTCGCTGATGCCGCGAGGGGTAACCCGGAGGCATCACGATTCAGGGCTCCGTACCCGAAGTCATAAGCGAAGATTATGCAAACTCATAACATTGGGTTCTTGCTGCAAACGAAGGCCCTCTCTGCAGTCTTCGCTGCATTTCGACACTAGATGTCGAGAAGCAGCGCAGATTGCCCACGACACGCGTCCCGCTTTGGACAGACCGCCCCTGATGGCACGGCTGTGCAAAGTAGGCCTCCGCAGCCCTGCCCAACTTCGTCGGCCGTTCGGCTCCATCACGGTTGCCTGGTGGGCATGCCCACCCCGACCTAGGAGTGGTTGCGGGACGTTGACTGTTTCCTCCTGAGCCACCTTCGGTCGGAAGTCAGACCCGCTGTTGTGATGCCTTCCTCACATCGGCGAAGACCTTTGGTTCGCCGTCGGTGAGCAGCATGACCTTGTAGGGGTCGAACTCGGCTTCCTGCTCCATGCCGGGCGTCCCGACAGGCATGGCTGGCACGCTCAGGCCGCGTGCGCCCTTCGGTGGGTCGGCTAGGTACTTCAGGACGAATCGTGCCGGGACGTGTCCGACGAAGACGTCTCCGTCGGAGGTGAGCGACAGGTGGCAGGACTGCATGTCCAAGGCGATGTCATGGCGTTCCCAGACCTCGTGGAGGGCTTCGGGGTGCTCGGTGGTGATGGTGAACCCGTTGTCTTCGGCGTGGGCGACCCATCCGCCGCAGCACCCGCAGGAGGCATCCTTGTACACAGTCATCACCAGTTGTTCCGGGTCGACTCCGTAGTCGGCGACCTTCGCGGGCATCGACGTCTCTTTCGCGGTGGGCGCCGGGCCCTCGTCCGCGCAGGCGGTCAGCAAGGACGCCGACCCGATGCTGGCCAGGAGGAGGGTGCGCCGGCTGATCTGTTGGGGGGTGCGTGAACTGGTGAACATTGGATCAGGACCTTCGATGTGTGGGGGGGCCCGGCCGGCGCACAGCCGGCCGGGCCCGTTGGGAGCAGTCAGAGCGAGTCGCGCATGGTGCGCATCTCCTTGATCTCAGCGTTCTGGTCGCTGATGACGTTCTTGGACAGCTCCACCGCGTCGGGGTTCTCCCCGTCCCGGCGGTGGTCCTTGGCCATCTTCACGGCGCCTTGGTGGTGCTCGATCATCTGGTCGAGGAACAGCGTGGAGGCTTGTTCGCCGTCGGCCGCCTTGAGCTTCTTGATGTCCTCGGGGCTGACCATGCCGTCATGGCTCATCTCGTCTCCGGAGCCGGAGTCACCACCGTGGCCCTTGTGGCCGGAGTCGTCCTGACCCCAGTCCTTGAGCCAGGTCTGCATCTCCTTGATCTCTGGCCCTTGGGCCTTCTTGATCTGCTTGGCCATCTCCACCACGTCGGGGTTGACCCCGGACTTGTCGAGGATGATGTCGGACATCTCCACGGCCTGCTGGTGATGCATGATCATGCCTTCGGCGTAGGTGACGTCGGCGTCGTTGAACTGTGCCGACGCCTGGCTACTGCCGCTCTCGCTGCCGCCGTGGGAGCCGTGGCTGCTACTGCCTTGGGAGCAGCCACTGACGATGAGGGTGGCTGCCGCGGCGGTCGCCAATGTCTTGGTGATGGTGTTCTTGCGCATGCGAAATCGCGGTTCCTTTGTCTGGTGTTGATCGGGCAGGACTGCGTCCGGCGACGCCGTGTGGCGTGGTCGGACGCGAGACGCATGCTCACGTTCGGCTGATGCACAGCCGAATCAACGAAACGCGTGACAGGTGCCCCGGTGGGGGTGGTGACTGGGCAGCGAGCCAGGTCACCCACGGGGGTTGCCATCGCCACGAGGAGCCACCGCGCCGTGGCACGAGGGTCACCAGCCACAGCAGCATGAACAAGCAGATCGCGGCCATTGAGCCTTGCTCGTCGCAGCCGGGGGACGGACATGAATGTGCGCCCGAGCTCGCTGGGTCTTGATGCGTGTGGTGGCTCGTGCTCGAGTCCACCTGCTGCGTGGAGACCTCGCCCGGCATGTGATGGCCGACGGAGAATCCGTGCATGGCAAGTATGCCTGCGACCACCGCGGTGGCCAGCCCCAGAACCAGCAGGCCCCATGGAGGCTGAAGCGTGCGACCAACCTGCGTGCGCGCGCTGTGGTCGGGGGCCATGGCCCACATTCTATGAGTCGCCTGTCGTGGGATGTCGGCGGCAGGACCCCTCGCCGCGCCGGCACGTGGTCGGCGCGGCGAGGAGGCTGCGGGCAAGCCAGATCAGATGTCACCTACGCGTGCAGCAGTCCCGGTGAGCACAAGATGTTTCAGTGAGCTTCGTCGCTCAATGTCGCAGGATTCGCTCGAATTGAACAGAAAGAATCGATAGACTAAATAGACTAGAGAATGCGACATATCCACCGAAAAGCCCTACATCGATCGTGCTTGGCAACACGCTCAACAGTTCACGCTTCGCGCCTCCGTGTCAGGAACCACGGGCCCGCCCCTTGGCACCTCTTGACAGCACAGCTCAGGAGCCCAGGTATTCCAGCCTCATTCGGGCGAGCTTGGAATCAACAGCCGATGCAGTCGACGGGCCCGTGACCAGCGCGCCCGAGATGGGAGTGGCAAGTGGGAAACCTAGGCGCGTACGAAGACATCGTGGTCCGCGCGAAGGAAGCGGGCGGCGTTGATATGCTCATCGAGAGCATCGAGAGGTCGGCAGCATTCAGGGCCATGCCGAAGGCTTTCGTGGCGGGGGCTGGAGTCGCGACGGTCTTGGCCGTGGGAGTCACAGCGGCTAGGTCGTAATTGCAGCGCGCTGCGGTCGACGAGGCTGAGGCGATCCGCCCGAAAGTCCAGTTGAACGCCATTGTCGATGAGGGTCGGCCGAGCGACGAATCTCAACCGTGAACGCGACAGACCGCCAAGTCGACGACGACCCAGCCTCACCCAGCGGTGACTAACAGCCGCCCATCTACGGCCAGCCAAGCGCTCCCCCCACTCGAGCTTCAGTACCGCAAGCAGACCGAGGGAGACGCGGTCGGCAGTAGCCCCTGCCCGCGCGGCGTCCGAGCACCAGAAGTCTGGCGTCCTAGTGCCGTCGGATCCTCGCATCTTAGATAGAAGTCGTCTTGCTCTGATTTAGGGCGCTTCTCGACACTAGTGTCGAGATGCAGCGCAGATTGCATACGACACGCGGCCTACTTTGCACGAACCTCGCCTTGGGGAGGGCGTCGCGCAAAGTAGCCGAGCCAGAACTTTCGGCCTCATTTTGAGCGCTGCCGACACTGGGCCGAGGCACTTGAGCCGCCTGCGCAGCCGACGGCCGTGAGCGCTCGGGACCCGACTCACGCCCTGACAGCAGTGAGCCATGCTCCTTCACATCAGAGGGGCACTTCCCAGTCGCTTATGAGTCTGGTTTGCAGCCGCTGGACGATCGCATCCCAGCCGCCGGTGAGCAGGAGTGTCCCGACGATGATCAGCAGGGTGGCGCCGACGACCTGGATCGCGCGCTGGTGTCGTTGCAGCCACGACGAGA
Source organism: Janibacter hoylei PVAS-1 (assembly GCF_004025845.1). NCBI lineage: Bacteria > Bacillati > Actinomycetota > Actinomycetes > Micrococcales > Intrasporangiaceae > Janibacter > Janibacter hoylei. The sequence continues at coordinate 195,600 of NZ_PIPF01000005.1, forward strand.
CCGGGGCCCAGCGCTCGTAGGCCGCGGCGATGAGGATGAAGGGCAGTCCCAGCCCGAGGCAGTAGGCCACGGCGAGAACGACAGCTCGGGTGATCGAGGCGTCGCCGGCGAGGTTGAGCGCGAGGACCGCGGCGATAGTCGGGCCCATGCAGGGCGCCCAGCCCAGGCCGAAGACGGCCCCGAGGACAGGGGCCCCGGCCAGGCCAGTGGCGGGCTTGATCGTCAGGCGGAAGGTCCGCTGCGAACCGGCGCCGAGGAAGACCAGGGCCATGAGGATCACCACTACGCCCCCGATGCGCATCAGTAGCTCTCGGTGCTCCACGAGCGCGCGGCCGGCGGTGGCCACGAACATCGAGGCAAGAACGAAAACGATGGTGAAGCCGAGGATAAACAGCAACGCACCCAAGACCATCCGGCCACGGCTGCGCCTCTCCAGTGCTACGTCGGACAGGCCAGTGACGTAGCCGAGATAGCCCGGTACGAGGGGCAGCACGCAGGGCGTGGCGAAGGAAACGAGCCCCGCGAGGGCCGCGACGAGCGCCGCGAGAGGCAGAGCCCCACTGGCGACCTGGTCACTGAGCCCGGTCGTGAAAGCGACGATCATCGGTCCTCCTCGGCGAGGGTGTCCTCGATCAGGCCTTGAAGGGTCGACTGCGTGGTCGCTCCGAGGACAACCGCAGCGATACGACCCTGGCGGTCGAGGACAGCGGTGGAGGGCTGGGTGGTCATTTTGCCTTGCATGGCGATCGAGGTGGTGCCGGACTTGTCGTAGATCGAGGGCCAGGTGAAGCCCCACGTCTTGGCTTGTGATCTGCCGGTCTCCACGGAGGACTCTCGGAAGTTGATCCCGACGAGCTGCACGTCATCGCCCTTGAGCTCTTTGTTGAGCGCGACGAGGTGTGGGGCCTCTTTGGCGCAGGGTCCGCACCAGCTGGCCCAGACGTTGACGACGACGACCTGGCCGCGGTGATCGGCGCTGTCCCACGTCTGGCCGTCAAGCGTTTCACCAGCGAGCTCGACGGGTTCGCCGCGCTGGGTCTCGTCGAAAGCGGTCACGCTGCCGTCCCCGGATCGATAGCCGAGGTCTTGCTCATCCTTGGCACCGGATGAGGAGCACGCGGCGAGACCACCGGTGGCAGCGACAGCACCGGCCGCGGCGAGGAGACTTCGGCGGGAGGGGCAGCGTGCGGTCATTCGGGTCTCATGCTCCTGAGGTCGTCGCCGCGCGTGCGTGGATGCGCGGCGAGGTATCGGGGTCGTCGTTCGTCAGCGCCGAGGCGGCTGGAGGATGCCGCTCGGCCTCTCGGCGTGATGGCGATTCGGTCCACGGGTCAGTGATCACAGGAGCGTGACCCAGTAGTCCCAGAACCTGATAGCGATGAGCACGACGATCACCAGGTACCAAGCGGTCAAGACCGCTGCGCGGTACTCGATGAGCATCGCCACACCGCGGCGCGTGGGCGAAGCGACGGTGCCCCGGTGACGCCGAAGGTTGTGAATGGTGGTGTGCCAGAAGACGGCGATGGTCACGACCCACACGACCATGCAATAGGGACACAGTGCGCCGATCACGTACAGACTCTGGAAGATCAGCCAGTGAATGAACACCACCGCGAGGGTCACCGCGGCCTGGGTCGCCACCCACAACCATGCACGAAGGCTTGTGGCACTGACCAGGACTGCTCCAAGCATGGCAAGGGCTGCGAACCCCGCGACTCCGATAAGCGGATTTGGGATACCGAAGGCGTCGGCTTGAGGGGTGACCATGACCGAGCCGCAGGACAGGATCGGGTTGATGCTGCACGAGGGGACGTAGTCCGGGTTCTTGAGCAGCTCGATCTTCTCCACGAGCAGCACGACGGCGCAGAGCAGCCCGACCAGGCCCCCGACGAGGTACAGCCAGCCCAGTCCGCGTGCGTTGAATGCAGCCGCCGGAGTGACGACGGTCGGCTCAGTCTTCGATTGCGGCATCAAGCTTGGTCTCGAAGTCGGCGATGGTGGTCGGCTCGATCTTTTCGCCGTCGAGGAAGAACGTGGGGGTGCCGGTGACGCCCAGTGTCTGGGCGTCCTTCTTGCTCTGCTCGATGCGCTGCGCGGCGGCGGGGTCCTTCAGGCTGGCGCGGTACTGCTTCATGTCCAGCCCCAGCTCCTGGGCATATCCCTCGAAGGTCTTCTCCTTGGACGATTCAGAGTGGCTCCACTCGGCCTGCGTCTCGAAGAGCTTGTCGTGCATTTCCTCGAACTTGTCCTGTTCACGGGCGGCCTCGGCAGCCAGTGCCGCGTTCATCGAGTTTCCGTGGAGGGGGAGGTAGCGCACCACGAAGGTCACGTCTTTGCCGTACTTCTCTCGCAGGTCTGTCATGACGGGGTGGGCTGCACCGCACGCTTCGCACTCGAAGTCGAGGTACTCCACGAACACTGCCTTCTTGCCGGAGGTCAGGCGGGGGCTGTCATCGCGCACCAAGGGCGCGGACGCCCCGCTTCCGGACCCCGTGGGTGCCGCTTCTTCGCCGGCCCGGCTGAACGTCACCGCAGCGACCAATGCCACCAGAACCGCCACGATCATGGCCATGGACAGTTTCAGGCTCTTGCTCATCGGGTTCCAATCATCGAAGGGCGCTGCTGGCGCGCAGAGTAGTCATCGATTCTGGCCTCAGGCTGGGAATGGCGCTGGGTGCGGATGGCTCGCAAACCGTTGGCGATGACGATGACCTCGGCGACCTCGTGGACCAGCACGACCGCGGCCAGACCCAGCACGCCGAACAGGGCGAGCGGGAAGAGGACCGCGATCAGGGCCACGGACAGGACGACGTTTTGGGTCATGATCGCTCGTCCGCGGCGGGCATGTGCGAGGGCTTGTGGCAGCAGCCGCAGGTCGTGGCCGGTGAAGGCAACGTCTGCGGACTCGACTGCGGCGGCGGAACCGCTGGCGCCCATCGCGATACCGACGGTGGCCGTGGCCAGCGCGGGCGCGTCGTTGATGCCGTCGCCGATCATCGCCGTCGGGGCCGTGGCCATCGAGGCGCGTATGTGGTCGGCCTTGTCCTGGGGCAGGGTCTCCGCGTGAACCTCTCGGATGCCGGCTTCACTGGCGATGGCCTGCGCGGTGCGTGCGTTGTCACCGGTGAGCATCACGGTGGACACCCCCTGCTGGTGCAGGGCGGAGATGGCCTGGGCTGCCTCAGGGCGCAGCTCGTCGCGGACGCCGATCACGCCGCACGCTTGATCGTTGACCTCGACCACAATGAGGCTCATGCCTTGACTGGCCATAGCGTCGGCCTGCCCGCTCAGGTCGGTCGGGGCGACCCAGCGGGGGCTGCCAACGCGTACCCGGAGTCCGTCCACCAACCCGGTGACACCGTGTCCGGCGTGCTCGTGGACGTCGCTCGCCGCAGGATGATCTGGTGAGGCAGCGACCACCGCCGCCGCCAGGGGGTGGGTGCTGGTGGCCTCCAGTGCCGCTGCCAAGGAGAGCACCTCCGCGTCGGTGTGACCGTTGGCCGCGTGAGTGGCCACCACCCGGGGCTCGTTGCGAGTCAGGGTGCCTGTTTTGTCGAAGGCGATCGTGCGGATCGTCCCGAGCTGCTCGAAGGCCGCTCCGGACTTGATGATCACCCCGAACTTGCTGGCCGAGCCGATCGCTGAGATCACCGTGACCGGGACCGCGATCGCCAAGGCGCAGGGTGAGGCCGCGACCAGCACCACCAGCGCACGCTCGATCCACGTCTGTGGGTCGTCCACGACGAAGCCGTACGCCGCGATCGCAGCAGCGGCCAGCAGCACCAATGGGACGAGTGGTTGGGCGATGCGGTCAGCCAGGCGCGCACGATCGCCCTTGTTCGCGTGAGCCTGCTCGACGAGCTCGACCATCTGGGTCAGGGAGTTGTCGCGCCCGTCGGCGACTGCTGTGATGCGCAACGTGCCCGAGGTGTTGACCGATCCGGCCGCGATCTCGTCGCCGGGCGCGACTTCGACGGGGATCGACTCTCCGGTGATTGCCGAGGTGTCCAGCCACGAGTGACCCGCCTCGACGACGCCGTCTGTGCTGACCCGGTCGCCAGCGCCGACGAGAAGAACATCGCCCCGCCGAACCTGCTCGGCGGGGATCCGCTCGTCCGTTCCCGCTCGTGAAACGACAGCGGTTTCCGGGATGAGGGACAACAACGCCCGCAGCCCGTGACGGGCCCGGTCCATGGCGCGGTCCTCAAGTGCCTCGGCGATCGAGAACAGAAAGGCCAACGCTGCTGCCTCGCCCACGTGCCCCAGCAGGATGGCGCCTGTACCGGCGATCGTCATCAGCAGGCCCACACCCAACCGGCCCTGCCCACGCCCCGTGATTAGGCGGCGGATCGCTGCCGGAGCAAACGTCCAGGCACCCGCAGCCAAGCCGATCGCGTAGGACAGCACGCTCAGGCCCTCGGCGCCGCCGAATTCCAGCAGCAGTCCGGTCAGCCACAGCACTCCAGCGGCGGCTGGCAGTGCCAAGCCCTGATCACGCCACCACGGCGCGAGATCCTCAGCGACGGGCCCGTCCGTTCCGCAGCACACATCACTCATCGTCAGACCCTCTGCTCATCGGCAACCAGCGCAGGTGTAGTCCCGCAGCACAACGGCACGTCACAGTTCGCGTCCATGCAGGGGACCCCGTCGTCGACCGCCAAGACCACGTCCATCAACGACTCCAACGCCCGAGTCAGATGCGCATCGGCGATCTCGTAGCGGGTCCGACGGCCTTCCGGCACGGTGATCACGATCCCGCAGCCACGCAGGCACGCGAGGTGATTGGAGACATTCGTGCGGCTCAGATCGAGATCACGAGCCAACTGGGCCGGATAGCTCGCCTCCTGCAACAACGACACCAAGATCCGCGCTCGAGTCGGATCCGCCATCGCCCTACCCAAGCGATTGAGCACGTCCAGGAGAGCAGCACTGTTCAGCATGCAGTGACCATACACTGGATCGCCCCGGGTTTA